>NZ_FNWJ01000002.1:310381-610381 GCF_900108055.1 Thermoleophilum album | reverse complement strand
CTTGCGGGTGGTGGCGGCGCTGTTGACTCACCACCACCACGATCACGTCGCGGCGCTCGACGAGCTGCGCGAAGCGCTCGACTTTGAGGCGGCCTACGCGCATCCGCGGGAGGCCGCGCGGATCGATCGTGGCGTAGAGGCGCTCGAGCCCGGGCGCCACGAGTTCGACGGGATTCCAGTGGTCGCCCTGCACACGCCCGGGCACACCGACGGGATGCTGGCGTTCGTGGTCGACGGGGTCGCCTTCACCGGCGACACGCTGTTCAAGGGTTCGGTCGGCGGCGTTCGTGCGCCGGGCGCAAGCGGTTACGAAGATCTGCGGCGCTCGGTCGTCGACGTGTTGCTCACCCTGCCGCCAGACACCCGGCTCTACCCGGGACACAGCGATCCCACCACGGTGCGCGAGGAGCTCGCGGCGAACCCGTTCGTACGGGTCTGGTTGGGCCGCGAACAGCCCGATGGTCGCCGCTGCCGGGTCGCTGGCGAGGAGGCCGAGCTCGTGGTTCTCGCGCGCGATTACGACGGAGGCCGCAAGGCCTGGGTGCGGCTTGGCCGCGAGCGGCGCGACGAGATCGTCCCCGGCAGCATCGTCGAGCTCGACGACTAGCTGACGCGCCATGACCGTGTACTTGCCGGACGGCACTGCGCTAGCGCTCGCAGAGGGCGCGACCGGTGCCGACGCCGCCGCTGCGATCGGTGCGGGACTGGCGCGGGCGGCGCTAGCGGTGCGCATCGAGCGCGACGGGCAGCGCTTCGTCCAAGACCTGGCGCTGCCCTTGCGTGACGGGGATCGCATCGAGATCCTCACCGAGCGCAGTGCGGAGGACACCCTGGGGCCGCTGTGGCTGATCCGCCACGATGCCGCGCACGTGCTCGCCGAGTCGGTGCTCGAGCTGTGGCCCGGCACGAAGGTCGCGATCGGTCCGCCGATCGAGGACGGCTTCTACTACGACTTCGAGTTCCCGCCCGGCGTCACCGTCACAGTCGACGATCTGCCGCGCATCGAAGAGCGGATGCGCGAGCACGTGGCGGCCGACGAACCGTTCGAGCGGATCGAAATGCCGGCGGCCGAGGCGCGCGAGCTGTTCGAGCGCGCGGGGCAGCAGTACAAGGTCGAATTGATCGACGATCTCGTGCGGGAGCAAGGCGTCGAGACGGTCTCGCTGTACCGCAACGGGCCGTTCCTCGACCTCTGCCGCGGTCCACACGGCCCATCCACGGGCAGGATCGGTGCCTTCAAGCTGACCTCCGTCGCAGGCGCTTACTGGCGCGGAGATCCCAGCCGGAAGCAGCTCACGCGCATCTACGGCACGGCCTTCTTTCGCAAGCGCGACCTCGAGCAGCACCTCGCGCGCATCGAGCTGGCGAAGGCCCGCGACCATCGCCGTCTGGGCCGCGAGCTCGGCCTCTTCATGCTCTCCGAGCTGTCGCCCGGCTCGCCCTTCTGGTTGCCGCGCGGAACCGCCGTTTGGAACGAGTTGACCCGCCTATGGCGCGAGGAGAACAGTCGCCGCGGCTACCTGGAGGTGCGCACCCCGATCCTCTACGACCGCGAACTTTGGAAGCAGTCGGGGCATTGGCAGAAGTTCCGCGACAACATGTACTTCACCGAGGTGGAGGGCAGGCCGATGGGGCTGAAGCCGATGAACTGCCCCGCCCACATCCAGATCTACCGGCGCGAGCGCCGCTCCTACCGTGACCTGCCACTGAGGTTCGCCGAACAGGGGCTCGTTCACCGCCACGAGCCGAGCGGGACGCTCCACGGTCTCCTGCGGGTGCGTCACATCACGCAGGACGATGCGCACATCTTCTGCCGGGAGGAGCAGGTCCGCGACGAGGTGCTCGCCTGTCTGGAGTTCGCCTTCGACCTTTACCAGCTGTTCGGCTTCGAACCGCGTGCCCACCTCTCGACGAGACCGCCGCAGCGCATCGGCAGCGACGAGTTGTGGGACCGCGCCGAGGGTGCCCTGCGCTCGGCGCTCGAGGCGCGGGGCCTCGACTACCGAATCGATCCGGGCGAGGGGACCTTCTACGGTCCCAAGATCGATCTCCACATGACCGATGCGCTCGGTCGAGGCTGGCAGCTCGGGACAATCCAGCTCGACTACCAAATGCCCGAGCGGTTCGCGCTGACCTACGTGGGGGACGACAACGCCGAGCACCGCCCGGTGATGATCCACCGCGCCCTCATGGGTTCATTCGAGCGCTTCATCGGCATACTGATCGAGCACTACGGGGGGGACTTCCCGTTTTGGCTGGCACCTTTGCAAGTGGCGGTGCTACCGGTCGCCGATCGGCATCTCGCGTATGCCCGCACGGTCGCAGAGCGACTACGTGCAGAGGGGCTGCGGGCAGAGGTCGACGAGCGCAGCGAATCGGTCGGCCGCAAGATCCGGGCCGCCGAGCTGCAGAAGGTGCCCTACATGCTCGTCGTCGGCGATGCCGAGGAGCGAGAGCGTACGGTTGCGGTGCGTCGGCGCGGGCGCGGGGACGTCGGGCGCGTGCCGCTGGAAGCTTTCGTCGCGGAGCGCGCACGTGCCTACGCCGAGAGGGCGCGGGAGTGACGAGGCGCCGTTATACTCGCGCGCACCGATGCAGGGCACTCCTCGCGACACGCACGTCCTTCGCCTGTGAGACGTGCCCGTGCCCTCCTCGAGCCGGTGGACCTGAGTTGAGCGAACGCTTCGACGTGCAGATCGCCTAGTGCCGGTCCCAAAGAAGTTCGATCGGCGCCCGCCCGAGCGCGACGAGACGCGCATCAACGAGCGGATTCGCGTGCCGCAGGTGCGGCTCATCGACGAGCGCGGCCAGCAGGTCGGGATCGTCCCGACCGATCAAGCCCTGCGCTACGCGCGCGAGCGCTCGCTCGACTTAGTCGAGGTCGCGCCCCAGGCGCGCCCGCCGGTGGTGCGAGTCCTCGACTACTCGAAGTACCGCTACGAGCAGGAGCAGAAGCGCAAGGCCGCGCGGCGGCATCAAAAGCAGGTGCACGTGCGCGAAATCAAGCTGCGCCCGAAGATCGCGCAACGTGACTACGAAACGAAGATGGGGCACGTTCGCCGCTTCCTCGAGCGGGACGATCGGGTGAAGGTGACGATCATGTTCCGGGGTCGCGAGCAGACCCACCCCGAGCGCGGCGAGGCGCTGCTGCGCAAGCTCGCGGAAGACGTCGCCGACCTCGGGGTCGTCGAGCAGCAGCCGGCCCAGGACGGGCGCAACATGACGATGCTGCTGGCCCCGCTCAAGCGCAAGGATCGCGCGAAGTCTGCTTGAATGGCCGGTTGCGATGCCGAAGGTCAAGATCAAGACCCATTCCGGCGCCAAGAAGCGCTTCCGCAAGACCGGGTCGGGCAAGCTCGTCGGTCGGCACGCGATGACGAGTCACAACCTCGGCAAGAAGCGCCCGCGCCGCAAGCGGCGGCTCGCCAAGGCTTTGGTGGTCAGTCCGCAGGACCGCCGCACCGTCAAGCGGCTGCTCGGTATCTGAGGGGTCGGTGGCGTTATGCGGGTGAAGCGATCGGTTCACGCGCGCAAGAAGCGCCGTGCGGCGCTCGAGCGAGCCAAGGGCTATCGCGGCCAGGCCAAGAGCAGCTACAAGCGCGCCAAGGAGGCGCTGCTCAAGGCCGATCGCTACGCCTATCGGGATCGGCGCAATCGCAAGCGCGACTTCCGGCGCCTGTGGATCGTCCGCATCAATGCCGCGGCGCGCCAGCACGGCCTCAGTTACAGCATCTTCATGCACGGCTTGAAGGGCGCTGGTATCGAGCTCGATCGGAAAGTCCTAGCCGACATCGCGGTGCGCGATCCCGAAGCCTTCCGTCACCTCGCCGAGCGTGCGCGCGCGGCGGCGGGCGCCTGATCTAGCTGTGCGAAGGCGGCGTTAGCCTCGCGCGCGCGTGATCACGTCGCGCGCCAACCCGACGCTGAAGCTGGTACGCAAGCTCAGGGACCGGCGCTGGCGCGAACGTTGCGACGCCTTCGTTGCCGAGGGCGAGGACCTCGTGGAGGCCGGCTGCGAAGCCGGTTGGGAGCTGCTTCACCTGTTGCGCGCCGGCGTCGACGTCGAGCCGACGCTGCTCGCCGAAGTCAGCGCGCTCGGCTCGGGCACGCGCGTGCTGGCCGTCTTCCGACGCCGCTGGGGCGAGCCCGACAGCGCGCCCACGCGCCTCTACCTCGACGGCGTTAGGGATCCGGGAAACGTTGGCGCATGCATTCGCTCCGCGCACGCGTTCGGGGGCGTCGTGCTGCTTGGCCCAGGGTGCGCAGACCCGTTCGCGCCGAAGGCGGTGAGGGCATCGATGGGCGCGCTGTTCTCCGCGCCGCCAGCATGCGTGGAGGGGCCACCAGAAGGTCGCTTGGTTGTGCTCGACGCACACGGCGATCTGCCGATCTGGGAATGTGACCTCACACCGCCGCTGACGATCTGCGTGGGGGCCGAGCGCAGCGGCGTGTCGCGAGCGCTCCGCGAGCAGGCCGACGCGGTCGCGCGAATCCCCGTTAAGGGCGACTCGCTGAACGTCGCGATGGCCGCGACCGTCGCGCTTTATGAGGCGCAGCGCAGATCTCCCCGTTGACTGCCCCGGCCGGGGCCGCACTTTGCTTGGCCGCGCGCATGGCCAAATAGGATCCTGGACATGGCAGAGGTAGCGGAGCGGTTTGATCCGGCTCGCTTGGTCGAGGAGGCCAAGCGGGCGATTCGGGCCGCCGCGAGCCTTGCCGAGTTGGAGGACCTGCGCGTCCGCTACTTGGGCCGCAAGTCCGAGCTCTCGCAGCTTTTGCGCTCGATCGGCTCGCTGCCCCCCGAACGCCGCGCGGAGGTCGGCAAGCAGGCGAACGCTGCGCGCCGAGAGCTCGAGGCTCTGCTCGACGAACGCGGCGGCGAGCTCGAGCGGCGTGAACTCGAGCAACGCCTATCCGCCGACCGGGTTGACGTGACCCTCCCCGGCGATCCACCGCAGCCGCTCGGCCGTCTGCACATCGTCAGCGAGACGCGACGCCTGCTCGAGGACGTCTTCCTCGGCCTCGGCTTCAAGGTGCTCGAGGGCCCGGAGGTCGAGTACGACTATTACAACTTCACGGCCCTCAACATTCCGCCCGGTCATCCGGCGCGGACGACGATGGACACCTTCTACCTCGACGGCGAGGTCGTTCTGCGCACTCACACCTCGCCGATGCAGATCCGGGCGATGGAGGCGGAGGGGCCGCCCCTTTACGTCGTCGTGCCGGGGCGCGTCTACCGCCGCGATTCCGACGCCACGCACACGCCGATGTTCCATCAGCTCGAGGGTTTGGCGGTCGACGAGGACATCACGCTCGCCGACCTCCAGGGTGTGCTGCTGGAGTTCGCGCGCGCGGTCTTCGGCCCTGACCGGGAGATTCGGCTGCGCGCCGGCTACTTCCCGTTCACCGAGCCGAGTGTGGAGGTTGACGTTTCCTGTTTCGCGTGTACCCGCGACGGCTCGCCCTGCCGGATCTGCAAGGGCTCCGGCTGGATCGAGATCCTGGGTGCCGGGATGGTCGACCCCAACGTTTTCGAGTTCGTGCGCGACCGCGGCTACGACCCCGAGCGTGTGCAGGGGTTCGCCTTCGGGCTCGGGATCGACCGCATCGCGATGCTGCGCTACGGCGTGCCGGACCTGCGCCTCCTGTTCGACAACGACGCGCGCTTCCTGGAGCAGTTCGGAGCCTGAGATGAGTCCTGCGCCGGTCCCTGAGACGAGTGCTGGGGGCGAGGTTTCGCGATGAGGGTTCCGTTGTCGTGGCTGCGCTCGCTCTGCGATCCCGGCGTCACGGCCGAGGAGATCGCCGAGCGCTTGTCGCTGGCCGGACTCGAGGTCGCGCGCATCGATCGCTTCGGCCTCGAATCGACTGACAACTACGTGGTCGGTCGCGTGGAGCGTGTGGAGCCGCATCCCAACGCCGATCGCCTGCGCGTGTGCGTGGTCGACGTCGGTGTCGAGCGGCGAACGATCGTTTGCGGTGCCCCCAACGTCCGCGACGGGTTGCTCGTGCCGGTTGCACTACCGGGCGCGCGGCTGGCGGACGGTCGGGAACTGCGCGCCGCGGAACTACGCGGTGTCCGCTCCGAGGGCATGATCTTGGCCGAGGACGAGCTCGGCCTCGGGGACGACCACAGCGGCATCGTGGAGCTCGATGCCAGCGACGGTTTGCGACCTGGTCAGCCGCTCCAGGAGGTCGTTCCGCTGCGCGACGAGGTACTCGAGCTCGAGGTCTCTCCCAACCGACCGGACTGTCTCGGCGTGCTCGGCGTCGCGCGCGAACTGCACGCTCTGTTCGGCGCCCCGCTCGATGACTCGGTGCTCACCTGGGATGCCGAACCCGACCAGCAGCTCACCGACGTGGCGGAGGCAGCCGCCGTCGAACTGGCCCCCGACGCTGCCTGCCTGCGCTTCGCGGCGCGCGTTTTCGAGGACGTCACGGTCGCCCCCTCGCCCCTGTGGCTCAAGCAGCGGCTGCTCGCCTGCGGGATGCGGCCGATCGCGAACGTCGTCGACATCACCAACTACCTAATGCTGCTGCTCGCACAGCCGCTGCACGCGTTCGACCTGGAACGGCTGGCCGAGCGCCGGATCGAGGTGCGGCCGGCCCGTGCCGGCGGGGAGCGGATCGTCACGCTCGACGGCCAAGAGCGCTTTTTGCCGGAAGGCACGACGCTCGTTTGTGACGCTGCGGGCCCGGCCGCGATCGCGGGGATCATGGGCGGTGAACGGACCGAGGTGCGTGCCGACACCCGTCGTGTGCTGCTCGAGTCGGCGACCTGGATTGGCTCCGACATCCTGCGCAGCGAAGCGCGCCTGGGTCTGCGCACCGAGGCCAGCAATCGCTTCGAGAAGCAGCTTCATCCGACGCTCGCAGAAATCGCTCTGCGTGCCGCCTCCAAGCTGTTGGTGGAGATCTGCGGGGCGCGGCTGCGGCCCGGTACGCTCGACCGCTATCCGCAGCCCGCCGAGCCTCGGCGCGTGCGCTTCCGCCACCGCCGGTTACGCCGCCTGCTGGGCGAGGAGATCGCCCCCGAGAGGGCGCGGGAGATCCTCGCGCGGCTCGGTTTTGTCGGCGCAGCGCCCGCCGACCCGGCGCCCGCCGCGGGCCCTGCCGATAGCGCGGAGCCGTCGCTCCTTGTCGAGGTGCCATGGTGGCGCGACGGCGACGTCCAGCGCGAGGTCGACCTGGTCGAAGAGGTCGCGCGCATCCACGGGCTCGACAAGCTGCCGACGACCTTGCCGGCGCGGCGGGCAGCGGTCGGTCGCCTGAGCGCCGCCCAGCGGCTGCGGCGGAGACTCGAGGATCTTCTGCGCGACCGCGGACTGTTGGAGGCGATCAACTTCAGTTTCGTCGCGCCGCGGCTGCTGGCGAGGCTCGGGCTCGACGACCACGCGATCGCTCTACACAACCCGCTGAGCGAAGAACAGAGCGTGCTGCGGCCGCTCCTGCTGCCGGGGCTGCTGGAGTCACTGCAGCGCAACGCCGCGCGCGGGCGTCCGGATGTTGCGCTGTTCGAAGTCGCGCGGGTCTTCAGCGGACCGCTGCGGACGATCGCTGGAGCGCCAAACGGCGCCGAGCCGGCACGGGAGCGACTGCACGTCGGCGTGGTGGCTAGCGAACTCGGCCCGCGCGGTTGGCGGACCGCGGCCCGCTCGGCCGATTTCTTCGCGATCAAGGCGTTGGCCGAAGCGCTGCTCGCGGCAGCGGGGGTTGAGGCGACGTTCGTGGTCGGCGAGTACTCCTTCCTGCACCCCGGCCGTGCAGCGCAGGTCGTCGCCGACGGCGAGACCCTCGGCTTGGTGGGCGAGCTGCACCCCCAGTTGGTCCGCGACCTCGAGCTCGGCACCGCCGCCGCCCGGCAACCGACGGTCGGTTGCCTGGAGCTCGACCTCGACGCGCTCGCGCAGCTCGCGGCGCAACGCCAGCCGCGATTCCGCCCGCTACCGAGCTTTCCGGCGGTGGTCGAGGATCTGGCGGTGGTCGTGCCGGAGTCGGTGCCGGCCGCCCAGCTCCTCGACGCGCTGCGCGAGGCCGGCGGCGAGTTGGTCGAGGAGGTGCGCGTCTTCGACGTCTTCCGGGGCGCGCAGATACCGGAGGGGCACAAGTCGGTCGCGATGCGCATCGTGCTGCGCGCCCCCGACCGCACCTTGACCGACGAGGACGCCGCCTCGGTGCGCGCGCGGGCGGTGGCGCGGCTGGAGGCGCTTGGAGGGCGCATCCGTGGCTGAGCCGGTGCGCTGCGCGGTGGTCGGCGCCAGCGGCTTCGCCGGCGCGCTGTGTTGCGCGATCGTCGAGCGCCACCCGACGCTCGAGCTCACCGTCGCCTGCGCGCGCAGTGACGTCGGACGTCGCTTGGATGATCTCTACCCCCGCTACGGCGTGTCGGCCGAGCTCGTGGCGTTCGACCCCGACGGTGTCGCCGAGCGTGCCGACGTCGCGCTCGTGGCGTTGCCGCACGGCGCCTCGGCAGCGGTGGTCGCCGCGCTCATCGAGCGCGGGCTGAAGGTGGTCGACCTCTCCGCTGACTTCCGTCTCGAGCTCGACCGCTACCGCCGGTGGTACGGCGAGCACCCCCATCCGGAGCTGATCGAAGAAGCGGTCTACGGCCTGCCGGAGGTCTACCGCGAGGAGATCAGAGGTGCGCGGCTGGTCGCAGCGCCCGGTTGCTATCCGACCGCCACCTTGCTTGCCCTTTGGCCGCTGCGCGAGCGGCTACGGAGCGTGTTCGTGGACGCCAAGTCGGGGGTCTCCGGCGCCGGTCGCGAGCCGACCGCCGCGACGCACTTCGTCGCCGTTGCCGAGAACGTGAAGCCCTACAAGGTGGAGGGACATCGACACAGCGCGGAACTCGAAGAGCAGCTCGGCCCGCAGCTTGCGATCACCTTCGTACCGCACCTCGTTCCCGTCGACCAGGGGCTGATCGCGAGCTGCTACGCGGAGCTCGCGGAGCCGATCTCGGCGGAGGAGCTGAGCGCTCTCTACCAGCGCAGCTACGCGGCCGAGCCGTTCGTCGAGCTTGCCCGGTCGGCACCCGGCACACGCGACGTACACGAGACCAACCGCTGCCGGGTCTACGCCACCACCGACGCGCACGGGCGGGTAATCGCCTTCGGCGCGATCGACAATCTCTGGAAGGGTGCGGCAGGGCAAGCCGTTCAGTGCCTCAACCTGATGCTCGGGCTGCCCGAGACGAGCGGGCTCGCTTAGCGGTGGCGGCGGCCAACCCCGAGCAGGCATCGCCCACCTTCTTCCGCTCACGTTGGGTCGAACGGCCCGATCACGTGCGTGAGCTCGAGCCGACGGCGTTGCCTGCCGGCTTCCGCAGTGCCGGCGTCGCGGCGGGGATCAAGCCCGGTGGAGAGCTCGACGTCGGTGTGCTGGTCTGCGATCGCGACGACGCCGTGTCGAGTGCGCGCTTCTGCGCCAACGCGGTGGTCGGAGCGCCGGTGACGGTGAGCCGCGAGGCCGATCGCGGCCGCCTGCGTGGCATCGTCGTCAACTCGGGGAACGCCAACGTCGCGCTCGGCGATGAGGGGCTGCGCGCCGCTCGCGCAGCCCAGCGAGCGCTCGCCGAACATTTAGGGGTTGCGCCCAGCCGCGTCGGGTGCGCCGCCACCGGCGTGATCGGCCGGCCGCTCCCACAGGAGCTGCTCCTGGCCGGTGTGGAGCGCGCTTGCGGGGCGCTCGCGGCCGATGCCGACGCCTTTTCGCGGTCGATCATGACCACCGACCGCTGGCCGAAACGGGCGTGTCTGGAGGTCGACCTGCCAGGAGGGCGCGTGCGGCTCGCGGCCCAGGCGAAGGGGGCCGGCATGATCGCTCCCCGCTTCGCGACGATGCTCTGCTTCTGCGAAACCGACGCGCGCGTCGCACCCCAGTCGCTGGAACTACTCACGACCGTCTGCGTGCGGCGCTCCTTCGAGCGCATCTCGGTCGATGGTCAGCTCTCGACCAGCGACAGCGTGTTCCTGCTGGCCAGTGGGGCGAGCGGTGTCGAAGTGACGTTCGAGAGCGAAGCGGAGGTGCGCCTCGGGGAGGCGCTCGACGCGCTCTTCCGCCAGCTGGCGCTGGAGATCGTCGCCGACGGTGAGGGGACCGAGCGGGTCGCCCGCGTGGTGGTGCAAGGTGCGCCGGAGCTAGTCGAGCCGGTCGCCCGTGCGGTCGCCGAGTCGCCGCTCGTGAAGACCGCGCTCGCGGGCGCCGACCCGAACGTCGGGCGGATCCTTCAGGCAGCGGGGCAAGCGCTCGCTGAACGCCGAGCTCCTGGTCTCGTGGACATCGAGGTGGAGGGCATTCCGGCGGCCAGTGCCGGCGTCGCGGTACCGCTCGACGGACGCCTGCTGGAGAGCCTCGAGCGCGCCTTCGCACAGCGCGAAGTCGAGCTTGAGCTGCGGGTCCCGGGCAGCGGCGGCGCGACGGAGCTGTTCTTCAGCGACCTCGGCCACGAGTATGTGCGGATCAACGCCGAGTACACGACCTAGAGCGAAAGCGCGGAGGTAGAAGGCCATAGGCGAGTCGAGAGCACGGTCGGCAGCTGGGCGCGACGTCGCCACGCTGCTTGAGGCACTGCCCTACATCCGTCAGTTCCACGGACGCACGGTGGTTATCAAGTACGGCGGCGCGGCGATGACCGAGGCACACCTGCGCGAGGAGTTCGCGCGCGACGTCGTGCTCCTCAAGTACGTCGGGATGAACCCGATCGTCGTTCACGGTGGCGGTCCCGACATCACGCGCTACATGGAGCGCCTCGGTCTCGAGGTGCGGTTCGTCGAGGGTTTGCGGGTGTCCGACGAGCAGACGGTGGAGATCGCGAAGATGGTGCTCGTCGGCAAGCAGAACAAGGACATCGTCCTGCGCATCAACCGGCACGGTCAGCCGGCGGTGGGCCTGTGCGGGGACGACGGCTTGCTGTTTCGGGTGCGTAAGCAGCTCGGTCCTGGTGGTGCCGACATCGGCTTCGTCGGTGAGATCGAGCGCGTCGACACCGAGGTTCTGAACGACATCGCGGAGAACTTCATCCCGGTCGTGGCGTCGGTCGGCTCCGACGCCGAGGGTCGCTCCTACAACATCAACGCCGACGCTGCCGCCGGGGCAGTGGCGGCAGCGCTCGGTGCCTACAAGCTCGTGTTTCTCACCGACGTCGAGGGCTGGCGGGCCGATCCCGACGATCCGGACTCAACGATCTCCGAGGCGACCGCCGCCGAGGTGCGGGCGCGACTACCGTCGGTCTCCGGCGGTATGCGCCCGAAGCTCGAAGCGTGCCTACGTGCGCTCGAGGCCGGCGTCGAGAGCGCCCACATCATCGATGGCCGGGTCGCGCACTCGCTGCTGTTGGAGCTGTTCACTGACACCGGCATCGGTACCAAGATCACCCTCGGTCGGGAGGCCCAATGACCAGCCGGGAGGGAGGCTCGTGAGCCGCCAGCGATCTCCCGAGACGTCAACTTCGGAGCGCTCCGCGCGGGCGCCCGCGGGTGCCGAGTGGCTGTTGCCGACCTACCGCCGCTTCGACATCGAGTTCGTGCGCGGCGCGGGCGCCCTGTTGTGGGACGCCGACGGCAACGAGTACATCGACCTCCTCGCCGGCATCGCTACCACGCAGCTGGGTCACGCCCACCCGCTGCTGGTAGCGACGCTGCGCGCTCAAGGAGAGCGCCTGTGGCACGTCTCGAACTTCTTTTACACAGAGCCAATGGTGCGGTTGGCCGAACGCCTGGCGCGCCGCTCGCTGGGCGGCGGCGTCTTCTTCTGCAACTCCGGCGCGGAGGCGATCGAGTGTGCCCTTAAGCTCGCGCGTCGCGCCCGCCCGGGCGGCGATTTCGTGGTTTTGGAGGGCGCCTTCCACGGTCGTACCTTCGGGGCCCTGTCGGTAACTCCGCAACCCGCCAAGCAAGAGCCGTTCGCGCCGCTCGTGCCGGGTGTGCGGGTGGCTCCCCGCGACGATCCGGAGGCCCTCCGCGCGCTCGTTGACGAGCGCTGCGCGGCGGTCCTGGTGGAGCCCGTTCAGGGCGAGGCCGGCGTCCATCCGATCGCGTCCGAGGTGCTCGCGGCAGCCCGCGCGGCCTGCGACGAGCAAGGAGCGCTGCTCGTCTTCGACGAGGTGCAATGCGGCATCGGCCGCACCGGATCGCTGTTCGCCTACCACCACGAGGAGGTCGCCGTCGAACCGGACGTGCTGTGCCTCGCTAAGGGGCTCGGCGGGGGCTTCCCGATCGGCGCCTGCATCACCCGGCCGGCGCTGCGCGAGGCCCTTCAGCCCGGCGACCACGGCTCGACCTTCGGTGGCAACGCCCTGGCTTGCGCGGTCGCGAACGCCGTGCTCGACGTCGTCGACGACGTCGCCTTCCTGCGGGGCGTGCGTGATCGCGGCGAGCGCTTGCGGGCAGGGCTCGCGTCGCTCGGGCTCGCGGTGCGGGGGCGCGGCCTGATGCTCGCCTTCGAGATCGAAGACGCCCCGGCCTTGGTCGAAAGGGCGCTGTACGAGCAGCGCCTGGTGCTGAACGCCACCGGTCCCACCACCGTTCGCCTGGTGCCGCCGCTCGTGATCAGCGAGCAGCAGCTCGACGAGGCGCTCGCACGGCTCGCCCGGCTGCTCGGTGGCTGAGCTTGCGCGCACGCGCGGCTCGCCCGGCTGCGCGGTGGCTGAGCCTCCGCGCGCGCTCGGCTGTTAGCTTGCCGAGCCGATGAACCGAGTGAGCGGCGACGGTAACGGCGACCGACGGGTCGTGCAGCGCGCGAGCTACGAGGCCGCGCCGGGGGAGGTCGGCCGCGTGCTGTTGCTCTACTCGGGCGGCCTCGACACCAGCGTGATGCTCAAGTGGATCCAGGAGGAGTACGGGGCCGAGGTCGTCGCGCTTACCGTCGATCTGGGCCAACCGGGCGAAGATTTCGAGGTGGTGCGCGGCAAGGCACTGCAGTTCGGTGCCGTTGAGGCGCTGCTGATCGACGCTCGCGAGCGCTTCGCTTACGAGTACGTGCTGCCGGCGATCAAAGCCAATGCGCTGTACGGCGGTGGCTATCCGCTGTTCACCGCGCTCGGCCGACCGCTGATCGCGAGCATCGCTGTCGAGCAGGCCCGTGCGCACGGCTGCGACGCGATCGCACACGGGTGCACCGGCAAGGGCAACGACCAGGTGCGCATCGAGTCGACGGTACTTGCGCTCGCGCCCGACCTGAAGATCGTGGCGCCCGTGCGCAGTTGGCAGATGGGCCGGGAGGAGGAGATCCGTTACGCGCGCGAGCACGGTATCCCGGTGAAGGGCGGCAGCGAGGCGCCGCCCTACTCGATCGACGACAACCTCTGGGGCCGCTCGTCGGAGGGCGGCCGCATCGAGGACTTGACTGAGCCGACGCCGGACGACGCGATCACGCTGGTAACGGACCCGCGCAAGGCACCCGACGAACCCCAGGATCTGGTGGTCGAGTTCGAACGCGGCTGCCCGGTGGCGCTCGACGGCGAGCGACTGGGTCTCGTCGAGCTGCTGCAGCGCGCGACCGAGATCGGTGCCCGCCACGGTGTGGGGATCGTCGACCACATCGAGGACCGGGTGGTGGGCTTGAAGGTCCGCGATCTCTACGAGGTGCCGGCCGCGGCGATCCTCCTGTGTGCCCACCGGGAGCTCGAGAAGCTCGTCTCGACCGGTCTCCAGAATCGCTTGAAGCCGGTACTCGAGGAGCAGTGGTCGTGGCTGGTTTATGCGGGCCTCTGGTACGAGCCGCTGCTGGCTGACCTCAACGCGTACATGGACTCGGTCAACGAGCAGGTCACCGGCAGCGTCACCGTGCGGCTTTACAAGGGTTCGGTGCGGCCGGTTGCGCGCAGCTCGCCGAACGCCCTCTATGACCCCGCGTTAGCGACGTTCGGTGAGTCCGGCGGCCTTTTCTCGCAGCACGCAGCCCCCGGCTTCATCGAACTGTTTACGCTGCAGTCGCGGATGGCACACCGGTTGCGCAGCGAAGCCGCGCGCGCGGGGCGGGAACCGGAGGTCAAGCGGTGAACGCGCGGCGCGACGCCTACGCGCTCGTCGGCTGGATCACCGTGCGCATCGCGCGGCGGCTCGCTCGTCGCTGGCTCGGTCGCCACCGCCTGGCGCTCGGTGCTGCACTCGCCGCGACGCTGCTGGCCGTTGCCGGCGCACGCACCGCGCGGCGGGCACTTCAGCCCTGAGCGCGCGGACGGAAACGCGTCCCGATCGCGATCAACAGATAGAGCACGCCGGCGACCATGAAGAAGGCGGTCGCGTTGCGCTCGTCGGAGAAGCCGGCGAGCACCGGCAGCGCGATCGCTGCAATCGCGATCAGCACGTCGAGCACCAGGTGCGCGGAACGCGGTAGCTGAGAGACGAGCCCGGTCGGCCCCTCGGAGACGGCTGCGATCACCAGCATCGCGACACCGATCACCAGCGAGAGCCCGATCGCCGCCCCCGCCTTGAAGTCGAGGACGATCGGCGCCGCGAGGAAGGCGATGCCACCGAGGTACTCGAGCAACCCGTGCACGAACAGCGGAATCGGGCCCTGGCGCATCATCGTTAGACGTCTTATACCGGTCGTACACTCGCCGACGCAGTGAGCTGCGTCCATCTGCACGTCCACTCCGAGTATTCGCTGCTCGACGGCGCCTGTCGGATCGACCAGCTCGCGGAGCGTGCGGCGGCCTTCGAGCAACCGGCGCTCGGGCTCACCGACCACGGCGTACTGAACGGCGCGGTCGAGCACTATCAGGCGTGCAAGCGGCACGGCATCAAGCCGATCCTGGGTCTCGAGGCGTACCTGGTCGACGACGTGCGCAGCAAGGCGCTGCGCTACGAGCGCAATCACCTGACGCTGTTGGCGGCCACTGACGAGGGGTTCCGCAACCTCGTCAAGCTCTCCTCGGCCAGCTTCCTCGAGGGCTACAAGCGCGGCAAGGCGAACGTCGACCTTGCGCTTCTGGAGCGCCACAGCAAGGGCGTGATCGTGCTTACCGGCTGCTTGCAGTCGCGCTTCTGCCGCCGGCTGGTCGACGACAACCCAGCCGAGGCGCGCGCTCACGTCGACGACCTGCTGCAGATCTTCGGTCCCGAGAACGTCTACTTCGAGATCCAGCGCAACGGCATCGCCGCGCAGGAGAAGGCGAACCAGGGAATCGTCCGGATCGCGCGCGAGGTCGGCCGACCGCTGGTCGCTACCGCCGACGTCCACTACCTGCGTCGCGAGGACTACGACAACCACCAGGCGCTGCTGTGCGTGCAGACCAAGAGCACGCTGGCCAATCCGAAGCTGCGCTTCGAGACCAACGAGTTCTACTTGAAGGACTCTTCGGAGATGGAGCGAGCGTTCGCCGATCTGCCGGAAGCGATCGCCTCGACCTTGGAGATCGCCGAGCGCTGCGAGGTCGAGCTGGAGCTCGGGAAGATGCTGCTGCCGCGCTTCCCGACCCCGGATGGCAAGAGTGAGAGCGCGTACCTGCGGGAGCTCGCCGAGGCCGGTCTGCGCAAGCGCTACGGCGAGCCGCCACCGGCCGAAGCGCGGGAGCGGCTCGAGTACGAGCTCGCGGTGATCGACCGGATGGGCTTCAGCGCGTACTTCCTGATCGTCTGGGACTTCGTCCGCTTCGCCAAGCAGAACGGCATCGCGGTAGGTCCTGGTCGCGGTTCGGCGGCCGGCTCGATCGTCGCCTACTGCCTGGAGATCACCGACGTCGATCCGCTCGCCTACGGCTTGCTGTTCGAGCGCTTCCTCAATCCCGAGCGCGTCTCGATGCCCGACATCGACATCGACTTCTCGGTCAAGGGCCGCGAACGCGTGATCGACTACGTGGCCGAGAAGTACGGTCGCGACCGCGTTGCCCAGATCATCACCTTCGGCCGCATGCTGCCGCGGGCAGCCACCCGCGACGCGGCCCGAGTGCTCGGTTACGACTACGCCACCGGCGATCGCTTAGCGAAGCTGATCCCCGAGCCGGTGATGGGGCGCACCAAGAGTTTCGATGAATACCTCGCCGAGGAACCCGATCTTCGCCGCGTCTACGAGACCGAGCCGGACGCGCGTCGCATCATCGACACCGCCAAGGGCCTGGAAGGGATCGTCCGCAACAACTCGATCCATGCCGCCGCAGTGGTGATCGCCGACCGGCCGCTCACCGAGATCGTCCCGCTGCAGCTCGCGGAGGACACGCGCGGCGGCGACGGTGAGCGCCGCTACCGGATCGTCACCCAGTACTCGATGAAGCCGCTCGAGGAGATCGGCCTCTTGAAGATGGACTTCCTCGGGCTGCGCAACCTCGACGTAATCGAGTCGGCGCTCGACATCATCGAGCAGTCCACGGGTGAGCGGCCGGACATGGCGAGGCTGCCCCTCGACGATCGCAAGACCTACGAGATGCTCGCCCGCGGCGATTCGATCGGGGTCTTCCAGTTCGAATCGGAGGGCATGCGCGAGGCGCTGCGCAAGGTGCGTCCCACGGAGTTCAACGACCTCGTCGCGCTCGTCGCCCTTTACCGGCCGGGGGCGATGCGCCACATCGACACCTACGCCCGCAACAAGCGCAACCCTCAGGCGGTCGAGTACCTCGACGAGCGGCTACGGCCGATCACCGAATCGACCTACGGCGTGATCATCTACCAGGAGCAGTCGATGCAGATCGCCAAGGAGATCGCCGGCTTTTCCGGCGCCGAAGCCGACGATCTGCGCAAGGCGATCGGCAAGAAGCTGCGCGACAAGATGGCGCAGCTGAAGGACCGTTTCGTCGAGGGTGCACGCCGCACCGGCACCGACGAGCGCGTGATCCAGGAGCTGTGGGCGGCGAACGAGGCGGCCGCCGACTACTCCTTCAACCGCTCGCACGCCGCTTGCTACGCGCTGATTTCGTACCGCACGGCGTGGCTCAAGGCCAACTATCCGGCGGAGTACATGGCGGCGCTGATCTCCTCGGTCATGCAGACCAAGGACAAGGTCCCGTTCTTCGTCGCGCAGTGCGAGGACATGGGGATCGAGGTGCTGCCGCCCGACGTCAACGAGTCGGGCCACGATTTCCGCGTAATCCACACGCCGGGTGCGGAGCGTCCAGGGAAGATTCGTTTCGGGCTGGACGCCGTCAAGAACGTCGGCTCGCAAGCGGTCTCGGCGATTCTCAAAGCTCGTGAAGAGGGCGGACCGTTCCGCTCGATCTGGGACTTCTGTCGGCGCGTCGACTACCGCGCGGTCAACAAGAAGGCGATCGAGGCGCTCATCAAGTGTGGGGCGCTGGACTCGACTGGTGCCACGCGCAGCGGCATGCTTTCGGTGCTCGCGCAGGCCCAGGCCGCCGGCCAGAAGCACCAGCAGGACGCGCAGCTGGGTCAGGCGTCGATCTTCGATCTCGACGGCGCAGGTACCGCCGCTGCGCAGCACGAGCAGGAGGATCCGCCGGTGCCGCCGCTGCCCGACCAGCGTGAGCAGATCAACGCCTGGGAGAAGGAGACGCTCGGCCTGTTCCTCTCGAGTCATCCCCTTAAGGAGCTACGACCAGCGCTGCGCGCGGCCTGTGACTGTTCGCTGGCGGAGTTGGCCGACCGCCGCGACGGCGAGGTCCTCACGATCGGCGGGATGGTCACCGAACGCAAGCGCATCCGCACGAAAAACGGCGACCCGATGGTCTTCGCGACCCTCGACGATCTCGAGGGCCAAGTCGAGGTGCTCGTGATGGGTGCGTGCTACGAGCAGGCGGCGACGCTCGTGGAGCCAGACCGCGTGCTGCTGATCCGCGGCCGCGTAGACCACAAGGAACAGTCGGAGACCAAGCTGATAGCCCAGGAAGTGCGCGCCTTCGAGCCCACGCCCGAGGAGATCGAACGAGCGGCGGCCGCGCTCGCCGCGAGCGGCGGGGAGGGTGGCGATCGCTCGACGCCGGTCACGACACGCACGACCAACGGTGCCGCGGCGGCCGCTAAGGGGGTGCAGCGCGGTAACGGCCGGGCGCGCTACGCACCGATCGAGCTCGAGCTCGCCTCCGAGGTCCCAACCACGCTGGTCGAGGAGCTGCGCGAGGTGCTCGCGCATCACCCTGGCGAGCGACCCGTGGTGGTGCGCGTCGGCGAGCGACGGCTGGCGCTGGGGGAGTCCTGGCGAGTCTCGGGCGACGGTGCCTTCCGCGCCGAGGTAGCGAGCCTCGGTGGTCTCCGCGCGGTGCGTGGCTAACGCCAGCGCCGGCGGTCGCGCGACAAGGGGCGGGGTAGACTCGCTGCGTGCGAGCCCCATCCGGGATCGAGAGCGTCCGCGAGTGCCGTCAGTGCTGCGCGTTCTGCGACCGGCTCGTGTACCCCGCTGGCTGCGTCGAGGCCCAGTGCCCGTTTCTCTACTTCTACGACGACGAGGCCAGCGGGCGGCGCTACATGGGGTGCCTGCATAAGGTCTTCCGCGGGGAGATCGACGTCGAGCTGTTCGAGCAGGCACAGCGCACCCGCCAAGGTTTCGGGGGAATGCGTCTTGCCGCTCATCCGTTGCCGCTGTGCCGCACCGGCGTCGAGCGCGCTTACTACGGCAGCGGCCCGGCGTTCGAATGCGTCAACCCTGACTTCTGGCAGGAACCAGACCCGCTGCCCGGCGACGGCGCCTTCGATCTGCGCGACGGGCTCGACCGCTGACGGAGCGCCCGCCGTCAGCGGAGCGCCTGCCGTCAGCCAGCGTCGCGCGTTTGCAAGGCGCGGCGTCGCTCGAGCCCCCGGGCGCGCAGCTCGCGCATCGTCTTGACGTCCTCGGCGACCGGTGCCTTGCCGGCCACGCCGGGACCTTCGAAGATCGCCGGTAGTCCTTCGAAACGCGGCTCCGCGAGGAACGCGGCGCACCCCTCGACCCCCAGCTCGCCGGTGCCGAGCGGTGCGTGACGATCGCGGTTCGAACCGAGCGGTTCGCGCGAGTCGTTGACGTGCAGGCAGCGCAAACGATCGAGCCCGATCAGGCGGTCGCACTCGTCGAGCACCGCCGCCAGTCGTTCGGCATCGCGCACGTCGTAGCCGCTCGCCAGCAGATGGCAAGAGTCGAGACAGATGCCGAGCCGGCCATCGCCGCCGGCGAGCTCCAGAAGCCGTGCCAGCTCGCCGAAATCGCGACCAATCGTCTCGCCCGCTCCAGCGGTGTCTTCCAGCAAGATCGGGCACTGCTCGGACTCGGCGAGCGCCCGCCGCAGCGCCTCGCCGACCCGCGCGTGTGCTTCCGCGATCGGCTCACCGCGCGCCGAGCCGGGATGCAAGACGACACCCACCGCCCCGATCGCGTCGCCCATCCGCAGCGAGTGGACGAGCGAAGCGACCGACTTTTCCCAAAGCTCGCGGTCGGCCGCCGCGCAGTTGAGCAAGTAGACCGCGTGGATCACTACGGCACGCACCGGCCCGTCAGCAAGCAGCTCCCGGAAACGTGCGATGTCTTCGTCTTTCCAGGCCGTTGGACGCCACTGTCGGGGCGACTGGTTGAACACTTGGATCGCGTCGCAGCCGAGTTCCCGCCCTCGCTCCCAGGCCTTGACGAGACCACCAGCCGTCGATACGTGAGCCCCGATTAGCATCCAGGCGTGTCCTCCGCGCGAACTCCGATGCGCGTCCGTTTCGCGCCGTCGCCGACCGGCGAGCTGCACGTCGGCGGTGCGCGCACGGCACTCTACAACTGGCTCCTGGCGCGCGGTTCCGGGGGGTCGTTCGTGTTGCGCATCGAAGACACCGACCGCGAGCGCTCGACCGCCGAGAACCGCGACCGAATACTCGAGGCACTGCGGTGGCTCGAGCTCGATTGGGACGAAGGACCCTACTCGCAGGCCGAGCGAGCGCCGCGCCACCTGGAGGCGATCGAGCAGCTGCTCGCGTCAGGCCACGCCTACGAGGACGAGGGTGCCGTGCGCTTCCGGGTGCCCCCGGGGGAAACCGTCGTCCACGACCTAATACGCGGCGAGATCCGCTTTCCACACGAGGCGATCAAGGACTTCGTGATTCGCCGCTCCGACGGCAGCCCGCTATACAACCTCGCGGTCGCGGTCGACGATGTCGACATGCGCATCAGCCACGTCGTGCGGGGCGACGACCATCTCTCGAACACTCCACGCCAACTGATGATCATCCGCGCGCTCGGCCACGAGCCGCCCGCCTATGCGCACCTCCCGCTGCTGCTCGGTCCCGACGGCAAGAAGCTTTCGAAGCGCCACGGTGCGACGTCGGTCGAAGAGCTGAGAGCGCGGGGATACCTACCGGAGGCAGTTCGCAACTATCTGGCGCTGCTCGGCTGGGGGCTCGACGACCGCACGACGTTCATCTCCACCGAGCAACTGATCAAGCACTTCTCGCTGGAGCGCGTGTCGCGCTCACCGGCGGTCTTCGACGAGCAGAAGCTGCGATGGATGAACGGGCACTACTTGCGTGGCCTGGAGCTCGACGACCTGGTCGAGCGGCTCGCCGAATACCTTGACCGGCAAGGGATCGTCCCGCGCGACCGTCTCGATCGTGAGCGCCTGCGCGCGGCTGCCCGCGCCAGCCAGGAGAAACTGCAGACGTTGGCCGACTTCTGGCCTCTCGCGGGCTTCGTTTTGGAGCGTCGCGAGCCGTCCGAGGAGCTTCGCTCCTGGCTGCTCGAGACCGGTGGCGTGGAGCGCCTGCGCCTGGCTCGCGAGCGACTGGCGGCGCTCGAGCGCTTCGACCCTCCGACGATCGAGGAAGCTCTGCGATCGCTCGCCGAGGAGCTCGGCGTCAAGGGCGCTGCGATCTTCCAGCCAGTACGTGTGGCGATCGCCGGCAGCAAGGTCTCTCCCGGCATCTTCGAGTCGCTGGCTGCGCTCGGTCGTGAAGAGGCGCTCGCGCGGATCGACGCGACGCTCGCGCGCCTCGGCGGTAGCCCCGCGGCCGCGCGCTCAAGCGGTCCGCGTTAGTTGCCGATAGGTCCGGCGACGAGGCTCCGGCCCGCACCTACGGCGCCCGCCTGAAAGAGGCCGTCCCGAGTGTCTTCGCAAGTCGCAGTCAGACCCGCGAGCGGTGGCCCCCCGAGGGTCGACCCGGTCATTCGTGGTCACAACGAGGGTCACGGACGCCGACTGATCAAGGCCTTCGAGGCGCTCGAAAGCTTCCCCGCGTTGGCGGCCTCGCGCGACCGTGTGCTCGAGGTGGTGCGCGACGAGCGGGCCTCGATCGGCGAGATCATCCGGGCGATCGAATCGGACGTGGCGCTGGTGATCACCGTCCTGCGGATCGCTAACCGCCTCGCCGGCAACCGTCGCGGGCGCATCGCGAGCGTACCCGACGCGGTCGAGGTGCTCACCCGCGAGGGCATTGCCGCCCTGGCCTCGCGCACGCGGACGTTCGACTTTTTCGAACGCACGCCTGGCTGGGAAGCGGCTCCCGAGCGGTTCCGTCTGCACGCGATCGCTACGCAGGTGGCCGCCGATCGCTTGGCGCGCGAGCTCGAGTATCCGAACCGCGACGAGCTTCTGTGCACGGCGCTGCTCCACGACATCGGCAAGCTGGTGCTGATGCACGCCTATCCGGCCTATCCCGCGCAAATCCACCGCGGGGCGCGGACCCCGGAGGAGCGCGTGTACCGAGAGCGCCGCGAGCTGGGCGTCGATCACGGCGTGGTTGGTGGCGTGCTGGCGCGCCGCTGGGCGTTGCCGGGCCGCCTCGCATCGGCCATCGAACGCCACCATGCAGACGAGGCATCGGGAGAAGCCGCCCTCGTAAGACTTGCCGACATGCTCGCGCACTATGCGCACGGTCAGGCGATCAGCCCGGGCAAGCTGCTGGAGGTAGCGAAACGCTGCGGGCTCGCTACGCGTCAGCTGCGGTCGGTTCTCTACGAGCTTCCTCACGGCGGCGGGGGCGAACGGCGAGCAGTCGAGCCGTGTCCCCTTAGCAGCCGTGAACTCGAGGTTTTGCGGCGACTCGCGGAAGGCAAGGTTTACAAACAGATCGCCGCCGAGCTGGGTCTCTCCACCAGCACCGTGCGCACCCACCTGCACAACACCTACGCCAAGCTCGGCGCTGTCGACCGCGCGCAGGCAGTACTGATCGCGACCGAGCGCGGCTGGCTCTAGGCCGAACCGGGGAGTGCCCGCTCCTCCTCGCCGCGGTAGGCGTAAGCGGCCTCGCGAACCGCGTCGCTCGACTCGAGGCCGGCACCGAGTGCACCACCGAAGGTGGCCAACGAACTCAGCAGCCAGGCGAGCCGCACGTAGTCGGCGAAGGCCGCGGTGTTGCCGGTGCGTGCCTCGAGCAGCGAGGAGGGGAGCAGCAACAGAGCTCCGACCAGCGCGAGCCCGAACAGCGTCGCGTAGAGCACCGAGGTGCCGATCAGGACCGTCAGAGCGGTGGCTGCATTGAACAGTGCGACCTCGTCACGCGTGTGCTGGTTCGGCGCCCGTTCCCAAAGGCCGTGGGCGACGATCAGCGTCGTAGCGGTGGTTGCGATAGAGGCCAGCGACAGTGCCAGTAGTCGGCTCGTCGGCAGACGATCGGCGATCGCCCACACGTCGGGGGTGACGAGGCTGAAGGCGATCGCCGCGAGCGATGCCACGACCGCCTTGTACAGCCGCAGGGCGACTCGCCAAGGGCGGTTTGCGCGCACCATCCCGGCGAGCAGACGCAGGCGCCCCGGGGAAGCCAGCGACACCCAGCCGGTGTCGGGATGCGAGTCCTCGGTGTGCAGTTCGACGAGCTCGTCAAGCCATCGGCGCATGCGCCGAGCGCGTCGTGCGTCGCGCGCCCGCTCGCGCCGCTCGTCGCTCTCCTCGGTGACCCGCTCGCCAAGCAGCGCGTCGACCAGGGCGCTGATCGCGCGTTCCAAGCCCCGGCGCACACCGACCGGCCCGATCGCTGGTACCGAAACCACCGCGACGCCATGCGTGGGGCTAGCGTGCCAAACGACCGGCCGGCCACCGATGCGCAGCGGCAGGTCGGTCAGCACCACCGCGAGCTCCCAATCGCGGTCGAGCAACCGACGTCGCGCCTCCGCCACGACCTCGGTGGCCGATGCCGGCGGGGCGACCAAGGGATCGGGGAGGATTGGGACCTCCCAGTCGACGTACGGGTAGCGCTCGGCGAGCGTGGCTCGCAGCGGCTCGGCCAGCTCCAGGGCGAGCTGGTGCGGCAGTCCTGGGGCGGCGATCAGCGCGAGCTGCGCTCGGCGCTTGCTGTCGGTCAGCTGATCCGCGCCCTGGGTGGATTTACCGGCGGTTGCGTTCATCCCGATCGCCCGTTCCTGCTGCCCACCTCACGGAGCCGTAGATAGCTGGCCAGGAGTGCCCCCGCCGTGTCGATCGCCCAGTCGCGAACGGTGGCAGATCGCCCCGGCACGAAGCTCTGATGGAACTCATCGCTGGCGGCGTAGGCGCTCGAGACCAGAAGCGCGGCGAGCACCGCACTTCGGGTCCCCATGGTGAAGGTCCCGAGGAAGGCGCGCTGCAGCAACCAACAGAGCAGCGCGTACTCGCCGAAGTGAATCAGCTTGCGTCCGATCAGATCGACGATCCCGAGGTTGGTGTGCAGGTTGGGTTGGTCGGAGAGGAAGAAGATCACCGCCATCAACGCGAGCGGCGGGAGCCACAGCGTTAGGTAGCGGGTGTTGGTCGGAGGCCGTTCGTGCTGGCGGCGCGTGTTGCGTGCGGGAACTTCGGCCGAGGCTTGACCGACCCCGCCAGGCGATCCCGTAGAGTGAACAGCGGTGCTCGTCATCACGACCAAATCACCCTACGCGCTGAAAGCCCTCTGCGAACTCGCGCGCCGCGGTGACGAGGGTCCCGTGCCGATCGCCGAGATCGCGCGCGCCCGCGACATCCCCGTGCAGTTCTTGGAGGGGCTCTTCGCCACGCTCCGACGGGGCGGGATCCTCCAAAGTCAGCGAGGCGTCAAGGGCGGCTACCAGCTGGCGCGTCCGCCCGAGGAGATCAACTTGCTGGAGGTCGTCGAGCTGCTCGAGGGCGAGCTCGGGCAAGGCGCCTCCGAGCACGGGCCGATCTGGGAGGACGTGGTGCGGGCGGTGCGCGACGTGCTCGCCTCGCAAACCTTGCGCGACGCCGTCGAACGCGAGGCACACCAGGCGGGCGCCACCATGTACTGGATCTAAGAGCGGTGGCAACGGTGGGCACGCATGCTGCGTGATCTGGGAGTCGAGCGGGCCCGTCGAACGATCCCCGACAATCTCGCCGAGCTAATCGGCGGTACGCCGATGGTTCGCTTGCGTCGCATCGATCCCAACTGCGGCGCCGAAATCGTCGGCAAGCTCGAGGCCTACAACCCCGCCGGATCGGTCAAGGATCGGATCGGCTGGGCGATGATTGCTGCCGCCGAAGAGCAGGGGCGGATCGAGCCGGGCCGCACGACGATCGTCGAGCCGACGTCGGGCAACACCGGCATCGCTCTGGCCTTCGTGTGTGCGGCGCGTGGGTATCGGCTGATCCTGACGATGCCGCAGGGAATGAGCCGCGAACGGGAGCGCCTGTTGCGCCTCTACGGCGCCGAGGTCTTGGAGACCGAGTCGATGGGCGGAATGGACGAGGCGGTGGAGGCGGCGCGCAACCTCGCCGCCTCCGGCGACGAGTACTTCATGCCCGACCAGTTCTCGAACCCGGCGAACCCAGAGGCGCATCGACGCACCACTGCCGAGGAACTCTGGCGCGACCTCGACGGACGCATCGACGTGCTCGTCTGCGGGGTCGGAACCGGCGGCACGATCACCGGCTGCGGCGAGCGTCTCAAGGAGCGCAACCCGGCGCTGCATGTGGTGGCGGTGGAGCCGCGCAGCTCGGCGGTGTTGTCCGGTCGTCCCCCCGGACCGCACCGCATTCAGGGCATCGGCGCGGGCTTCGTGCCGCCGGTTTTGAACCGTGAAGTGATCGACGAGGTGATCGCCGTCGCCGACGACGACGCGATCGCCACGGCGCGGCTCTGCGCGCGCCGCGAAGGGGTCTCGATCGGCATCTCGGCGGGTGCGGCATTGTGGGCAGCGCTCCAAGTCGGGCGTCGTCCGGAGTGGCGCGACCGCCGCATCGTCGTCGTCCTGCCGGACTCCGGCGAGCGCTACGTGACGACCCCGTTTTTCATCGAGTGATGCGCCCGGGCCGCCGCCTCGTGCGCCTGTTCGCTACGGCTACCAAGGCCGTCGGCGAGGCGGTCACGGCCGCCCGCGAGCGCGATCCCGCGGCGCGCGAGCTCGGCACAGCCACGATTCTCCTTACCTACGGTGGCGTGCAAGCGGTGCTCGCCCACCGCGTCGCTCACCAACTGTGGCGACGCCGGGTGCCGCTGGTTCCGCACTTGATCATGCACCTCGTGCGCCTCACCACGGGCGTCGAAATTCACCCGGCCGCGACACTCGGCAGGCGCCTGTTCATCGATCACGGGGTCGGGGTGGTGATCGGCGAGACCGCGGAGGTCGGCGACGACGTGACGCTCTACCAGGGCGTGACGCTTGGCGGCACCGGTTTTGCCCGTGGCAAGCGCCACCCGACAGTGGGTGACCGGGTAGTGATCGGTTCGGGGGCGAAGGTCCTCGGTCCGGTGGCGATCGGTCGAGGTGCCAAGGTCGGGGCGAACAGCGTGGTGATTCACGATGTGCCGGCGAACGCCACGGTGGTCGGCAACCCTGGCCACCCGGTGCGCGTCGAAGGGCGGCGTCCCGAGGGTCCGGACGCCGACTGGGCGCACTTGCCAGATCCCGTGGCCGACGCGATCAAGCACCTAGCGGAGCGCATCGACCAGCTCGAGTGTCTCGTCGAGAGCCTGACGGGGCGCCGCCCGGTGGGCGAAGTCAAGCGCTTCGAGCGGCGACGCGGTCCCAGTTCGGCGGGGGGTTAGCGGCAGGTGGTGGCTCGGGCAGGCCGCCTCG
Organism: Thermoleophilum album; assembly: GCF_900108055.1. Taxonomy (GTDB): domain Bacteria; phylum Actinomycetota; class Thermoleophilia; order Solirubrobacterales; family Thermoleophilaceae; genus Thermoleophilum; species Thermoleophilum album. Next base: position 584,566 of record NZ_FNWJ01000002.1, on the reverse strand, counting down.
GGGCGGCGCTCGCGGTCGTCTGCTGTTGGGCGGCGCTCACCAGCGCCGCGGCGCTGGCGCAGACGGAGACGGCGACGACCGTGTGGGCGGTCGGCGACGGCGCCGGGCCCGAGCCGGCGCGCTTCGACGTCGCCTCGCTAGTCGCCGGCGACCCGCCGGCGGCGTTTCTCTACCTCGGCGACGTCTACGAGCGGGGCACGGCCGACGAGTTCCGAGCCTGGTACGAAAACCCCTTCGGCCGTTTCCGGGACTTCACTTATCCGACACCCGGCAACCACGAGTGGGAGCAGCGAGCGGAGGGTTACGACGCCTACTGGGGCTCGCGGGTGCGCCAGGCCGACGGCGGCCACTGGTACTCGTTCGACCTCGGCGGCTGGCACCTGATCAGCCTCAGCAGCATGGAGCGTGGCGACCAAGGCTCCCCGCAGGAGGCGTGGCTACGCCAAGACCTCGCTCGCTACCCCGGTACCTGCACGATCGTGTTCACCCACTATCCGCGCTTCTCGGCCGGCCCGCAGTACAACACGCCACGCCTGGAACCGCTGTTCGCGGCGACTGCGGGGCGCGCGGTGGCGTGGCTCGCCGGGCACGCCCACAACTACCAGCGGCTCTTGCCGATCAGAGGGATCACGCAGTTCGTGGTGGGGACCGGGGGGCACGAGCCGAGTTCTCCGGATCTGCGTGACCCGCGAGTGGCCGCCGGTGCGGGCAACGTGATCGGAGCCCTGCGTCTGCGGTTGGCGGTGGGGGAGGCCAGTTACGAGTTCGTGCGCGCCGATGGGGAGGTGCTCGACAGTGGCGTACTCGAGTGTCGCACCCACCGGCCACTACGCGCCACCGCCGAGTTGCTGCGCCCACGCTACGGCGAGCGCTATGAGCGGCTGCGCGAGCTCGTCGGCGAGGCGCGCTTCGCGCGGCGAGTGTCGCTAACACTGGTGCGCCGGCTCGACGCGCGGCGTTGCGCGGTGTTGGTGGGCGGGGAGGGCGAGCCCATGCGTTTCCGCGCAGCGCCCTGCTCCACGCAGCGACATGTGTCGCCGGCGTACACGCGGGCGCCGCTCGCCGCGACCGGTTCGTTCAGGCTGCGCGTGCCGAGTGGCCTGCCGACCGGTGGTTACCGGCTGACGATCGCCTTGCGTTCCTTCGACGGGCGCCTGTACCGCCGCGTCGTGCGCTTTCGGGTCGGTCCTTAGCGGCTTTTCGGGTCGGTCCTTAGCGGCCTTGCGACCCGCGCGGTTGCACTCGCTCAGTAGAAGACGGTGCGCGTGCGGTGGCGCGGTACCGCCTTGTAGCGGGCCGCTTGGCCGCGGTTCCAGAGCCAGACGTCGATCGATCGCGGCGGCAGCCCGGTGAGTTCGGCAATGCGCTCGCAGGCGCAGACGGCGGCGGCGCGGATCTCAAGCTCCGCGCGACTGCCCGGTGGCAGCAGCACTCCCTGGTCGATCTTGTGTGCCAGCTGCGGGGCGTACTGCAGGACGCCGTCGACGCGCAAAACGTGGGGCACGAGGTTGTCGGCGAAGATCGTCAAGCGGTCGAGATCGTCGAACGCCGCGACCCCCGCCAGCGCGAGGTCGTTAGCGGTGATCTGGGCCCGCTTCCAGAAGCCGCGATCATCGAAGAAAGGCATCGCGCGCGCGAGCGTGCAGGCGAGGGCGACAGCCGAACGCCCGGCGTCCGCCAACACCTCCAACGGCGTGCGGTCGGCGAGGAACGCGCCGAGATCCCGGAGTGCCCGCGCGTAGAGCTCGATCAGTTGGTGGCCGGGCGGCTGGTCGAGCACGCGCGCCAGGGTGGCGGCGTCGAGCGTGCGCAGATCCTCGTTCGACCAGGGACCGTGCGTGCGGAAGTGGTCGGCCAGCGCCGAGGCGATCGTGCGGTAACCGGAGCGTCCCGGACGCTTGCGGATAGTGGGGAACCAGCCGGAACCGAAGTTGATGGCGTCGAGCGTCAGCAGGTAGGCGCAGACCTCAGCGCGCGAACCCTCGAGATAGTGGTCGCTCGGATCGAGCGCCGGCGCCTGCACGGTCAGCCCGTCCGACAGCCACTGCTCGACCGCGCGTTCCAGCTGCTGCCAGTCGATCCTCACGAGCTCTGCCCGCTCGACTATGCGGCGCGTCCAGGCCCGCACTCGCTCGGGCAGATCGAGCGCCGGTTGCGGGGCATCGGCTGGCGGAGGGAGCCCGGGTACGGTCATCCCGAGCGAGCGGTCAGCGACTGCGGTCATCCCGAGCGAGCGGTCAGCGACTGCTGTCCGCTGGTCGGCAGCCGCCGCGCGCGTGGCTCCCGTAGCGGCGCGACGAAGGCAACGGTGCTCAGCGCCAAGGCGCCCGCGGCGGCAAACGCTGTCGCGGCTCCGTGGTGGTAAAGCGACAGCCAGGTGAGCGGTGCGACTGCTTGGCCCGAGAACTTGAACGCCGAAACCAAGGACGTCGCGCCAGCGCGGTTGCTGGGCGCGGCCTCCACGACGAGCGTGTTGAGGGCCGCCCACATAACCGCCGAGAAGGTTCCCGCCAAGAACCACAGCACGGTCAGCCAGGCGACCGACCCCGCCAACCCCAGCGCCGCGACACAGGCGGCAGCGCCGGTCGCTCCAACCGTCGCCACCGGCACGCGCCCGAAGCGGTCGACGAGCATTCCCGCGGGGCGACCGGCAAAGACTCCGGCGGCACCGAAGACGGCCAGCAGCAAGCCGCGCTCGCTCGCCCCCAGCCCGAACGCGTCTTCGGCGTACAGAGCCACCAGGAACGCCAGCCCGGTGACGCCCATGTAGGCAGCGAAAGCACCCGCGGCGAGCAGCGCGACGCGCCGGTTGGCAAGCGCGCGCAGGCGAGCCGGCGCTTTGCCGGCCCGCTGCGCGGACGGCGCGGGCACGCTTGCGAGTACCAACCCGACGAGCGCCGGCGCTACGAAAGCCAGCCGCCAGTCGATCGCCGCAGCGAGTCCGCCGCAGATCGGCGAGAGGGTCACTGCGAGCGTTTGCGTGGCGCCGAAGGTGCCCATCGCGCGGCCGAGCCGGTCCGGCGGGGTTGCCTCAGCAAGCGACGCCACGAGCAGCGGGGTCAAGAAGGCGTTAGCCACCCCCTGTAGCGCTCGCGCGACGAGGAACGGAAGCAAACCCGGAGCGAACGCTGCGGCCAACGAGGCGGCCGCGTACGCGAGGTAACCCGCGCGTACCGCACGGCGCCGACCGAGCCGTTCACCGAGCGTGCCCGAGACCAGTTGCACGGCGGCGAACGGCACCAGGTAGGCGGGAATCGCGAGCGCTACCTGGGCGGTCGAGGCGTCGAACGCCGCGCGCAGCTCCGGCACCATGACCGCCACGATGGCGCCACCGAACGGCCCCAGAAAACCGCCGACGTAGAAGGCGAGGTTGCGCTGGCGCACGGTCCGCAACCGTACCGCGCGCCGCGCTCGCGCCCGCCGCTACTTCTATCCTCGCGGCGTGCCTACCGCCGTCGAAGAGTTATTGGAACAGCTCAATCCCGAGCAGCGTGAGGCGGTGGAGCACGGCGAGGGTCCGCTGCTCGTGTTGGCGGGAGCGGGCTCGGGGAAGACGCGGGTCCTCGTCCACCGCATCGCTCACCTGCTCGCTACCGGCCGCGCCCGGCCGCACGAGATACTCGCGATCACCTTCACCAACAAGGCCGCGGAGGAGCTGCGCGAGCGGGTCGCGGGACTGGTCGGCGAGGAGCGGACGCGGCCGATGTGGGTGATGACCTTCCACGCGGCCTGCGTGCGCATCCTTCGGGCGCACGCCGAGCGCTTGGGTTTGACGCGCAACTTCACGATCTACGACGAGCAGGACTCGCTGCGGCTGGTGCGCAGCTGCGCTGAGGAGGCGGGGCTCGATCCTCGCCGCCTGCCGCCGCGGGCTTTGCGTCGACGGATCTCGGATGCGAAGAGCAGACTGCTGCGACCGGCCGAGCTGCGCGCCGATCCTGGCGCCTTCGGCGACGAGCACGGTGTCGCCGCTTACGAGCTCTACGAGCGGCGGTTGCGAGCGGCGAACGCGCTCGACTTCGACGACCTCTTGGTTCGTTGCGTGGAACTGTTCGAGCGGCACCCCGAGGTCTTGGCGCGCTACCGCAAGCAGTTCCGCTGGGTACTGGTCGACGAGTACCAGGACACCAACCACGCCCAGTACCGCTGGCTGCGCTTACTGGTCGCTGAGCACCGCAACGTCTGTGTGGTCGGCGACGACGACCAGTCGATCTACCGCTTCCGCGGTGCCGACGTGCGCAACATCCTCGACTTCGAGCGCGACTTTCCCGATGCCAAGGTCGTCAAGCTGGAGCGCAACTATCGCTCGACGGAGACGATCCTCGAGGCCGCGAACGCGGTAATCGCCAACAACCCCGAGCGCAAGCCGAAACGTTTGCGCAGCGAGCTCGGCGGGGGCGACCCAGTGCGCGTCGTGGAGTGCGACGACGAGCAGGAGGAGGCGCGTTTCCTGGTAACCGAAGTGGAGCGCTTGCTCGACGAAGGCGAGTCGCTCGCGCAGATCGCCGTCTTCTACCGCACGCACGCGCATGCGCGCACGCTCGAGGACGTGCTCGTAAGGCGCGGCATCCGCTATCGCGTGCTTGGCGGCCCGCGCTTCTACGAGCGCGCCGAAGTGAAGGACGCGCTCGCCTATCTGAGCGCCGTGGTGAATCCCGCCGACGAGGTTTCCTTCCGCCGGATCGTCAACTCTCCGGCGCGCGGTGTGGGCGAACGCACGCAGGCGCGCGTACTGGCCCACGCGAACACGCTCGGTGTGCCGGTGTTCGAACTGCTGCGCGACCCGGCCGCGATCCCGGGCGTGAACGCACGCGCCCGGCGCGGACTTGAGCGTTGCGGCGAGCTGCTCGAAGAGTTGCGCGCACTCCGCGACGCTGGAGAGGGAGTCGGCGAGGTGCTACTAGCCGCGCTCGAGCGCTCCGGGTATCTCGAGGAACTCCGCAACGAGGGGACACCGGAAGCGGACGCGCGGCTCGAGAACTTGGAGGAGCTGGTCGCCTCGGCGCGCGAGTTCGAGCGCCGTGCCGAGGATCCATCGATTGAGCGCTTCCTGGAAGAGGTCGCACTGTTCTCCGAGCAGGACCGCTTGCTTGCGGGCGAGGGGGCGCTGACGCTGATGACTCTCCACAACGCCAAGGGGCTCGAGTTCGACGTCGTGTTCATTATCGGCTTGGAGGAGGGTGTATTCCCGCATCAGCGAGCCATCGATGCGGGAGAGGTCGACGAAGAACGACGGCTCTGTTACGTGGGAATCACCCGTGCGCGTCGGCGCCTATATCTCACCTACACGCGTAGTCGGGCCTTGTTCGGTGACCGTGAGTGGGCGCCGCCAAGCCGCTTTCTCGGTGAGTTGCCGAGCCACTGTTGCGAGTTCGTTGGAGCCACCGCGCCCGCTCGCTTGGCCGATCAGCCGCTGTTCGCGGCGGCGACCGCCCACAGCAGGGAGCGTGCTGCCAACGGCGCACCGCCGTTGGCGGTTGGCGACGACGTCGAGCACGCCCAGTTTGGACCCGGCGTAGTGCTGTCGGTCGAGCGCGACGGGACGATCCTGGTGCGCTTTGCCCGCGACCGCAGCGAACGCCGTTTGATGACGGAGTTCGCACCGCTGCGGCGGTTGTAGCCTGCCCCGCCGTGCCAGCCGAACTGATCGACGGCAGCGCCGTTGCCGCCCGCGTTAGAGAGCGCGTGAAGCACGGTGTTGCCGATCGCCTCGGGCGAGGTCTGCCGGCTCCCGGCTTGGCGACGATTCTGGTCGGCGAGGATCCCGCCTCGGCGATCTACGTGAGCCGCAAACAGGAGGCTTGCCGGGAGGTCGGAATCACGCCCTTCGACCACCGGCTGGCGGCTGACGCGCGAGCCGACGAGATCGCCGCGCTGATCGGTCGCTTGAACGCCGACCAGCGTGTGCACGGGATCCTCCTGCAGCTGCCGCTACCCCATGGCCTCGACGCGGCGCCGCTGATTGACCTCATTGACCCCGCTAAGGACGTCGATGGCCTGACGACGATCTCGCAGGGGCGCTTGCTAAGCGGCCGGCCCGGTCTGCGGCCCTGCACACCACGGGGCGTGCTCGAGCTGCTCGACGCCTACGAAGTGGCACTCGAGGGTCGCGAGGCGGTGGTGGTGGGGCGCTCGCAACTGGTCGGCAAGCCGCTCGCGCAGCTTCTTCTGGAGCGCAACGCGACGGTCACCGTCTGCCATTCGCGGACCCGTTCTCTCGCCGCGGTCTGCTCCCGCGCCGAGGTGTTGGTCGCGGCGGCGGGGGTGCCGCGCTTGATCGGCCGTGAGCACGTGCGAAGGGGGGCGGTTGTGATCGACGTCGGCATCCATCGGCTGGCAGAGGGCTTGTGCGGCGACGTTGATCAGTCGGCAGTGCGTGACAAGGCCGCCTTGTTGACGCCCGTACCGGGTGGCGTCGGGCCAATGACCGTCGCGATGCTGCTCGAGAACACGCTGCTCGCGGCGGAGCAGCAAAGCGGAGCGGGCGGTGGCGCGAGCAGCGACCGGCCGGGTATGTAACACTGCTCGATGTAACAGTCCGCTCGGGCGCAGGAGGAGTAGTTCCGTGGCACGTTGGGGCAGCGAGGGCAGGGTCGTGATGATCACGGGAGCCGCGCGCGGCATCGGGCGCGCGGCAGCCGAGCGACTGGCGCAGCGCGGCGCGCGGCTCTCGCTGGTCGGGCTCGAGCCGCAGCGTCTCGAGCAGCTTGCGCAACGACTTGGTGCCGAGCGGGCAGCCTGGTTTGAGGCCGACGTGACCGACCGCGCGGCGCTCGAACGCGCGATCGCGGGCACGCTCGAGCGGTTCGGCGCGCTCGACGTGGTGGTGGCCAACGCCGGCATCCACTTGATCGGGGCGGTGGCGACCGCGCCGCTTGAGCAGCTTGAGCGGGAACTCGAGGTCAACTTGCTGGGCGCCGTTCGCACCGTCAAGCTCGCCTTGCCGCACGTCGTCGAGCGGCGCGGCTATGTGCTCGTGGTGGCGTCGCTCGCCGCCGCCACGCACCTGCCGCTGATGAGCGCCTACGCGGCGTCGAAAGCCGGGGTAGAGGCGTTCACCAACTCCTTGCGCCTCGAGCTCGCGCACACCGGCACGCGCGTCGGCTGCGCCTACTTCGGCTTCATCGACACCGACCTCGTGCGTCGCAGCTTCGAGCACCCGTCGACGAAGGTTGGCGAACGCACCCTGCCGGCGTTCCTGCGTCGCCCGATTCCGGTGGAACGCGCGGCCGCGGCGATCGAGCGTGCCGTTGCGGACCGCAAGGCGCGGGTCTGGGCGCCTCGCTGGGTCGGAGCTGTGCTGGCTTTGCGGGGATTTCTGCAGCCCCTCTCGGAAGCGGTCGCGATCCGTCGCGGCACGATCGCCGAAGCGGTTCGTCTCGCCGACCCCGAGGTCGTGCAGACGGTCCAAGATCCGCGCCTGGGGATTGCCGTCGCCGAGTCTCGAGATGAAGCGCTGGCCGCAGAGCCGCAGGCGCCGTCCGATCGGCGCCGCGACGAAGGCGTCGCCGACCGCGCCGCTTAACGAACGGCGACGGTGGCGGGGGCTGGCGGTCCCAGCACCAGCCGCTGGGAAAGGCCCCGCCAGTTTCCCGCGTGCGCGAGCGCCGCATATTGGCCGGGCGCAGCGGTGCGAACCAAAAGCCGCGCCACCCCGCGGCGATCGGTGCGGGCACGGAAGCCCGCGACCGCCACGACGGCGCCTGCCACGGCGCGCCCCCGCCGGCTGACGCGTACCTCGATCTTCGCTAGCTGCTCGGCGCCCTCAGCGATCGCTCGGGCCGCCAACACGCGGGCTCGCACCAGCAGGCCCGGCCGACCGCTCGCGCGCACGAAGTGCAGCATCGCGACCCAGCGACCGAACGTCGGTTGCGCGGCTAGGGGGGCGATCAGCCAGTGCAGCTGGCCGCCGAGCAGGCGTTCGTAGTGCAGGCCTTCGGACTCGCCCGCCACCTGGCCGAGCGCAATCTCGAGTCGCCGCCGGCCGCTGCGAGGATCGACAGCCCAGACTTCGAAGCCAGCGTCCTGGCCAGCTAGGAAGAGCCTGCCGCCGACGAACGCGGCGCCAGTGACGCCGCTCGGCGGCACCGCTCCCCGTAAGCGCCGCACGGCGCGCAAGGGCCGTCCCGTCGGCCAGGCACGGGCAGGCGCGATCTCGCTCGTGCGGTAGGCGAGCAGGTCGCGTCCCGACGACGTCCAGGCAAGCTCGGAGTCGGGGGCCACTTCTACCCACATCGCCTTGGCGATTTCGCGCCGGTCGAGGAGCACCAGGTAGCGCCAAGCCAGCGCGTCGGGATCGACCACCGCGAGGCCACCCCGTTGGCAGGTGTTGCCCTTGCCAGGCACGTAGCACTCCAGAGGCAGAAGCAGCCGGCGGCGTCGGCGCTCGAAGCCCGGGTCGCCGATGTGGTTGAAACCGATCGCTGCCGCGACGTCGGCGGGAATCGCCTGCGGACGACCGTCGAGTCGGCGGCCGCTCGCGTCCGTGCGCCAGATCCCTTGGGCAAAACCGGCGAAGAACAGGAAGCGGCCGTCGCCGGTGAGCCCCTGCCAGTAGTCGGTCGGCAAACCCGTGTAGCCGGTGAGGAGCCAGCGACCGGGATCGCGCACCGCGCCGGCAGCAGACGCCGCCGGTGCCGTCAGCAGCAAGGCCGTTAGTGCAGTAGCCATTAGTGCGCTCACGCGCTCGGCAGTACGCGCGGTGGAAAGCACGATGTTGCGAGCGAGCTGCACAGCTCGCCTCACCCTAGTGGCGCTGGCGGGGACCGGCAGCTGGGTCGCTGGCTACGCTGCCGCACGTGCGCCTCGAACGGTTGACCCCGGGCGAGTGGCTGGCGGCGCTGGCCGCCACCTTGCTGCTGGTCGACTTGCTCGCGCTCCCGGCTGACGGCAGCCGACGCGCCGCGCTAGCCGACCCTGGCGCTATCGACCTGTTGCTGGTCCTGGCCGCCCTTGCCGGCATCGCGATTTGGTTGGTGGTTGCCGCTTCCGATACGCCCGCTCTGCCGGTTGCCGGCACCGCCTGCGCGGGCCTGTTGGTCGCGGTCGCCGCGCTCTTGGCTTCCGCACGAGCGCTGCACGAGGCCGGTGACACGGCATTCGGCGGGTGGCTCGCCGTGGCCCTGGCCTGGCTCGAGCTGGCCGGGCTGTGGGCGGGCTTGCGTGACGAACGGCTAGGTAGTCCGCAGGATCCGCGTGATCAGACGGGCGCGCGCGTGGCGCACGAAGCGCTGCCCAAGGTCGAACGCCTGCCCGCGCCGCCGATCTCCCAGGAGGGCGCCGCCGGAGCGGGCGAGCGACCGTAGAATCGCCGGCCGTGATCGACCGCGACCAAGTCCTGCACGTGGCACGGCTCGCGCGCTTGCGCTTGAGCGACGAGGAGGTCGAGCGGTTCACTCGTGAGCTCGGCACGATCCTCGAGCACGTCGAGCGGATTCAGCAGCTGGACCTCGAGGAGGTGCCGCCGACCAGCCACGTGGTCGCCCTCGAGAACGTGCTCCGGCCGGACGAGCCCGGTCCCTGCCTGGAGCGCGAAGTCGTGTTAGCGCAGGCCCCCGACGCGGCCGAGGGAGGCTTCCGCGTGCCCAGCCCTGGGGCGTCGTGATGACGGCGATCGTCGACCTCGACGCGCACGGGCTGATCGAGGCGTTGCGTCGCCGGGAGCTGGCGCCCCGCGAGCTCTTCGAGACCTACCGAGCGCGTTGCGAACGGGACCCGCTGGGCGCATTTCTGTGGGTGGCCGAGGAGGCCAGACCGATCGATCCCGGCGCACCGCTGGCCGGCGTGCCGCTGGCCGTCAAAGACATTTTCTGCATCGAGGGCGTTCCGACGACTGCCGCCTCGCGGATCCTCGAGGGCTACGTGCCGCCCTATACGGCGACCGTCGTGAGTCTGCTCGAGGCTGCTGGTGCGCCGACCCTCGGCAAGACCAACATGGACGAGTTCGCAATGGGCTCGTCGAACGAGAACTCGGCCTTCGGTCCGGTGCGCAACCCGTGGGATCGCGAGCGCGTCCCCGGCGGTTCCTCCGGCGGCTCGGCCGCGGCCGTCGCGGCGGGTCTGGCCCCGTGGGCGATCGGCACCGATACGGGCGGCTCGATCCGCCAGCCGGCAGCGCTGTGCGGAGTGGTCGGTCTGAAGCCAACCTACGGTGCGTGCTCGCGCCACGGCATGATCGCCTTTGCTTCGTCGCTCGATCAGGCCGGGCCGATCGCTCGCAACGTCCGCGATTGCGCGCTTTTGTTGCGACACATGGTGGGACGCGATCCGGCCGATGCGACCTCGGTCGGTTTACCCGAGGAGGTGCGCATCCCGCAGGCGGATCGCTTGGATGGCACACGGCTCGGCGTGGTGGTGGAGTTGATGGGGGAGGGCATCCAGCCAGGCGTACGCGCGTGTGTCGAGCGAGCGCTCGCGGTGGCCGAGGAACTGGGCGCGACGGTCGAAGAGGTGCGACTCCCGCACGCCCCCTACGCGATCTCCGCTTACTACGTGATCGCACCGGCCGAGGCGAGCGCCAACCTGGCTCGTTACGACGGCGTCCGCTACGGGCTACGCGTCGACGCGCCGGACCTCACAGCGATGTACGAGGCGACTCGCGCGACCGGCTTCGGAGCGGAGGTGAAGCGACGCATCATGCTCGGCACTTACGCGCTCTCGTCGGGCTACTACGACGCCTACTACGCGACCGCGCAGCGCGTGCGCACGAAGATCGTCGAGGACTTCAAAGAAGCTTTCTCGCGCGTCGACTTGATCGTCGCGCCGACCTCGCCGACGGTCGCCTTTCGCCTCGGCGAGAAGCTCGCTGACCCGCTCGCCATGTACCTGTCGGACGTTTGCACGGTGCCGATGTCGCTCGCCGGCATCCCCGCGATCTCGATCCCCGCGGGATTGGCGGAAGGCCTGCCCGTGGGCTTGCAGATCGCAGGACCCGCCTTCTCCGAGAACCGGATCCTCGAAGCCGCCTACGCGCTAGAGCAGGCGCTCGCGTTCAGCGGTGTGCCGCGACCGCTGGCGGAGGTCGCGACGTGAGCGCGCAGCCGGCGAGCACCGCTGTTTCGCAGCTCGAACCGGTGATCGGTCTCGAGATTCACGTGCAGTTGAACACCCGCACGAAGATGTTCTGTGCGTGCCCGCTGGCTTTCGGCGGGGAGCCGAACACGCGTATCTGCCCCGTCTGCCTCGGTCTGCCTGGGGCGTTGCCGGTTCCCAACGCCGAGGCCCTGCACTTCGGCTTGATGATCGCACTGGCGTTCGCCTGCGAGGTGGCCCCGCGCGCGATCTTCCACCGCAAGAACTACTTCTACCCCGACCTCCCGAAGGGCTACCAAATCAGTCAGTACGACGAGCCGCTGGCTCGCAACGGCAGGCTCGGCGACGTTCGCATCCACCGCGTGCATCTCGAGGAAGATGCGGCGAAGCTCGTTCACGCTTCTAGTTCGGGGCGGATCCACGGTTCCGAGGCGTCGATCGTCGACTTCAACCGCGGCGGCACTCCGCTCGTCGAGATCGTTACCGAGCCGGACCTCCGCAGTCCCGAGCAGGCCGCCGAGTTCGGGCGGCTGCTGCAGGCGACCCTGCGCCGCCTGGGCGTGTCCGACGTGAACATGGAGGAGGGGTCGCTGCGCATCGACGCCAACGTCTCCGTCCGTCCGCGCGGTAGCGAGCAGCTCGGCACCAAGACCGAGCTCAAGAACTTGAACTCGTTCCGCTTTCTCGAGCGGGGACTGGCGGCGGAGATCGAACGCCAGCGTGCGCTGCTCCAAGCGGGCGAGCAAGTCGTGCAGGAGACGCTGCACTTCGATCCCCGCAGCGGTTCCCTCACCGCTATGCGCTCGAAGGAGGAGGCGCACGACTACCGCTATTTCCCAGAGCCCGATCTAGTGCCGGTGGTGCCGACCGAGGAGATGCTTGCGCGTGCGCGGCAGGCAATTCCCGAGCTGCCCCTTGAACGCGCTGAGCGCTTCGAGCGCGAGCTAGGTCTCGCGCCCCAGCTTGCCCGCATGCTCGCTTACCGTTTTGAGCTGGGTGACTTTTTCGAGCAGGCGCTCGCCGCCGCCGACGGTGTCGATGCGCGCGCGCTCGCAAACTGGACTACCAACGAGCTCGCGGCGCGCCTCGGCGAGCGCGACCCTCAGGAGACGGCGCTGACGCCGGCTGCGCTCGCATCGCTGGTCGCGATGGTGCAGCAGCGCCGCGTATCCGCTGCCGCCGCTAAAGAGCTGCTCGACCGCCTCGTCGAGGAAGGCGGCGAGCCCGAGCGCCTGGTGTCCGAGCTCGGTCTCGAGCTTGCCGAGGCCGACGAGCTGGAGGCAATCGTCGAACGCGCGATTCGTGAGAACGAGGACGCGGTGGCGAAGATTCGAGGCGGCAAGGTGCAGGCGATCGGGGCGATCGTGGGGGCCGTTATGCGCGCCACCCAAGGCCGCGCCGACGGTGCCGAGGTGCAGCGACTCGTGCGCGCAAAGCTCGGTCTCTGAGCTCTCGACGCGACCCGCTCGGCGGTCACTGCTGCGTCCCTATTCTTGATCGCAAGGCCGCACCTGCGGTCGGCAGAGCAGCGAGAGGAGGGCAGCGATGGGCAAGCTGGTGCGTCTCGACGCGAGCGGTCACAGCGAGCTCGCGGAATGGACGGTCAGCGACCAACACGCCTACGAGCGAGCACGTAGCGAGTTCCGGAGGCAGCTGGAGCTCGGTTACATCGGCACGGTTCCGGAGGCACCCGGTCGGGCTCTGCACGTGCGCGAGTTGCCGCGCGACGCCGAGCTCGTGATCATGCGTCGGCCGATCGCTGGCGGCTGATCGGCCGCGGTGTCTACCTCGCTCGAGGGGCGGGCGTCGCAAGCACCTAGGCCTGCCGGCTCCGGCGGGCTTGCGGAGCTCGCCCGTGTGCCTTGGCGGTCGCTGGTCGGTCCGCTGAGTCTGCGCCGCCGAGCGCTCGCATGGACCTTGTGGACCTGGGGGTTGGCGCTGCCCTTCGGGGTGGTCGCGTGCGTGCTCGTCCTGCTTGACCTGCGCGCGTTGCCCTTAGCGTGCGTGGCGGCGGCGCACGCGCTACTGATCCCGATGCTCCACGTGCGCCGCGGCGCTACCGTGCTGCGGCGACCGGCCGCGCGCGCCGGCGGCGCCGCGGAGCAGCGAGCCCTCGGGTTGCTCGGCGACCTCTTGGGCCACGAGGCGCGCGAACTTTGTCGGGAAACCGGCTACGCGGTGGAGCGGGGACAGCTCGGCACGTGGGTGATCGGCTGGCACGGTGCGGTGCTCGTAGAGCCCGGTGCGCGCCGCTGCCACTGTTTCTGCGTGCAGGTCGATGGCGAAGATCTGCCGTCGGCCGATCGCACGGCGCACCTGCTGCTTGCCCTCCGGGAGGACGAGCGCGGTTTCGCGACGGTGGCGAACCACGTGTGGGCGGGAAGCACGAGGCGCTTGCGCCGGCGGCTCGACGCAGTTGCACGACAAGCGCTCGACAGCGCTATCCGCCAGCAACGACGGGCCTCGACGGCCGCTTGAGCCGCGGCCTGCCGAGCCCAGTACTTTCGGTAGCGATGTGGTCTCCCCGTGCAACTAGCGATCGTGGCACGCCGCGCGCCGGAGGCGCGACTTGACGCTCGCTGACGGCGAAGGCGTCGCTGTACGTCGCGGACGTATTACGGAGCTCCGGCGTGCGCACGAGTTTGCGCGCGCTGCTGCCAAGGCGTGGCGCGATCAGTGCGATGTGGCGAGCGCGAGCTTGGCAGCTAGAACGCGACCATGGGAGCAGGAGGCCGGGCTTCAGGAGTTTCTGGCCGCGCAGCCGGGCGCGTCCTTCTGGCTGTGCGAACGCGCGGGGGAGCTTGTCGGTGTGCTGCGCACCACCCGCTTCGAGGGGATGGAGGAAGCGCTCGAGCTCACTGTCGCGCGGGAGTACGCGGGGCGCGGCATCGCGCGGCGGCTGCTCGAGGCGGCGTGGCCCGGTACGCCGACCCCGGAGCTCGGCCGCCTCGCGGTCGTGCCGGGTGCGGCACGCGACCTCGGCCTGTTCATGTCGTTCGGCGTAATGCCAGTAGCTGGCAGCTGGCAGCTGCGCTTACCCGCCGCTGCCTACCGCGAGCGACGGGCAAGCGAGCGCGTCGACGAACAACGCGTGCCGGTGCACGTGTTGGAGCTTGCAACCGCTCTCGAGGCCTGGCGTGAGCTGGAACCGCCGGCGCTCGGCTACGCGCGGCCGTGGTTGCACGAGTGGTTCGGGCGGTCGCGCGTCTGCCTCGGCTTGCTCGGGCACGGCTCGACGCCGCGCGCCGTTTGTTGGGTGAGCGCCGACGGCGACATCGGACCTGCCGTCGCGTGGTCGGCGGAAGAGCTGGTGCCGGTCGTCCTGGCTGCCCTCGACCGCGTCGCAAGTACCTGCGATAGGGAGGCGCTCGAGGTGCGTTGCAGCACCGCCAGCTGGTGGTTGCTGCGTCGCCTGCACGTGCTCGGCTTCCGTGTTGCGGCGACCAACTGGGTGCTCTCGTCGGTGCCGCTGCCCGCCACCGACCGCTACCTGCCAGTGCAGCCGCCGGTGCTGCTCTAAATGCTCTAAAGGGTCACACGGCCGTCGCGGGCGGCGACCGCTGCGCCCGCGGGTGTGACAGCCAGGCAGTCGGCAGCCAGTCAGTCGTGACGGCAGCTGGTCGCACAGGCTCGCTGGTCGTGCGAGCTAGCTGGTCGTACAAGGCACCTGGCCATGCCAGACTTGCGGTGTGCGCTCAAGGTTGCGCGGACACCGCAGTGCGCTGGCCTCCTTCCTGCTGCTCGCGGTGCTCGGTTGGTTGCTGTTCAAGCTCGTGCTGGGCGCGGTCGTCTTCTTCGCGTGGTTGGTCGCGGCGGTGATCGTCGCCGCAGCGCTGTTCTGGTTCGCCCTCGCGGCGCGCTGACCGTGGCCGGCGGGGCTTACCTGGCGATCGCCTTCTTCTGCGGGCTCTCCGCGGGGATCGTCGGGCGCATCAAGGGCAGCTCGTTCCTCATTTGGTTTCTGATCGGCGCGGTGCTGCCACTGCTTGGCACCGTCGCGGCGCTGCTCTACCGCTCCGAGCGACTCGAGCCGCGTCGCGCCTGTCCTGGTTGCGGCGTGTCGTTGCCGATCTCCGACCAGGTGTGCATGCGCTGCGGGCTCGACCTGCCGCCGCCGAGCGAGCTCTCCGAGCCGCCAGCCTGAGTGTCGCGGCCGCTCGCTGACCGCGATCGGGGGTCGTCGAGCCGCTGGTACACTCGCCTGCGCCGGGCGCACGCTAGGGGGCGATGCGCACCGATGCGAGCGGCGAATGCGAGCTGTCGACGCGATCATCGAGTGTCTCAAGGCGGAGGGGGTCGAGCATCTCTTCGGCATCCCCGGCGGCGCCAATTTGCCGACCTACGACGCCCTCTACGACGCCGGGATCCGCCACATTCAGTGCCGCCACGAGCAGGGTGCGGGGCACGCCGCCGAGGGGTACGCGAAGGCCTCCGGAAAGGTGGGCGTGGCGCTTGCGACCTCCGGGCCGGGAGCCACCAACCTGGTCACGCCGATCGCCGACGCGCACATGGACTCGGTGCCTTGCGTGTTCATCACCGGCCAGGTGCGTACTGAACTGATCGGCACCGACGGTTTCCAGGAGGCTGACGTAACCGGCATCACCATGCCGATCGTCAAGCACTCCTTCTTGATCCAAGATCCCCGCGAGATCCCCCGCACGATCCACGAGGCGTTCCACATCGCGCGTACCGGCCGCCCCGGTCCCGTGCTCGTCGATATCCCGCAGGACCTCTCGCGGGCCGATATCCCCTACGAACCGATCGACCTCGACAAAATCTCGCTCCCTGGGTACCAACCCACCACCGAGGGCAACGCCAAGCAGATCCGCCTCGCCGCCAAGGCGCTGGCGAACGCTCGGCGTCCGGTGATCTATGGCGGCGGCGGCATCATCAACGCGAACGCTGCCGAGGAGTTCCGTCAGTTCTGCAGCTCCGACAACTTCCCGGTCACGCTCACCTTGATGGGGCTCGGCGCGCTGCCCGGCGACCACCCGCAGTTCCTTGGGATGCTCGGGATGCACGGTACGCGCGCCGCCAATTACGCGATGGACGAGGCCGACTTGATCGTCGCGATCGGTGCGCGCTTCGACGATCGGGTCACCGGCAAGCTCTCGGAGTTCGCGCCCCGCGCGAAGTTCGTACACATCGACATCGACCCGGCCGAGATCTCGAAGAACGTTCCCGCCCACATCCCGATCGTCGGCGATGCCAAGAAGGTGCTGCCGAAGCTAACTGCCGAGTATCGGGCGCTCGGTGCCGACCCCAAGCGGTTAGATGCCTGGTGGGAGCGCATCCGCGGTTGGCAGAAGAAGTACCCGCTGCGCTACGACGACACTCCAGACGCGGAGATCAAGCCGCAGCGGATGATCGAAACGCTCTACGAGGTCACGCAGGGCGACGCGATCATCACCTCCGACGTCGGGCAGCACCAGATGTGGTGCGCCCAGTACTACAAGTTCAAGCGGCCGCGCCAGTGGATCAATTCGGGCGGCCTCGGGACCATGGGTTTCGGCCTGCCGTCGGCGATGGGCGCGAAGGTTGCGCGACCCGACGAGACCGTCATCTGTGTGGCCGGCGACGGTTCGTTGATCATGACGGTCCAGGAGCTCGCCACCTGCGTGACCGAAAACATCCCCGTCAAGGTGTTCATCATGAACAACGGCTACCTGGGGATGGTCCGGCAGTGGCAGGAGCTGTTCTGGAACCGCCGTTACTGCGCCGTCGAGATGGGGCCGAGCCCCGACTGGGTGAAGCTCGCCGAGGCGTTTGGCTGCAAAGGGATGCGCTGCACCGACAAGAACGAGCTCGCTGACGCGATGCGCGAGGCGATCGAACACGACGGTCCGGTGGTTCTCGACGTGCACGTGACCCGCGAGGAGAACTGCTTCCCGATGATTCCCGCCGGGGCGCCGGCGCGCGAGATGGTGGGCTGAGGAGCGGCGATGGGGGAGCCCGCCACCAGCGAGATCCTCGACCTCGACCGTCTGCAGGCGACCGGTGGTCTGCGTACCGGTCGTCGGCACACGCTCTCCCTGTTGGTCGAGAACAAGCCGGGAGTGTTGGCTCGCATCGCCGGGTTGTTCGCACGCCGTGGTTTCAACATCGACTCGCTAGCGGTCGGGCCCACCCAGGACACGACTCTCTCGCGGATCACGCTGACGGTCGACGGCGCGCAGCATCCGATCGATCAGGTCACCAAGCAGCTCCACAAGCTGGTCAACGTGATCAAGATCCGTGATCTCGAGCCGGAGGAGAGTGTCCGGCGAGAACTCGCGTTGTTCAAGATCGCTGCCGACCCCGAGAGTCGCGCCCAGGTGATGCAGCTAGCCGACATCTTCCGCGGGCATGTCGTCGACATCTCGCGCCGCTCGATCGTCGTCGAGCTCACCGGTACGGACGACAAGATCGAGGCCTTCGAAGAGCTCGTGAAGCCGTTCGGGCTGATCGAGATGGTGCGCACCGGCGAGATCGCGGTCGCGCGCGGGCGCTCCGCGACCTGAACGTCACGCCGGTGGGCAGCGCGGTCGCGCCGCAGCTCACCGAGGCGCTTGCGGCGCTCCGCGGGTTGTGCGCGACGCCAGCGCGCCGAGCTCGCGTCGTCAACCCCCTCGCATGCGTGGTGCGCGAACTCAACGCCGCCATCGACCCCACGCTCTTGGCGTGGCGGTTGCGGGGAGCGGGCGAGCCGTTCCTCGCTCTCGAGGTACCAGACCGCCGGGGCTTCGCGATCGCCGGAGTCGGGTCGGTAGGTCGCATCGCCGCAAGCGGCGGGGAGCGGTTCGAGCGGGCGGCGGCGGCCTGGCGGGCGGCGGTGCGTGGCGCGCGCATCGATGCGGACGTTACGACCGCGGACGCCCCGCTCGCCCCGCTCGCGCTCGGCGGCTTCGCGTTCGCCGCGGACGGTGCCAGCTCACCGGAGTGGGACGACTTCGCCTCGCTTGAGTTCGCGTTTCCGGAGCTGCTGCTAGTGCGCGAAGGGGGACGCGCGTGGCTGGTTGTGCAAGCCCGCACCGGACGACCGCGTGCGCTGCACGACGGCACGCTGGAGAGGCGCCTGTGCGCGCTAGCTGAGCTGCTCGATGGGGGGCGGATGCCGAGCGCCCCGCTGCTCGACCCGAGCCCGCTTGGAGCGCCGCGCATCACGAGCGTGCTTGCACCCGAGCATTTCGAAGAGTCAGTGCGGCGAGCCACGGCGATGATGCGCGGACGGGGGCTCGAGAAGGTGGTGCTGGCGCGACAAGTCCGCGTCGATGCGCGGCAACCGCTCGACCCGCTCGCCCTGCACTGCGCACTGCGTGAACTGTTTCCGTCCTGTTACTGCTTCTTGGTCGCGCGCGGCCAGAGCGCCTTTTTCGGTGCTAGTCCCGAGCTGTTGGTGCGGCGGGAGGGGCTGCGACTGCAGACGGTCGCGCTCGCCGGCACCGCTCGGCGCAGCGCCGACCCAGCGGTGGATCGGCACCTCGGCGAGCGCTTGGTGCGGGATCCAAAACAGCGTGTCGAGCACGAAATCGTCGCGCGGCGGATCGCGCAAGCGCTCGCCCCAGTAGCGCTCTGGGTGACCCTCGCCGAGCAGCCGCAAATAGTGCGTGTACACAACGTCCAGCACCTGGCGACGCCGATCCGAGCGCAGCTCCGGGAGCCGCTGACGCTGCTCGAACTCGCCGGGCACCTGCACCCGACCCCGGCGGTCGGTGGCGAGCCGCGAGACCGCGCGGCGGCCGTGATACCGGCTCTCGAAGGGCTCGATCGTGGCTGGTACGCCGGGGCTATCGGAATGGTGGATCGCGAAGGTGGCGGCGAGCTGGCGGTTGCGCTGCGCTGCGCCCTGGTGCGGGGTGCAACCGCCCGCCTGTTCGCGGGCTGCGGGATCGTGCCCGCTTCCGATCCGGCGGACGAACTAGCGGAGACCGAGGCGAAGCTGGGGGCGCTGCTGCCGCTGTTCGGCTGAAGCGTCGGGGAAGCGCAGGCTGCCGGCGCGCCGGCCGATCCGCGCGATCAGATCCCCAGTGCGCGGCGGGCGACGCTCGCCGCGCGCTGGCGCAGCTCGCGGTGTACGAGACGGTTGCGGGGACGCTCGCTGCGGACTCGGATCAGGCTCGGTTCGCGCAGCGCAGCAAGCAGCTGCTGCGGCTCGCGGGCCTCGACCAACGGGAGGTCGGCGAGGCGGGCGATCGCCTCGAAGTCGAGGGGATGGGGGGTCGCGACGTGGCGCTCGTAGAGGTCGCGGGGCGTGTGCTCGGCGACCGGCAAGAAGTCGAAGATGCCGCCCCCGCCGTTGTCGACGCAGACCACGGTCATTGCGACACCGGCGGCGCGTGCTGCGACCAGACCGCCGAGGTCGTGCAGCAGCGCTAGCTCGCCGATCAACAGAAACGGCCGGCGCCCCGAGGCGAGAGCGGCACCGGCGCAGGAAGAGACGACGCCGTCGATCCCGTTCGCGCCCCTGTTCGCGAGCACCGCTACGTCGACGCGGCGCCCACGCGCGAAGGCCTCGACCTCGCGGATCGGCAGGGAGCTCGACAACCACAAAAGCGCACCGTCACCGAGCGCGTCGGCCAGCGTCGCAGCGACCGCCGGCTGGTCGAGTTCGCCGCGGGTGAGGCACCGCCGCAAGTGGTCGGCTATGAGCTCGGCGACGGCCGCGTCGGCTGCTCGCCAGCGCGCAAGCCAACCGTTGCGGGCGTTACCAAGCAGCGGGCGGGCGGTCCGGGCGCTTGCGCTTATTCTCCGTTGGTCGGCGAGCGCCGCGAGCAACGCGCTGGCTAGCGCATGTGGGTCCGATGCAACCACGAGCTCGGCGCGTCGCGTCGGCTCGTGCCAAGCGAGCCACGGGTCGCAAACGATCTGCGGCCACTCGCTGAGCGCCGCGCGCAGCGGCTTCGAGGTCGGGGTCTCCCCGAAACGCAGCACGAGCTCCGGTGCGAGAGCGCGACGCAGGCCGTCGTCGGACAGCAAGAGGTCGTAGTGGTGCACAGCGCAGTCGGGAACGTGCGCGCCGAGGCGGAGCCCCGAAGTCGGTTCGGCGAGCAGCGGCCAACCTAGCTGCGCCGCCAGGGCCGCGATCGCGCGGGCGGCGTCTGCGCTCGCGGCCAAGTGACCGCAGATGACGAGGCCCCGCTCGACGCTGTGCAGGCGCCCGGCGAGGCGCTCGACGAGCGCTGACGGTGGCGTCGGCGGGGCCAGGGCGACCTCCTGCCAGGCGGCCGGCAGGGGACGGCCCTCACGCAGATCCCGAGCGGAGGGTGCGCTCGTCGGAGCGGGCGCCGGTGCGAGCGGTTCACGCAGCGGAAAGTTGAGGTGGACCGGACCGGGACGCGGGGCCAGAGTCCGCGCGTACGCGCGACAGGCGAGCGAGCGGTGGTAGAGCAGCGCGTCACTACCGGGGGGGTGGTTGCCGACCTCGACGAACCAGCGCACCGCGCTGCCGAAAAGTCCCAGTTGGTCGATTGCCTGTCCCGCTCCCGTCTCGCGCAGCTCGGGTGGCCGATCAGCAGTCAACAGCAGCAGCGGCACGTTCCCCTGAGCGGCCTCCGCGACCGCGGGATGCAGGTTGGCGGCGGCCGTGCCCGACGTGACGGTCACAGCCGCAGGCCGTGCCGAGGCACGCGCGGCGCCGACCGCGAAGAAGCCGGCACAGCGCTCGTCTAAGACCGAGATGGCGGGCACTCCCGCGGTGCCAGCGAGCGACAACGCGATCGGTGCGTTGCGCGACCCCGGGCTCGTCACAGCGAGCGCCAAACCGAGCCGCGCGAGCTCGTCGGCGAACGCGATGAGCGGCTCGTAGGTCGGGTTGTCCAACCACCTGCGCGCCACGCCGGGCTCGTCGACGGTCGGCTGGCGATCACTCATGTCACCCTCCGCGCCCCGCTCGTCGCTGCGGTCTCCGCAACCACCTCAGCGCCGAGCCCGCGAAGCGTTGCCTCGTCGCACGGCACTCCTAGGCCCGGCCCGGCGGGAACGGGTGCGACGCCGTTGGCAGGCGATGGCAGCAGCGCCCTCACCGGGCCGCTGAAGAGGCTGAGAGTGGCGAGTCCCGAGGCAAGGCGTAGCCGCTGCTCGGAGGCCAGCTGAAGGGCGGCTGCGAGACCCCAAGGTCCGTCGAGGCTGCTTGCCAGGTACGGCTCGAGACCAGCCTCGCGAGCCGCTTCGATCGCCTCGCGGGCGGCCCGTACACCGCCTGCCCGCGAGAGTTTGACGCAAACCGCGTCGCACGCTTCAAGAGCCGCTGCCCGCTGCACGTCGCGTGCGTCCGCAACCGCCTCGTCGGCGGCGATCGGCACCGAAACACGTGTGCGCACTTCGCGCAGCTCCTCGAGTGTGCGACACGGCTGCTCGACAAGCTCCAGGTCGAAGCGCTCGAGACGTCGAATCGTGGCCACCGCCTCGTCGACCGACCAGCGCCCGTTGGCGTCGACACGCAACGCCGGCCACGAGCCGACCGCTGCGCGCACCGCCGCCACCCGCTCAAGATCGTCCGGTAGGCCGACTTTCAGCTTGAAAGTTGAAAAGCCCGCACGGACGCCTTGGCGCGCTCGCTCAGCGACCTCTTCTGCAGGTCCGGCGGTCAGCGTCACGTTAACCGGCACCGTCTCCGCGACTACGTGGCAGAGTGCGCTACCAGCTCGCCGTGCTTCTAGGTCGAGGCGAGCGAGCTCCTCGCAGGCGCGCGCTTGGGGAGGCCGGCGACCGCGGCGACTCGTCAGCGCGACGAGCACCTGCTGCGGGTTGCTGCCGTCATAGGCCGGCAGCGGCGCAGCCTCGCCAATCCCGCAGGTCTCGCCATCGGTCAGGGTGAGCAAGAACAGCAGGCGCGAGCGCAGCACGCCGGTGGCGCTGATGAACGGCGTCTCGAGCGGGAGCTCGAGACGCCACACGCGGCGAAGCAAGGGACGCATTGGTAGCTGTCAGGCTAGGAGCAGCGCGGCCGCAAGCAGCGTTGCGTGGGCCGCTAGCAGCCGCCCGGTGGCAGCGAGGGCCTCGTTCAAGGTCGGTCCATCAGTCGCTTGGAAGACGGCAACCAGGGGCCGGCGGGCGAGCGGTGCGGCGAGCAGCGACACCAGCGCCAACGCCGGCACGGTGCCCGCCGCTACATAGGCGACCGGCAGCGCCAGGGCCAGCGCAATCATCGTCGCGTACAAACGGCGTGCGCGCTGACGCCCGAGTCGCACCGCCAGCGTGATCTTGCCGGCGCGGCGGTCGGTCTCCATGTCGCGCACGTTGTTGACCACGAGGATCGCTGCCGCCAGCAGACCTACCGGTACCCCCAGCAGTACGGCGGCCAGGTCGAGTCGCTCTACCTGCACGTAGTACGAGCCACCGACCGCTACGAGACCGAAGAACACAAAGACGAAGAGCTCGCCGAGCCCGGCGTAGCCGTAGGGGCGCGGCCCCCCCGTGTAGAGAACGCCGGCCAGGATCGACGCGATGCCGATCACCAACACCCAGATCCCGGCAACCGCAGTCAGGTAGAGACCGCACGCGACCGCTGCGGCGAAGGCGACCCAGGCGCCGGTCAACACGCGACGCGGCGGCAACAAGCCGCCAGCCGTCACGCGCACCGGTCCGAGTCGATCTTCGCGGTCGGCGCCGCGCCTGGCGTCGGAGTAGTCGTTGGCGAGGTTCGTGCCGATCTGGATCAGCAGCGAGCCGCTGAGCGCGGCGAGGAAGCGCGGCAGTGAAAAGTAGCCGTCGCGCGCTGCGAGCGCGGTTCCGACGAGCACCGGCGCGACCGCCGCAGGGAGCGTACGCGGTCGCGCTGCGAGCAGCCAAAGCCGCGCGGTAGAGGGTGCAGCGCGCGTCGCCTCGCCCGTCACGGGCGGCGCGGGAAGCGACCGAAGTCGGGGCGGCGGCCCTCGAGGTAGGCGTCGCGTCCCTCCTGGGCCTCTTCGCTCATGTAGAAGAGCAGGTTGGCGTCGTGCGCGAGCTGCTGGATCCCGGCGAGCCCATCGTCGGCGGCGTTGAAGCTCGCCTTCAGAAGACGCAGCGCGAAGGGGGAGAGCTCGAGCATCTCGCGACACCAGCGCACGGTCTCGATCTCCAGCTGCTCCACCGGCACGACGGCGTTCACCAGCCCCATGCGCAGTGCCTGCTCGGCGTCGTACTGGCGGCAGAGGAACCAGATCTCTTTCGCCCGCTTGAGCCCGATGGTCCGCGCCAGCAAGCCGGCGCCGTAACCGCCGTCGAAGCTGCCGACGCGGGGACCGCTCTGGCCGAAGCGGGCGTTGTCGGCAGCGATCGTGAGGTCGCACAGCAGGTGCAAGACGTGACCACCGCCGACCGCGTAGCCCGCGACCATCGCCACGATCGGCTTCGGCAGACGGCGCATCTGAATATGTAGGTCCGTCACGTGGAAGCGGCCGACGCCGCGTCTGCCCGCGGCGTCCTCCTGACCGACGTACCCGGACTCGCCGCGCACGCGCTGATCGCCGCCGGAGCAGAAGGCCAAAGGTCCCTCGCCGGTGAGGATGATCACGCCGACGTCCGGATCCTCGCGGGCGCGCTCGAAGGCGTCGGCGAGCTCGACCACCGTTTTCGGGCGGAACGCGTTACGAACTTCGGGGCGGTCGATCGTGATCTTTGCGATGCCGTCCGCCAGCTCGTAACGGATGTCCTCGTACTGCGCCGCCGCTTGCCAGTCCGCGCCCGGAAGGATCGTTCGCTTGGCCTGTGCGTCGGCCCAGGCGGCGCGTGCTTGGCGGTCCGTGGCGGCCATCTCTGGGCCCGAAAAATACAGGCGACCGCGCTCCTTCGATCGAACCAGCGGCAGTCTGGTAGCCGGTGCTGGGCGTTCGTCGGCGGCGCGGTCGGCGTGCCAAGCTGAGGTTGTGAGCTCCGATCCGAGACGCCCGCCGACGCCCGCGGGGGAGCGTGGTTGCGGGACCTCGGTCGCCGTCGACGGCGACCGGGCGCGGTCGGTTAGTGCGTTGCTTGACCGCAACGCTCGCCTGTTTGGCGACCACGTGGCCTTGACGCACGCCGGCGCCACCTACTCCTGGCGCGATCTGCACGGTCTCGTGCAAAAAACGCTCGCGGACCTGCGCGCCCGCGGGGTGGCGCCTGGCGAGCGGCTCGCCGTGCCGCTCTCCGCATCGATCGAGTCGGTCGCGCTGCTCTGGGCCGCGGCGGCGCTCGGCGCGACGATCGTCGCGCTCGACCCTTCGGCTCCTCGGGAAATCTGGGAAGCGCGGGCCACCGCAGCGCAGGCGACGTGGCTGGTGGTTCCGCAGACAGGCACCGATCCGCGTCTCGCGCGCCTGGGCGGCGTCGCGCCCTCGGCGAAAGCTGCGCCAGCGCCGCTGACGGTGGTCTTCACCTCCGGCAGCGGTGGCCGACCCAAAGCGGTGCCGTTGTGGAGCAAGCAGTACTTGGCGAGCGCCGAAGCGACGGTCGCGGCGCTCGCGCTCGTTGCTACCGATCGTTGGCTCGCGGTGATGCCGATGTTCCACGTTGGCGGCCTTGCGATCCTGTTTCGCGCGCTGGTCAGCGGCGGCGGCGTGGAACTTCACGAGCGCTTCGTCCCGCGTTTGGTGGCCGACCGCCTGCGCGGCGGGGAAATCTCCTTCTGCTCGCTGGTGCCAACAATGCTGGCCCGGCTCTTGCCCCTACTGGAGCCTTCCGGGGCGGACCAGATGTCGCGGCTTTTGCTTGGCGGCGCACCGGTCCCTTCGCAGCTGCTTCGCGTCGCCGAGCAGCTCGGTATCGGTGTCTACCGCGCCTACGGCATGACCGAGACGGCTTCGATGATCGCCCTCGCACGTCCTGGCGAAGAGGGGGCGGAGCCGCTGCCTGGTGTCGAACTGAGGATCGAAGGCACCAAACAGTCCGGCGAAATCCTCGTGCGGGGACCGATGGTGTCGCCGGCCGCCACCGACCGCGAAGGTTGGTTGCACACCGGTGACGTGGGCTTTCTTGACCGCGCCGGCCGTCTCCACGTCCGCGGCCGCCTCAAAAACATCGTGATCACCGGTGGCGAGAACGTCTCCCCGGAAGAGGTCGAGCGAGTACTTGAGGAGCACGAGCAGATCGCCGAGGTGGGCGTCGCGGGGGTACCGGACCCGGAGTGGGGTGAGCTGCTCGTGGCGCTGGTGGTGCGGCGGGCGCGCTCGCGAGCGCTAGGCAGCGACGCCGAGCTCACGGAGTCGGTCCGTAGCTTTTGTCGTCGGCGCCTTGAGCGTTACAAGGTGCCAAAGCGGGTCTTCACGGTTGCCGCGCTGCCGCGGACCGCGACCGGCAAGATCGACCGGTCCGCGCTGACCGCGCTCGCCCGCAGCCTCGCGCAGGCGGCGGGATAGAGTGCCGGCGATGATTTACGACAAGGACGCCGATCTCGAGAAGCTGCGGGGCAAGACCGTCGCGATCATCGGCTACGGCTCCCAGGGTCACGCGCATGCTTTGAACCTGCGCGACTCGGGCGTCGACGTGGTCGTCGGTCTGCGCCCCGAATCGTCTTCGCGCGCCGAGGCCGAACGCGAGGGCCTGCGCGTACTACCGGTGGCGGATGCCGCGCGCGAGGGCGACGTCGTGATGATTTTGATCCCTGACGAGCGTCAAGCCGAGGTTTGGGAGAGGGAGATCCGGGAGGGAATCGCGCCGGGCAACTTGCTGCTGTTCGCCCACGGTTTCTCGATCCACTACGGCCAGATCGAACCTTCGAGCGATGTCGACGTCGGCATGGTCGCGCCCAAAGGCCCCGGCCACTTGGTACGCCGACAGTTTCAGGAGGGAAAGGGCGTGCCCGGGCTCGCCGCCGTTCACCAGGATGCGACCGGTCAGGCCCGCGAGTTGGTGCTCGCCTACGCCAAGGGCATCGGCTGCACCCGAGCGGGGGTGATCGAGACGACCTTCCGGGAAGAGACGGAGACGGACCTCTTCGGTGAGCAAGCGGTTCTCTGCGGGGGGTTAACGGAGCTCGTGCGCGCCGGCTTCGAGACGCTCGTGAAGGCCGGCTACGACCCGCGGCTCGCCTACTTCGAGTGTCTGCACGAGCTGAAGCTGATCGTCGACCTGATGTACGAGGGCGGCATCACCGGCATGCGTCACTCGATTTCCAACACCGCTGAGTACGGCGACCTGACGCGCGGTAAGCGGGTCATCGGTGAGCCGTCGCGCCGGGCGATGAAGGAGATCCTCGCGGAGATCCAGTCGGGCGAGTTCGCGCGCGAGTGGATCGCCGAGAACCGCGCTGGCGGCGAGAACTTCCAGCGTCTGCGCGAGGAGGGTAAGCGGCACCAGATCGAGCAGGTCGGGCGCGAGCTGCGCGCGATGATGCCGTGGATCGCCAACCGCGGCTAGCGCTCCGCGGCGGCACCGCGCCCACCGAGTGGGTCGCCCACGGGCTCCGGTAATCTCGCCAGCGATGGCCCCGGCAAATCCCTACATCAAGCAGTATCTGATGACGGCCGGGCCGACGCCGCTGCCACCAGAGGTGGAGTCGGCGATGGCGCAGCCGATGCTCTACCACCGCGCGCCCGCCTTCATCGAGGTTTACGCGCGCGTGCTTGAACGGCTCCGCAGCGTCTTCTGCACAAGCAACGACGTGCTCGTCTTTGCTTCCTCCGGTACAGGAGCGATGGAGTCCGCGGTCGCCAACCTGGTGCGCCCCGGCGAGCGCTGCGTGGTCGCTTCCTGCGGGAAGTTCGGGGAGCGCTGGGCGGAGTTGTGCCGTGCCTACGGCGCCGAGCTCGTGCACTACGACGCCGGCTGGGGCAACAAGGTGGATCCCGTCGAGCTCGACGCGACGCTCGCGCGCAGCGGCGGCGCGACCGTCGTCTTCACCACGCTCTCCGAAACGTCGACCGGTGTCGTCAACGACGTCCGCGCGCTGGCCGAGGTCGCCCACGCGCACGGCGCGCTGATCTGCGTGGACGCCGTCTCGGGGCTAGGCGCTGTGCCCTGCGAGCAGGACGCGTGGGGGATCGACGTTGTGGTCTCGGGCTCCCAGAAGGCCTTGATGGCACCGCCCGGGCTTGGCTTTGCGAGCGCCAACGAGCGCGCACTCGAGCGCGCGCAGGCAGCGCCGGGGCGCCGCTTCTACTTCGACTGGTCGGCCACCGTCGCTGGTCAGCGCAAGGATCCCCCGGACAGCCCGTTCACGCCGGCGGTGAGCCTCCTGCTCGGTCTCGACGCCGCGCTCGGGCTGATCGAAGCCGAGGGTTTGGACCGGGTACTGGAGCGTCATCGCTTGCTCGGCCGGGCCACCCGTTCGGCGGTGCGCGCCCTCGGACTCGAGCTGTTCGGGCCGGACGACGACGGCGCCAACGTCGTCACCGCGTTGCGCGTGCCGGCGGGAATCGACGGCTCGCGCATACCGAAGTTGATGCGCGACAAGTACGGGATCACGATCGCCGGCGGTCAGGGCAAGCTGAAAGGCAAGATCGCGCGGATCGCCCACTGCGGCTACTTCGGAGCGTTCGACATCGTGACCACCATCGCGGGGCTCGAGATGACCCTGCTCGAGCTCGGCTACGAGGTCGAGCTGGGTAGCGGGGTGGCGGCCGCGCAGCGCGTGTTCGTCGAGGCGGGGGTGCCCGCCGCGCAGCCAGCGTGAGCGCGAGCGAGCAGGCGGTCGGCACCAGCGGCGCGGCTCTGGCCGGCGACGGTGCGGGTAAGCAGCGCCCGCGCGTGCTCGTTGCCGAGAAGATCGCGCAGTCGGGCATCGAGCTGCTTGCGCAGCACTGCGAGGTGGTGGTGGCGACCGACTGGGACGCCGACACGCTGCGGCGGCGTATCGGCGAGTTCGACGGCATCGTGATCCGTTCCGGCACGCGCCTCGACGCCGACCTGATCGCTCGCGCGGAACGCCTGCGTGTGATCGGGCGCGCCGGCATCGGTGTCGACAACGTCGACGTGGAGGCGGCGACGCGGCGAGGGATCATCGTTTGCAACGCGCCGCAGTCGAACGTGGTGGCGGCCGCCGAGCACACGCTCGCGTTGATGCTCGCGGTTGCGCGCCGCGTTCCGCAGGCGCACGCTTCGTTGGTTTCCGGACGCTGGGAACGCTCCCGCTTTTCAGGTACCGAGCTCTACGAGAAGACGCTCGGGATTCTCGGTTTCGGGCGCATCGGGCGGCTCGTCGCGGCTCGCGCGCGGGCCTTCGGAATGCAAGTCGTCGCCTACGACCCGTACGTCTCGAGCGAACGCTTCCGCGAGTTGGGGGTGGAGCGAGCCGAGCGGCCTGAGGACGTCTACGCACGCGCCGACTTCCTTTCGTTGCACCTGCCGCGCACACCGGAGACCGAGCGGATCGTCGACGCGGCCGCGCTCGCTCGGATGCGCGAGGGTGCCTACCTGGTGAACTGCGCGCGTGGCGAGCTCGTCGACCTGGACGCCCTCAAGGAAGCCCTTGACTCAGGTCGGCTAGCGGGCGCCGCGCTCGACGTCTTCCCCCAGGAGCCGCTCACCGAGCATCCCTTGTTCGGGTACGACAACGTGGTGGTGACCCCGCACCTTGGGGCATCGACTACCGAGGCCCAAGACCGCGCCGGCGTGCAGACGGCGGAGCAGGTGGTGGCGGCGCTGACCGGCGGCGTGGTCACGACGGCGGTCAACATCCCCTCGGTCGGGGCCGAGGACCTCGAGCTACTGGGGCCGTTCGTGCCGCTCTGTCGCCATCTCGGCCGGATCGCGGTGGAGCTGGCGGGCGGGGCGGCGATCGAGCGTGTCGAGGTGGAGTTGCGGGGCCGCATCGCGGAGCGCGATACGAGGCTGCTGACGGTCGCGGTGCTAGAGGGCATCTTGCGGGGACGCACCGAGGAGGAAGTGAACCTCGTGAACGCCCCCGCGCTAGCCGAGGAGCGCGGGATCGCGGTCTCCGAGCTCAAGGAGACGCGCGCGCGCGACTTCACCGACCTGGTGCGGGTGACGGTGCGCTCGAACGGCGATGCCGTCCGCGTCGTCGGCACCGTGTTGGGGACGCGCAGCCGCCCACACTTGCTGGAGGCCTGGGGGCAGCGCTTCAACGTGCAGCTCGAGCGGCACCTGGCGTTGTTCCGCTACCGCGATCAACCGGGGATGCTCGGCCACGTCGGCCAGGTGCTCGGTCGCCACGGCATCAACATCGTCTCGGCCGCCGTCGGCCGGCACCCAGAGGACGGCGAAGGGAGCGGCCACGACGTCGCCGTGATGGTCGTCACCACCGACCAGCCGGTGCCCCCCGCGGTGATCGCCGAGGTGGTCGAAGCTGACGGTTTCTACGAGGGGCGCGCGGTCGACCTGTAGGGCGTCGCGCGGCGCTCCGACTGGCCGCCGCCGGTTGGTGGTTGCGCGGGTATCGCGAGTAGCCGAGAATCTCGCGGCGTGGGGCAGGGGGGTCTTCGTCGTGCCGCGCTGGCGCTGTCGCTGTTCGCTGTCGCGTGCGCCGCTTCCGGCGGGATAGCGCTCGGTCGGGAAAACGCCGGCGCGGTGGTGCCGCGCGCCGGCGAGCGCGTGGTGGTCGATCCGCTGCCGCCGACGCCGGGACCGAGCGAGCTCTCCGAGTTGTTGCCCGGCGCCCCTGGCGCACCGGGTCAAAGCGCGCAGGAGCGCTCGAGCGGCGCGACGATCTTCCGCGACCGCCTTGGCGTGTCGCACATCGTCGCGCCCAGCGAACGGGCGGCCGCGTACGCGGTCGGTTACGCCTCCGCTACCGAGCGCCCGTTCCTGACAGCCGGCATTAGGCTCCTCGCGCAGGGCCGCTCCGCGGAGCTGCTCGGTCCGTCGGCGCTCCCCGCCGACGAGGCGATGCGCCGCGACTTCTACGAGGCGGCCGACGTCGAGCGCCAGTTCGCGCGTCTGCCGCAGCACATCCGCGAGCTGCTGGAAGCGTACGCGCGCGGTGTGCAGAAGGGATTCGACGTCGTGATGTCGGATCCGACGCGCCGGCCGTTGCTCTTCGACCTCCTCGGTTACCGGCCGGAGCCTTGGCGCGCCCAGGATTCGCTGGCCGTCGCGATGCTCTTCAGCTACGTCGTGTTTGCCGGCGAGGGTGGTGCTGGTCAGTTGCGCAATGCGGCGCTGCTGGATCGCCTGGAGCAGCGTTTCGGCGCGCGCCGGGGGCTGGCGATTTGGTCACAGGTTTTGTGGCGCGATGATCCCCGCGGCCCGACGGTAATTCCTGCCGGGCAGGGCAATGACGAACCACGCGCCTTGCGGGAGGAGCGGCCGGGAGCGCAGCAGGTGCGGCTCGCTCGGGAATTGGCGCCGGTGATCGACAAGCTGGTCGACGAGCGGTTGCGCGAGGCGCAGGGTCTCGACGCGGTCCTGAAGCGCCTACCGCTGCCGAAGATCGGTTCTTACGCGGTAGCGATTGGCGGCACACGCACTGCGTCGGGCGGGGGGCTGCTGCTCGGTTCTCCGCAAGCCGGCCTAACCGCGCCGCCAGTCTTCTGGCAGGTCGGGATCAGGACGCCGCAGCGCGACTGTCTCGGTATGTCGATTCCTGGTTTCGGCCCCTGGATCGGCATTGGGTGGTGCAACGGTCACGCCTGGTCGCTGGTGGCCGGGAACCTCGGCGAGCAGGTGGACAACTACGTCGAGCGCCTCAAGCCAGGCGACCGGCGCGCCTACCTCTACCGCGGTCAGTGGCGGCAGATGACGGTGCGCCAGGAGCGGTTCCGGATCGGTGCCTGTGTGCCGCCCCTCTGCGAGCGGCCGATGCCTCCCGGCGAGTCGACGCTGACGATCGAGGAAACCGTGCACGGTCCTGTGGTGGCGCGCGATCCGGATGGGCGGTTCGCAGTCACCCAGCGGCGAGCACAGCGGGGCATGTGGGCGCGCACACTGCTCACCGTCGACGGCTGGAACAAGGCACGCTCGCTCGCCGAATTCGAGCGCGCGACCGACGTTGCGACCGGCACCTACAACCTGGTTTACGCCGATGCTCGCGGACACATCCTGTATCGATTGACCGGGCTGCAGCCGGTGCGCTCCCGCGGCTTCGACCGCCGTCTACCGGCCCCCGGTGACGGCAGCGCCGAATGGCGCGGTTTCCTGCGCCCCCGCGAGCTCCCACGGGTGGTCGATCCGCGACCTCAGCTGATCGTTGTCAATCAAGGCACCGAAAGCAAGCCGAGCCGCTGGTGGCCGAACTCCTCAGCGGTGGCTGTCGGTCAGGCGTCACGCGTGGCGCAGAACCGCGTCGACTTGCTGCGGATCAGGCGCGCCGACGGCGACGATTTGGAGGCCGCGAATCCACGGCTGCTCGAGCGCCGCGATGGCATCACACCGGTTTTCGCCGCAATCCTGGAGCGTGCGTTGCGGCGCTCCCGCGATCCCGAACTAGCCGAAGCGCTTGCGCTATTGCGCGAGTGGCAGCGCAGTGGTTTCGCCCGCGTCGACCGCGACGGCGACGGTTTCTACGACGCTCCGGCGATCGCGATCTTCGGTGCCGACGACTTCAACCTGCCGTCCGCCCAGTACCCGCGCTACTTCTGGGAGGAGTTGCTGCGCCTGGTCTTCGCCGACGAGCTCGGTGACGGCGCCAAGGGCAGCAGCGATCGCGGTAGCTTCGCTGCGCCCGGCGGCTGGTTACAACGCTTGTCTCTGCTGAAGATCGCGCTCGACGGTCGACTTGGTCGCCAGCGGCTGGTTCACCAGTTCGTCGACGACATCTCGACACCGCGACGGGAGACCGCGGGCGAACTGATCAGGCGGGCCGCAAAGAGCGCTATCGAGCGCTTGGCCGCCGAGTTCGGGACCCGCGATATGCGCCGCTGGCTGCGCAAGGTCCCGCAAACGTCGTTCACGGCGCTCGGCGTCGTAGCGCCGCCACCGATTCCCGGTTTCGACCACGGAACCTACTCGCAGATCGTCGACCCCCGCGCCGGCGAGGGGCGCTACATCCTTCCTCCCGGGAATGCCGCTGCCGATTCCGCGATCGACATCGCCGCCGCTCAGGCTGGGCGTTACCCACCGCACTTCGCCGATCAGCGTGAGCGCTACGCCGCCTACGGCTTTTTCCCGATGAATCGCTTCGGCTTCGAACGCGATCCCGAACAGGTAATCCGCTTGCCGGAGGCGGGTTGAGGGGCGGTCGGTCGAGCGGAGGCCGGTCGAGCGTCAGGACGCGAGTCTGCCGGCGCGCATCGTGGCGGGCAGCGGCCACTGCACCACCGGCTGATCCTCGCTGATCGCGTCGAGCAGCCGTTCCGCGACCTCACTTGCGCTGATGCCGGCGGGGAGTGCTGGCGGTGAACCGTAGATCGCGCGGCAAGCGAAGCCGGTCTCGACATGCGGAGGCTGGGCATCGACGACCAAAAGTCCCCGGCGGCGGTGCTCGCGCCGCAGCACGTCGAGGTACGCCGACAGCCCCGCTTTGGCGGCGACGTAGTGCGCCATGCGCGCAGGGCGGGTGCGCACCACGGCACCGGTCAGCGCGGCGACGACCCCCGGCGTGCGGATCAGCGGCAAGGCGGCCTCGATCACGCTGATCGCCCCGAGCAAGTTCACTTCGAATAGTTCGCGCACCAGCGGTGCCGGCAGCTTGCCGGTTTCGGCGAACGCGACTCGGCCCGCGCACAACAAAAGGCCGTCGCAGCCCGCGTCGTCGGTTACCTCTGCGAGCGCCCGGCGGGCGGCGAACGAATCGCGCAGATCGAGGCGCGCGGTGCGCTCAGCGAAGCGCGCGACCTGCTCGAGCTGCACCGTGTTGCGTCCGATCACGCGCGGCCGGGCGCCGCGCTCGGCCAGCGCCCGTACGAGCACGCGCCCGATTTCCCCGGTTCCGCCGACGACCACGAGCGACTTTCCGCAGAGATCCATCGCCCCTGATACGCGCTAGCCGCTACGGAGGCTCAAGTAGCGGCTCCGTCCCTTCGCACGGCAGGCCGCTGCTAGCCTTCAGCGCAGTGTCGTTCCTACGCGACCTACGGCTCTTGCTGCTCCTCCCCCTTCGGGGGGAGTGAGGTGCTGTTTGGCCGCTTGTCGCGGCCGGAGTGAAGGCGAGAAGACGTAGGTCCGATCAGGGGAGGTAGGAGCGACGTGAGCGAAGCAAGAACCGACAAGCCCGAACGCCGACCGGAAAATCGCGTACTGGTCTTCGACACGACCCTTCGTGACGGCGAGCAGTCGCCGGGCATTTCGCTGAACCCGCAAGAGAAGCTCGAGATCGCGCACCAGCTGGCGCGTCTCGGGGTGGACGTGATCGAGGCGGGCTTCCCGATCACCTCGCCCGGCGACTTCGAGGCGGTGCAGCTGATCGCGCGCGAGGTCGAGGGTCCCGTGATCTGCGCGCTCGCGCGCACGGCGAAGCAGGACATCGACGCCGCTTGGAACGCCATCAAGGACGCCGAGCGGCCGCGCATCCACACGTTCATCGCGACCTCCGACATCCACATCGAGCGCAAGCTCCAGACCACGCGCGAGGACGTAAAGGGCCAGGCGCGAGCAGCGGTGGCTTATGCGCGTGAGCTTTGCGACGACGTCGAGTTTTCGCCCGAGGACGGGTCGCGCTCGGACGTCGAGTTCATGGCGGAGGTAATCCAAATCGCGATCGACGAGGGCGCGACCACGATCAACGTTCCGGACACCGTCGGCTACACGATGCCGCACGAGTACGCCGAGATGTTCCGGCGGCTCTACGAGCTGGTGCCGGACCTGCACAAGGTCACGGTCTCGGTGCACTGCCACAACGATCTCGGCTTGGCGGTCGCGAACTCCCTTGCCGGCTTGATGGCCGGTTGCCGACAGGTCGAGTGCGCGGTGAACGGCATCGGTGAACGCGCGGGCAACGCGGCGCTCGAAGAGATCGTGATGCTCCTGCACACCCGCGAGCCAACGCTCGGTCTTTGGACCGCGATCAACACGCGGGAGATCGCGCGCACCAGCCGCCTCGTTTCGCGTCTCACGGGCTACCCGGTGCAACCGAACAAGGCGATCGTGGGGCGCAACGCCTTCGCCCACGAAGCCGGGATCCACCAAGACGGCGTGCTCAAGGACCGCACCACCTACGAGATCATGGATGCGCGCACGATCGGCCTCGAATCGAACCAGATCGTGCTCGGCAAGCACTCCGGACGGCACGCTCTGCGCAAGGCTCTGGAGGAACTCGGACTGCGCGTCGACGGGGCCGCTCTCAACCAGGCGTTCCAGCGCTTCAAGGAGATCGCCGACAAGAAGAAGCAGGTGACGGCGCTCGACCTCGAAGCGATCGTCTCTGACGAGATCAAGCATCGCCCGCAGGCTTACGAGCTTGTGGCGTTTGACGTGGAGGCATCTTCGCGGCGAGCTCCACTTGCGCGCGTCGAGGTCCGCACGCCGGATGGCGAGACGGTGTCGGGGAGTTTCACCGGCGATGGGCCGGTCGATGCGCTGTTCAGCGCCATCAACGCTGCGATCGGGCGCGAGGCGCGTCTGCGCGAGTACCGCGTCGGCGCCGTGACCGGCGGGCGTGACGCGCTCGGCGAGGTCACCGTCCAGATCGAGCTCGACGGTCGCGTGGCGAGCGGCGTGGGCGTCTCCACCGACATCATCGAGGCGTCGGGGAAGGCGTACGTCCGCGCGCTTTCGAACGCTCTCGCCGATTCGGCCGCCGCGGAAGCGGAACACCACCTCCAGCGCGCCGCGCGCGAGGCGCCGACTCCGTGAACTCGGGCAGCGGCCGCGCCGGCCACTCGGCGGCGGTCGAACTGCTCGCCGGCAGTGCGTCGTTCGCGTGGTCGAATGACGGCCGCCTGATCCGGTTCGGCTGGGGGGCGCGCCGGGAGCTCGCTGACCTGCTCGATGCCCGCGGGTTCCGCGAGGTCGTGTTCGTAACCGGCCGATCGGCCGTCAACGCGAGCTGGCTTGAGAGCACGGGACGTCCGATCGTGCGGGTCGGCATAGGTCTCGTCGAGGAGCTCGCGGGCAAGCTCCTGGAACAGCTGCGCGGCAACGATCTGGTGGCGGTCGGCGGGGGCCGCGTGATCGATTGCGCGAAGGCCGTCGCAGCGGTCACGGGCGGACGCTGCGCCGCCGTTCCGACGACGCTGAGCGGGGCCGAGCTGACCGGGTTCCACCGTCTCCCCCGCGGGTACGAAGGTGCCCGGACGGTACGACCCGAGCTCGTCGTTTGGGACCCCGAGCTGCTCGCCTCAGCGCCGCCGCGGCTGCTCGCTGAGAGCGCCGGCAACGCCCTCGCTCACGCGCTGGAGGCGCTCTACACGCGGCTTGCGACTCCGGTCGCGACGGCATCCGCCTTGCTCGCCACCGAAACCTTGGCCTGCGGACTGGAAGGGCTTGCCGCGCTGCGCGCCCCGGCCGCTGGGGAGCCCACCTCGGTGCCCGGCGCCGATCAGGACCCCGAACGGGGTCTTTACACCACGCTCGCCAGCGGCGGGCTACTGGCCGGCTGGGCCTCGGGCGAGGCGGGGATCGCCTTCCATCACGCGCTCTGTCAGACCCTCGTGCGCGTGTTGGGCTCTTCGCATGCAGCTACCAACGCCGCGGTGCTGCCGGCTAGCGCGGGTCGGGCCGCCCGTTACGCGCCGACCGCCGTCGATGCCTGGCTAGCGGCGCTGGCGCGCGGTTCAGCGGTGCTGCGGGGCGAGGAAGACGCCGCCGCGATGCCGCGCGCGCAGGCGTTGAGCAGGCTGCGTGAGCTATTGGCTGCTGCCGGCGCCAGGCCGCCGTGCGAGCTGCTAGCGCTCGCCCGTCAGCGGCCTCTGAGCGAGCGAGTCGCCCAGCGACTGCGGCAGATCGCCGCGCGCGTGCAGGCGCACCCAGCGACCACGGCCACCGCGTTTCCAGTCAGCGAGGAGGACGTGGTGGCGACGATCCGCGACGCAGCCGACCTCTGGCTCGCTTACGCTGACCCTGCGGACGCAGCCGGCGACCCCGAGGATGCAGCCAACTCTGCCCACGCGGCCGCCTCCCCTGCGGACGCAGCCGCCGACAGCGGCACGAGCCCGCCGAACGACCGCTAGGTCTCGTTCGCAGCCAGTCGCTGACGCTGACGCTCCGGCTGGACGCGGACCACGTTCCACGCCAGTCCGAGCCGTTCGAGCCCCTTGATCACGAGCGCCGAGACGTCGATCTCCCACCAGCGCAGGCCGTGTTCGGCCGATCGCGGGAAAGCGTGGTGGTTGTGGTGCCAAGACTCGCCCATTGAGGGCAGCGCTAGCCAGAAGACGTTGGTCGAGCGGTCCTCGGTCTCGAAACGCCGGCGGCCGAAGAAGTGGCAGACCGAGTTGATGCTCCAGGTGATGTGGTGGAGGAAGAAGATCCGAACCAGGCCGCCCCAGACGAGACCCGTTAGAGCGCTGGTCAGCGATCCGCCGATCAGCCAGCCCAGGCCAAACGGCAGGACCAAGCTGGCAGCGACGATCGGGACGAAGAGGCGGTCGATGAGAACTATCCCGCGGTCCTCGAACAGCTCGGGGGCGTAGCGCTGACGATTGCCGCGCGTGCTGCCGTCGAACAGCCAGCCCATGTGCGCCCAGTAGAGACCCTTGAGAGCACCCCGCAGACCGCGCCCGTGCCCGACGTGCGGGCTGTGGGGGTCGCCATCCTGGTCGGAGTGCGCGTGGTGACGGCGATGGTCGGCGACCCAGCCGATCACCGGTCCCTGCACCGCCGCCGAGCCCAGGACCGCGAGCGTGTAGCGCACGAACGGCTTGGTCTCGAACGAGCGGTGCGTGAAGTACCGGTGGAAACCGACGGTGATACCGAGTGCGGACAGCACGTAACCGACCGCGAGCATCACCAGATCGTGAGCGAAAACGAATTGGTTCCACAACAGAACGACGGCAGCGATCGTTCCCGCGAAGGGGACGATCACGCCGCCGAGGATCGTTAGCTTGTGAGCGAGCGGCAGCTGACCGTCTTCGTGCTCGCGGGCAGGCGATGGCGGTTTTTGCGACTGCCGCACCGAGCTCGGGTGGTGGTTGCGCCCACCGGTAGCGGCGCCGTAAGCGTGTTCACGACTGTCGCTGCTCGGTCGCGTTGTGGTTGCCGTCGGTCCCTGTGAATTGCCCATCACCTAGCTCTTCTTTTGCTCGCTCGTGTCAATCGCTGCCTGCGGAGGAGCCTCTGCGGGTCCCCCGCCCGTCCTTTTTGATCTAAACGGCGTCGCGATGGGGCCGGCTCATGATCCGACGCACAGCTGGACTCGAGAAAGTTGTAGGTTTCGTACAAATGGGGTCCGAGGCAGGCGAGGCGCAGTCTGCGCCGACCGACCGCGCGACGCAAGGAGCACACGTGGTCGCGCCGCCCGGTCGCCCGAACGAGGCCCCCTGGCGGCGGCTCCCGCCGGCGATCGCGCAGGCGCTCGCGCCACACACGGCGAGCGTGGTGGAAGACATCATTCGTGCGATCCGGCGCGACGTGCCGGAGTACCGGCGCCCCCTCGACGGACCTTTCGGACAGGCCTTGCGCCTCGGCGTGGAAGAGGCCTTGCGGCGCTTCTTGGCGATGATCGGGAGCGATCAGCCGGCGGCCGGGGAAACCGAGGTCTACGTACAGCTGGGGCGCGCGGAGGCTCGTTCGGGGCGCGGTATCGACGCTCTGCTCGCGGCCTATCGCGTCGGCGCGCGGGTGGCCTGGCGACGCTTCGCCGAGATCGGGACGGGCGCGGGTGTCGCCCCGAGCATTCTCTACGACCTCGCCGAGTCGATCTTCGCCTACATCGACGAGCTGTCGGCGGAGTCGATCGAGGGCTACGCGCTCGAGCAGGCGGACTCGCTGGGCGAGCGCCAACAACGCCGCCAGCGACTCTTGACGCTCTTGCTCGCCGACGCCCCGGAGCCGTCGCTGGTGCGGGCCGCTGCCGAGCAGTGCGGCTGGCGGTTGCCGGAGACGATCGCCGTGGTCCTCACCGATGCGCGCGCGGTAGCCGTTTCGGGACGTTTGGGCGAGCGTGCGCTGGTTGCCCAGCACGAGGAGTTCACGTGCGCGATCGTCGCCGACCCGAGTGCTCCCGGCGCGCGCGCGGAGCTCGTCCGGGCACTCGCGACGGCAAGCGCCGTGGTCGGTCCGGAGGTGGGGGTGCTAGCGGCGGCCCGTAGTTACGAGGGAGCACGGCGCCTCTTGCCGCTCGTGCGTTCGGGTGCGCTCGGCGGGGCCGGCGGGCCGCTGTTCGCCGACGAACATCCGCTGGCGCTGCTGTTGGCTGCCGACCACGACGCCTTGGCGCGCGTGACGCGTCGCGCGTTCCGAGCGTTCGCTGGTTTGCCGGAGCGCAGCCGCGAGCGCCTCGAGCGGACACTCGCCGCGTGGCTTGCCGAGCGTGGTCGGATTGACCGCGTCGCCAAGCGGCTCGGCGTCCACCCACAAACTGTGCGTTACCGGCTGTCGCGCCTGCGGGAACTGCTCGGGCCGGAGCTCGAGGATCCGCAGGCACGTCTGGAGCTCGAGTTGGCGTTGCGCGCCAAGCAACTGGGCCTCGCTTAACTCGAACTCTCTTGTTCGGTATAACGAACGTTCGTGTTAACGTACAAAGCGATGGCTGGGGTAGACGCCGTGGCTAACGATTCGCCGTACGCGACCCGCCCGGCGGCAGCGGCTTCGTCAGGGGCGGCCGCTCCTGCCGCGCCGCTGGCCGCCGCCACGTTCGGTGCGCGCGTGCGCGCGCTTCGCGAGGCGAGCCGGCTGTCGTTGCGCGAGCTAGCCGAGCGGTCGGGAGTGTCGGCACCGATGCTCTCGCAAGTCGAGCGCGGTGAGACGAGCCCCACACTGAGCGTCGCTGCCCGCATTGCCAACGGGCTCGGTCTGTCGCTCTCGCAGGTGCTGCGGATCGATGAGAGCGTTGGCATCGTCGTGGTCCGGGCTGATCGGCGCCGGCGGGGTGGCGAGCACGACGGCCACAGCTACGAGGTGTTGACGCCACCGCTGCCTGGTGAGCGCGTCGAAGTCTCGTTGCATCGACTGGCGCCGGGTGCGGCGACCGGCGGCCCCGACGATCCGCCCTTGCACGGTCCCGGTAGTCGCGAGACCGTCTTCGTTCAGAAAGGGCGCGTGCAACTAGCGATCGCCGGGGAAACGCACGAACTAGGAGTCGGCGATGCGGCCACTTTCGATGCCGACCTTCCCCACCACTTCCGCAATCCCGGCCGAGGGAGTGCCGAGTTTCTCGCCGTGGTAACCGCTGCTCTCGGGAGGCGCTGATGGGCAAGACGATGTTCGACAAGATCTGGGAGGCGCACGAGGTCGCCGAGGGGCTGATCTACATCGACCTGCACTTGGTCCACGAGGTGACCTCGCCGCAGGCCTTCGAAGGCCTGCGGCTCGCGGGGAGGCGCGTCCGGCGGCCCGATCGTACGCTCGCGACGGCCGACCACAACGTGCCCACCGATGGCGCCCGGAGCGCCGCGGAGATCCGCGACCTGCTCTCGCGCAAGCAGGTCGAGACGCTCGAGCGAAACTGCCGCGAGTTTGGGATCCCGATCTTCTCGATCGGCTCTAAACGCCAAGGGATCGTGCACGTGATCGGCCCCGAGTTGGGCGTGACGCAGCCGGGCATGACGATCGTCTGCGGGGACTCGCACACCTCGACGCACGGCGCGTTCGGAGCGCTCGCGTTCGGGATCGGGACGAGCGAGGTCGAGCACGTGTTGGCGACGCAAACCCTTCGCCAACGCAAGCCGCGCTCGATGCGGATCCGCTACGAGGGCGAGCTCGGCTACGGGGTTACCGCCAAGGACTTGATCTTGGGCACGATCGGCCGCATCGGCGTCGATGGCGGTGTCGGATATGTGATCGAGTACGCCGGCCCGGTAATCGAGCGCCTGCCGATGGAGGGGCGGATGACGATCTGCAACATGACGATCGAGGGCGGTGGGCGCGCCGGCATGATCGCTCCGGACGACCGCACCTTCGAGTGGCTGGAGGGGCGTCCAGCGGCGC
The DNA here is from genome assembly GCF_900108055.1 of Thermoleophilum album. Classification (GTDB taxonomy): domain Bacteria; phylum Actinomycetota; class Thermoleophilia; order Solirubrobacterales; family Thermoleophilaceae; genus Thermoleophilum; species Thermoleophilum album. The sequence goes on along the minus strand of NZ_FNWJ01000002.1, from coordinate 544,744 downwards.
CGGATCCCTTGCCGGTGGACGAGTGGCTGGCGCTGCGCAGCGATCCCGACGCCGTTTTCGACCGCGAGGTTGTGATCGACGCTTCCGAACTCGCACCGCAGGTTACGTGGGGCACGACGCCGGCGATGGTGGTCGACGTCACGGGGCGCGTCCCCGAGCCGCGCAACCCCGCCGAAGAGCGGGCGCTCGAGTACATGGGTTTGGAACCGGGCACGCCGATCCAGGACATTGCGATCGACCGGGTGTTCATCGGTTCCTGCACGAACTCGCGTCTGCGCGACCTGCGCGAGGCAGCGGAGATAGTCGCGGGTCGCAAGGTCGCTCCCGGAGTGCGGGCGATGGTCGTGCCCGGGTCGATGCAGGTTCGCGAGCAGGCGGAACGGGAAGGTCTCGACAAGATCTTCCGAGACGCCGGTTTCGAGTGGCGGACGGCGGGCTGTTCGATGTGCCTGGGAATGAACCCCGACGTCGCCGGACCGGGTGAGCGCGTCGCCTCAACGTCGAACCGCAACTTCGAGGGGCGTCAGGGACGTGGCGCTCGTTCGCACCTCGTCAGCCCACGCATGGCTGCTGCGGCCGCGATCGAGGGTCACTTCGTCGACATCCGCAACTGGAACTGATGAGCGCAGCAAACCGGCGGGCAGCAACGGAGGTCAGCGGGCGGTGAAGCCGATCAGCGTGATCGAGGGCGGTGTGACGGTGCTCGACCGCCCCAACGTCGATACCGACCAGATCGTCCCCAAACAGTTCCTGAAGCGGATCGAACGAACGGGGTTCGGCGAATTCCTTTTTTACGACTGGCGTCAGGAACCGGGCTTCGAGTTGCCGCGTAACCCGATCCTCGCTACCGGACCGAACTTCGGTTGCGGATCGTCGCGCGAGCACGCCCCGTGGGCGATCCAGGATTACGGCTTCGAGGCGATCATCGCCCCGAGCTTCGCCGACATCTTCTACTCCAACTGCACGAAGATCGGGCTGTTGCCGGTTGTGCTCGAGGAGCACGAGGTGCGCGCGGTGATGAGCGCCGGTCGAGCCCGCATCGATCTTCCCGCACAAACCGTGAGCTGGCCTGGCGGCGAGGCGACCTTCGAGATCGATCCCGAGGTCAAGCACCGCCTTTTGAACGGTCTCGACGACATCGCGGTGACGCTCGCTCAGGCCGACGCGATCGAGCGCTACGAGCGCGAGCGCGAGCGGCCGGGTCCGGTCACGACCAGCTTGGTTTGAACCAATGCCCGAGGAAATAACGCTCGAGCGGCGCCCGGACGGGGTCGCAACGATCACGCTCGCGGCGCCCGAGCGCCGCAACGCGTTGACAGTTTCGATGGCCGAGCAGCTCGCCGCCGTCTGCGACGAGATCGACAGCGACCTAAGCGTTGGAGCGGTCGTCGTGCAGGGCGCGGGGGGGTTCTTTTGCTCGGGCGGCGATCGCGGGACGCTCGCGCAGGCCGGACGCGACCCGGCCGCTCCCGCCGCCTTCTCCGGCATGGGCGCGATCTATCGGGCGTTCGCGCGGGTCGGCGAACTCGAGCCACCGACGATCGCAGCGGTCCGCGGCGGCGCGGTCGGGGCCGGGCTGAACCTGATGCTCGCCACTGACCTGCGGGTGGTGGCCAGCGACGCCCGCATCATCTCCGGGTTCATGCCGATCGGGTTGCATCCGGGCGGTGGGCACGGGGCCCTGCTCGGACGTACCGGTGTGCGCGAAGCAGCCGCCGCGCTGGCGTTGTTCGGCGAGGCGATCGACGGTCGTCGTGCCGCCGAGCTCGGACTGGCCTGGTGCGCGGTCGACGATGCTGAGGTCGAACAGACCGCTCTAGCGCTCGCCCAGCGGGCGGCTCGCGACCCTGAGCTCGCCCGGCGGACCGCCCGCTCGCTTCGCCTCGAGCTAGGGCCGCCGGCGATCTCCTGGGCGGCTGCGCTGGAGCTCGAGCGAGCCGCCCAGATGTGGTCGATGCGCCGCAAGGAGCTCGCGAGCGATGGCTAAGCGACGCATCGTCTTACTGCCAGGCGATGGGATCGGTCCCGAGATCATGGCCTCCGCGAGGGCTGTGCTCGAGCGCCTCGGTGAGTTCGAATTTGAGGAGCATCTCGTCGGGGGGGCTTCGATCGACCGCTACGGGACTCCTCTCACCGACCAAACTCTCGCCGCCTGCAAGCGCGCTGACGCGGTGCTGCTGGCGGCCGTCGGTGGACCAAAGTGGGACACCACCGACCCGCAAGCACCGCGACCGGAACAAGGCTTGTTGCGCCTTCGTCGTGAGCTCGGTCTGTTCGCCAACCTGCGGCCAGTCCGGCCGCTGCCGGCGCTACTCGACGCGAGTCCATTGAAGCGGGAGGTGGTGGAGGGCTGCGATCTGCTGGTCGTGCGCGAACTGACCGGCGGCATCTACTTCGGCGAGCGTGGCCGCGAGGGGGAGCGCGCCTACGACACCTGCGTCTACACGGTCGGCGAAATCGAGCGCATCGCACGCGTCGCCTTCCGCAGCGCACGGCGGCGAGTTACGAGCATCGACAAGGCCAACGTGCTCGAGACCTCACGGCTTTGGCGCGAGGTCGTGGAGCGGGTCGGGCGGCAAGAGTTCCCGCACCTCGAGCTCGAGCACATGCTGGTCGACAATGCTGCGATGCAACTGGTGGCGAACCCGCGGCAGTTCGACGTGATCCTGGCGGAGAACATGTTCGGCGACATCCTCTCCGACGAGGCGGCAATGCTCACCGGCTCGCTTGGCATGCTGCCCTCCGCTTCGCTCGGTGAGCCGGGTAAGCCGGGGCTCTTCGAACCCGTTCACGGCTCCGCACCCGACATTGCTGGGCAGGGAATCGCCAATCCGTTGGCGATGCTCGGCTCGGTCGTGCTGATGCTGCGCCACGGACTTGCTATGGCTGACCAAGCGGCCCGTTTACAATCGGCGATCGAACGCGCGCTCGAGGAGGGTTTGCGCACGCGCGACCTGGGCGGGAGCGCGACGACCGAGGAGGCCACGAGAGCGGTCCTCGCCCACCTCTGATCATCGAAGGAGAGCTGAGCCGGTGAAGAGTGCCGAGCTGATCTGGCTGAACGGTGAGTTCGTCCCGTGGGAAGACGCCAAGGTCCACGTCCTTACCCACGCGCTCCACTACGGAACCGCCGTTTTCGAGGGCATCCGCGCTTACGAGACGCAGCGGGGGCCGGCCGTCTTCCGCCACCGTGAGCATCTGGAGCGGTTGCAGCGCTCGGCGCGCTTCTACTACATGGAGCTGCCCTACTCGGTCGACGAGTTGCGCGCCGCGACCCACGAGCTGATCAGCCGCAACGGCTTGCGCTCTTGCTACATCAGGCCGATCGCTTGGCGTGGCTTCGGCCCGATGGGCCTCAACCCGCTCGACAATCCGGTCGAGGTGGCGATCGCGGTTTGGGAGTGGGGCGCTTACCTCGGCGAGGACGGTAAGCGCAACGGCATCCGCGCGAAGATCTCGAGCTGGCGAAGGATCTCGCCGGAGTCGCTGATCCCGCACGCCAAGGCCACCGGTCAGTACCTCAACTCGGTGCTGGCGAAGATCGAGTCCCTCAAGGCCGGTTACGACGAAGCGATCCTGCTCGACCACCGCGGCATGGTCTGCGAAGGGACCGGTGAGAACGTCTTCATCGTGCGCGACGGGGTGATTGCGACACCGCCACGTACCGCGAGCATCCTCGAGGGCATCAACCGTGCCTCGGTGATCGAGATCGCCCGCGATCTCGGCTTCGAGTTGGTGGAGCGCGACATCGCGCGCGCCGAGCTTCTGCTCGCCGACGAAGTATTCCTCACCGGCACTGCCGCTGAGCTCACGCCGGTGCGTCAGATCGATGACATCGAGATCGGTCCGCCGGGCCCGGTTACGCGCCAACTGCAGCAGGTCTTCGACGATGCGCTGCACGGGCGCGATCCCCGCTACGAAAGGTGGCTCGACCCGGTGCCGATAACATCGAAGACTGCGTGAGTCGAAGCGGACGGCAGCGGCGAATTACCTAGACGGCGCGTGGGCGCTCCGCGCGCCGTCCGACCGTTCCCGCTCCCTTCCGCACGAACCCGACACGAGGCTCACGATCGATGGAACACAGCAGTCATCAGAACAAGCGCGTAGTCGTCTACGACACGACCCTGCGGGACGGCATGCAGGGCGAGGGCATGTCACTGTCGGCTGAGGAGAAGGTGCGCGTCGCGCACGCCCTCGACCGCCTCGGAGTCGACCTCATCGAGGCTGGTTTTCCGGCCTCGAACCCGAAGGAAGAGACGCTCTTCGCACTGCTCGCCGACGAGACCTTCGAGCACGCGCAGATCGCTGCCTTCGGGATGACCCGCCGGCGGGATCTGGCGGCCGAGCAGGATCCCGCGCTGCGTCTGCTCGCCGACTGCTTCGCGCCGGTGTGCACGATCGTCGGCAAGACCTGGAAGCTGCACCTGGAGAAGGTCACGCAGGTCGATCCGCAGGAAAACCTGCGCATGATCGAGGAGTCCGTGGCCTTCCTTGTGCGCGCCGGGAAGCGCGTGATCTACGACGCCGAGCACTTCTTCGACGCTTGGCGCGAAGATCCCAGCTATGCCCTCCGCTGTCTGGCTGCGGCTGTGGACGCCGGTGCCGAATGCGTAACCCTCTGCGACACCAACGGCGCGACCTTGCCTGGCGCCGTCGCGGCCGCCACGGCGCGCGTGGTCGAGGAGCTAGGCGATCGCGTGCTGGTGGGAATTCACACTCACGACGATGCCGGATGCGGCGTTGCCAACACGCTGGTGGCCGTGGAGGCCGGTGCGCGGCTCGTGCAGGGAACGATCAACGGCTATGGCGAGCGCTGCGGTAACGCCAATTTGACGACGATCATCCCGAACCTCCAGCTCAAGATGGGCTTCGATTGCGTGCGCCCGGAGCAGCTCGCCCGACTCACCGAGATAAGCCATTTGATCGACGAGATCTGCAACGTCACGCCCAATCCGAATCAGCCCTACGTCGGCAAGAACGCGTTTGCGCACAAGGGCGGGATGCACATCGCTGGTGTCAATCGCGATGCTCGAACTTTCGAGCACATCGACCCGGCGTTGGTCGGAGCCGATCGGCGGATCCTCGTTTCGGAGCTGGCTGGCAAGGGGACGATCCAAGCGCGCGCCGACGAGACCGGGCTGGAGATCGACGAAGAGACCGCGCAACGGGTGATCGCGCGCGTCAAGGAGCTCGAACATCACGGCTACCAGTTCGAGGCGGCAGATGGCTCCCTCGACCTTCTGATCCGTAAAGAGACGGGCAACTACGAGCCTCTTTTCCGGCTCGAGTCTTGGCGTGTGATTTCGGAGAAGCGGGCCGATGGGCGCGTCGAGACCGAGGCCACGATCAAGCTCTGGGTCGACGGAAAGCGCTACGTCAGAACGGCCGAAGGCAACGGACCGGTGAACGCGCTCGACCGTGCGCTGCGCGCGGCGATCGTCGAGCGCTACCCGCACCTGCAGGAGATCGAACTGGTCAACTTCAAGGTGCGGATCCTCGACGAGACCAAGGGCACGGGTGCGGTCACGCGAGTCCTGATCGACGCCAGCGACGGTGTCGAGACGTGGGGCGCGATCGGCGTCTCGGAGAACATCATCGAAGCCAGCTGGGAGGCGCTGGTCGACTCGCTCGAGGCGGGGATGTTGCCGCGGCGCGCGCAGCATCATCGACCGGCCGTCGCCGAGCGCTCACGGTGAGCGCGGAAAGCCCCAGGCTGCCGCTCGCGAGCCCGGACATCGGGCCGCTGGAGGAGCAGTTGGTGGTCGCCGCGCTACGTTCGCGGCGGCTCTCGCTGGGCCCCCTGTTGCGCGAGTTCGAGGCGCTGCTCGGCGAGCGTCTTGGCGTCGAGCACGTCTCGGCCGTTTCGAGCGGGACCGCCGCGCTGCATCTGGCGGTGCGAGCCGCGGGGATCGAAGCCGGCGACGAGGTCGTGACGACCCCGTTCAGTTTCGTAGCTTCCGCCAACTGCATCGTCTACGAGGGAGCGCGACCGGTGTTCTGCGACATCGATCCGGTGACGCTGAACATCGATCCGGAGGCTGCGGCGGCAGCGGTCAGCGAGCGCACTACGGGGCTCTTGCCCGTCCACATCTTCGGCTACCCGGCCGATCTGCCGGCGCTCGAGGCGATCGCGCGCCGGCATGGACTTTGGATCGTCGAGGACGCGTGCGAGGCGCTGGGTGCGGTACACGACGACGGTGTCGCGGTCGGTGCACGCGGTCACCTTGCGGCCTTCGGCTTCTACCCGAACAAGCAGATCACCACCGGCGAGGGCGGTGCGCTCGTGTGTCCCGACGCTGCGACCAAGGCCCGCGTCGACTCGGAGCGCAACCAGGGGCGTGCTCCCGACATGGGCTGGTTGGACCACGTCCGGTTGGGCTTCAACTACCGCCTCGACGAACTCTCTTGCGCGCTCGGTATCGCACAGCTCAAGCGTCTTGATGAGCTGCTGGCGGCGCGCGCACGGGTAGCCGCCTGGTACCGCGAGCGGCTGAGCGGCATCGAGGGGCTGGGCTTGCCGTGTCCCGACAGCGCCGGCGCGCGCCGCAGCTGGTTCGTCTTCTGCGTACAACTACCGGGGGACGTCGACCGCGCCGGTGTCATCGAGCGTTTGCGGGCACGTGGAATCGAGACCAAGCCGTACCTACCGGCTATCCACCTGTTCAGCTACTACCGCGAGCGGTTCGGCTACCGCCCTGGGCAGTTTCCAGTCTGCGAGCACGTGGCCGAGCGCTCGCTGGCGTTGCCGTTCCATTCGAGGATGCGCGAGAGCGATGTGGATCAGGTGGCCACGGAGCTAGAGCGAGCGATCGGCCGAGTCCGCGCCGGTACCTAGACTGGCGCGCCGAATGTCCCGCTTCGCCGAGCCGCAGCATCCGCTCTTCCAGGCGATCAACCGGTCGCTCGATTGCGATCGCCGCCTTTGGCCGCAGGATGTCCGTCTATCCCGCGCCCACGCACGGATGCTCGCCCGCATCGGTGTTCTCAGCGACGACGAGCTGGCGACCCTTCTGAAGGGGCTCGATCAGGTCGAGGCGGAACTCGCTGCCGGGAACTTCCCGTTCCGCGCCGACGACGAGGACATCCATATGGCGATCGAGCGCCGTCTCACCGAACTGGTGGGCCCGGTCGGGGCGAAGATCCATACCGCCCGCTCGCGCAACGACCAGGTCGCCACGGACGTCGCGATGTTCGTGCGCGAACGCGCCGAGGCCGCGATCGATTTGCTGTCGACGTTGATGGCAGTGCTGCTCGAACGCGCAGAGGAGCATCTCGACTGGGCACTGCCCTCGTACACCCACCTGCAACGGGCGCAGCCGGTCTACCTCTCGCACCATCTGCTCGCACATTTCTGGCGTTTCGATCGCGACCGCCGCCGCTTCCGCCACGTTGTCGACCTCGCCGATGAACTACCGCTAGGCAGTGGCGCTGCAGCCGGCGTTACGTTCGCCAACGACCGTCGCTTCCTCGCCAGCGAGCTGGGCTTCTCGCGGATCGCGGAGAACTCGCTCGACGCGGTCTCCTCACGCGACTGCGTGCTCGACTACTTGGCTGCGGCGGCGATCTGCACAACCCATTTGTCGCAGCTCGGCGCCGAGGTGGTTCTGTGGTCGTCAGCCGAGTTCGGATTCTGCGAATCAGCCGATCGCTTTGCCTCGGGATCGAGCCTGATGCCACAGAAGAAAAACCCTGATGCGGCCGAGTTGCTCCGGGCGAAGGCGCCGCGCGCCAGCGGCGCGCTGGCAGCCCTGCTCGGCGTGTTGCACGGTCTGCCGCTCACCTACAACAAGGACCTGCAGGAAGACAAGCGGCACCTCTTCGATGCTGTGGACACGCTCGAGCTCGCCTTGCGCGTCGCGGCCGAGCAACTGCGAGCGCTGCGTTTCAACCGCAAGCGCATGGAGAGCGCGGCCCGCGACGAGTTCATGGCAGCCACGGACATCGCCGACATGCTCGTACGCGCGGGGGTTCCGTTCCGCGAGGCGCATCGCCGGGTCGGGGCACTAGTTCGGGAGGCGGTCGAGCAGGGGGTGACGCTGTCGCAGCTCGACGACGCGACCCTGCGGTCGCGGCTCGCGGAGTTGGATCCCCAAGCCGTTCGCTCGGCCCTCGCGCTCGAGGCACAGCTGGAGTCGAAAATCTCAGCAGGCGGCACGGCGCTGGCGCGCGTACGCGAACAGGTCGCAAACGCGCGCACCCGTCTCGCGGCAGACGCATGAGCACGCTTTCGGGCTGGGCAGCGCCGTCCAGCGGAAGCAGCGCGATCGGTCCGCCGCTCGCAGAGTCCTTCTACGCCCGTGACGTGTTGGTTGTCGCGCGCGAACTTCTCGGCTGCCTGCTGCAAGTCGGTGACACGCTTGGAAGGATCGTTGAGACGGAGGCCTACCACCAGCGCGAGCCCGCTTGCCACGGCCACAACGGGCGGACGCCGCGCTGCCGCTCGCTGTTTGGCCCTCCGGGCACCGCCTACGTTTACCGCGCCTACGGCATCCATCGCTGCTTCAACGTCGTCTGTGAGGACGAAGGCGTGGGTGCAGCGGTCCTGGTGCGCGCCGTCGAGCCGCTTGCCGGCATCGCTGCAATGCGCAAACGCCGCGGCGTGGAGCGGCTCGAGGACCTTTGCTCGGGCCCCGGCAAGCTCTGTCAAGCGTTCGCTATCGAGCTCGAACACGACGGTACCTCGCTGGTTGACGGTCCGATTCGGCTTTTCGCACTTGAAGGGGGACGGCCGCGAGCGTCCGCGATCGTCGCTGCGCCGCGCATCGGGATCAGCCGCGCCGTCGATCTCCCTTGGCGGTTCTGTCTCGCCGAGAGCCGTTTCCTGTCGCGTCCGCGGCCGACGCCACCGCAGGTCGCGGGGACTCGCGACTGAACGCCTTCGTCGGGGCTCAGCCCGATCCAGAGCCGGCGCTCGGCGGGGTTGCGCCGCCCCCTCGTGAGGGCGGAGTGGGCGCGCTCGGTGATGGCGTCGAGGGTGGCGTCGACCGCGGTGCTTGGTTCGGCGCCTGGCCGCTGTTGCTAGGCGCCGAAGGTTGTGGCGGGGCCAAGCCGCCGGACGTGCCCGAGCCCGCCCCAGCCTGCGGCTTCGGTGTTAGCGGTGCGGGCGCGGTGGTGGTCCGCCTCGGCGGTTCCGCAGCAGTCCCCGTGCCCGGTTGCGCGGTTGGCGGCGACGGTACGGGTGGGGCCAGGGATCGTTGCTCCTGAACGCCTCGTTGGCGCCGACGCTGGTCGCGCAGTTGGATCCACGAAAGCATCACGTCGCGCCAGATCAGCGCCGGATAGGTGCCGCCCGCCACCGGTTTGCCCCCGTACTCGGTGAGCATCGGCTTGAGGCGGTCGGGGTAGCCGACCCACACGGCCACTGTTAGTTCGCGGTTGGACCCGACGAACCAGGCGTCGCCGTAGTTTTCGGTAGTGCCGGTCTTGCCGAAGGCGAACTCCCCGATTCGCGCGGCTCGGCCCGTCCCGTACTGCAGAACCCCAGCCAAGACCTGCTGTGCCTGCTCGCCGATGGTGGTCGGAAAGACGCGTTGTGCACGCACGCGGTTGCGGTCATCGCGACCGCTTCCCTCGACCCGTTCGATGGTTACTGGTCCCAGCGGTCGCGTGGCCAGAGTGCCACTCACCCGCAGCCCACGATTGGCGATCGTCGTGTAGGCGTAGGCCAGCTCGAGTGGGGACAGTCCGATCCTCAAGCCACCGAGCGTCATCGCCGGGTTCGTCGAGACCGGTGTCTCGATGCCCATGCGCTGCGCCAGACGAGCGATCCGACGAGTGCCAAGGGTAAGTCCGAGTTCGGCGTAAACGGAGTTGTCGGAGCTCGCCGTAGCGCTGCGCAGGGTGGTGATCCCCGCGTAGTGGTTTTCGTAATTGTTGACGCGGAATACCTCGCCTGGGGACCCAGGTACGCGGAACTGTTTGGGCCGCGAGACGAAGGTGCGGTCGGGAGAGATGCCGCGCAGCAGCGCCTCGATCAAGATGAACGGCTTGAACGCTGAGCCGGGCTGACGGTGACCCTGCACGGCTACGTTAAAGGGCCGGCGGAGATAGTCGTCACCGCCGACGATCGCCTTCACTTCGGCGGTTCGATTCTCGATCGCCACCACCGCAGCCGAAGGCCCGACTCCGTTGAGGTGTCTTCTGATTGCGTTGCGTACTGCCTGCTGTAGCGGCCAATCGATAGTCGTGGTTACGCGCAACCCACCGCCGAAGACGAGTCCCGCGCCGTAGCGGTCGACCAGTGTTTGCGTTACCCAAGTGGAGAAGTAGGGGTCGGCGGAATCCGGGCTTGGGGGAGTGATGTCGGCGCGGGTGGGGAGTGGTTCGGCCAATGCTTGGTTGAACTGCTGGCGCGTCAGATAGCCCTGCTCCAGCATGCGCCTTAGCACAAGGTTGCGCCGGGCCCTGGCGCGCCGCGGATTCTGGATCGGGTCGTAGAGGCTCGGCGAGGCGATCATGCCGGCCAGGAGCGCAGCTTGCGCGGGATCGAGGCGAGCTGCCAGCGGCTCGCCGTCGAGGACTCCCCGGCTCGAGTTCGGCGGGGTGCCCGGGGTTCCATAGCGCGCGGGATCGAGAGTCCGGCCGAAGTACGTACGAGCCGCAGACTCCGCGCCGTAAGCACCGTTACCGAAATAAACGGTGTTGAGATATTCAGTAAGGATCTTTCGCTTCGACCATTTCCGTTCGAGGTGATACGCGAGTGCCGCCTCGCGCATCTTTTGAAGAACCGTGCGCCGGTTTTGCGCAGAGAGCGCGTTCTTTACGAACTGTTGTGTGATGGTCGAGCCACCCTGTACGGCACGGCGGTTCAGCACGTCCTGGACCAGGGCCCGCAAGATGCCCTGGTAGTCGACCCCGCGGTGTTCGTAAAACCGACGGTCTTCGATCGCCACGACCGCGTTCTTCAGGTGCGGCGAAATTTGCTCCTGGGAGAGCAGGATGCGGTGGTCGTTGCCGGTCAGCCGCGCGATCGCAGGTCCCCGCCGTCCACCTCCTGCGTCGGCGTAGAGAACAGAGTTCTGGGCGCGACGGTACTCCGCGGCGTTCTCGAGTGCGGGCAGGTCGCTGGCAACCGCCATCAACATCCCGAACAGCGTCGAGATCGCCGCGAGCAGCGCGAGCGCCAGCAACACGACAGCTAGCCGCAACCACTTCACGCGCGTGCGAGTTGCTGGCGGGCGCAGCTCGGAGCCGCCGTTCGGGCGCAATACGTCGGATTGCTGGCGATCGGCGACGGGAACGAGTGTCGGCGGTCGTTCCATCGGTGGTCGGAGCGGGCGCGGATTGCGTGCTGCGCTCTCTGCTGCGCCCGGGGACCGCTCCCCTGGCGGTCGGCGGGCGAGTCTAGCATTGCCCGGGTGACCTACCAGGAGCATGACTCCGCGCGCCGCGCGAGCGCGGGGGCGCTGCCGATCCTTAGTGCAGATCCCGCCGCTCAGGCGCGTTGGCTTCTGCGCAACGTGGCGCAGGCACTCCCGGAGGGCGAACTAGAGCATCAGCTCGCTGCCGGGCGGCCGCTGCGCGTCAAGCTCGGTGTCGATCCGACGGCGCCGGATATCCACCTCGGGCACGTCGTGGTGCTTCGCAAGCTTCACGAGTTTCAGCAGCTCGGGCACCTGGTGGTCCTGATCATCGGCGACTTCACGGCACGAGTCGGCGATCCATCCGGGCGTTCGCGCACGCGACCAGCGCTCGATCCTCGGGAGATCGAACAGAACGCAGCGACCTACCAGGAGCAGGCGTTCAAGGTGCTGGACCGCGAGCGCACCGAAGTGGTGCGTAACAGCAGCTGGCTCGACATGCCGATGACCGACTTCTTTACGCTGGCCGCGCGCGCCACCGTCGCGCAGCTGCTCGACCGCGACGACTTTCGCCGCCGCTACGAGAGCGGAGAGCCGATCTCCGTGCTCGAGCTCCTTTATCCCTTGCTGCAGGGTTACGACTCGGTTGCGGTGCGCGCCGACGTCGAGGTCGGTGGTACCGACCAGACCTTCAACCTCCTGTTCGCCCGCGAAGTGCAGAGTGCTTACGGGCAGCGTCCCCAGTCGATCCTCACGATGCCGATTCTTCCGGGCATCGACGGCGTGCAGAAGATGTCCAAGTCCCTGGGAAACCACATCGCCGTCAACGATCCGCCGGAGCAGATGTTCGGGAAGTTGATGCGGATTCCCGACGCTGTAATGCCCGTCTACTATCGCCTGTTGCTCGACGGCGAGGCCGATCCCGCGCTCACGCCCGTGGCGGCGAAGCGTGCGCTGGCGCGCACGATCGTGAGCCAGTTTTGGGGTCCGGAGGCGGCGCTAGCAGCCGAGCGACGGTTCGATCGAATACACGTTCAGCGCGAGGCGCCCGATGACGTCGAGACCGCGGTGGTGGCCGTAGACGCCGCACGGGTGCCAGTTGCCACGGTCCTCAGCGAGGCGTTCGGCATCTCGCGGTCGGAGGCTCGCCGGCTTTTGGCACAGGGCGCGGTTTCGGTCGACGGACGGCGCCTGCCGCCCGAGATCCAGGACGTTTCGGTGGAGGAGCTCGACGGCGCTGTAGTCCGGCTCGGTAAGCGTCGCTTCCGGCGCATCGCGCTCGTTGGCCCAGCCAGTGCGGGGCGTGGCGACCGGCGAGCACGGTGCTAGACTCCGGCGTCCGGAAACCGGCCACAGGCTGGGTGATTGGCCTGGGCGGGAGCGGTCCTTGAAAACTCGGCAGCGTGCAGCGCGGAAGGGCGACCTTCCGCGTGCGGCCCGTACTCCGTGCACGGCATCGTCCGTGCAGGGAGCCAGACACACTCAAAGATCGGCCGTGGGAGCCACCCGGCCGAGGCTTCACGAGACTTGTGGACCATTGGTCCACACCAGTCTTTCGTGGAGAGTTTGATCCTGGCTCAGGGCGAACGCTGGCGGCGTGCCTAACACATGCAAGTGGAGCGACGAACCAGGCTTCGGCCTGGGGCAAAGCCGCGAACGGGTGAGTAACACGTGGGTGACCTACCCCGAAGACCGGGATAACCCGAGGAAACTCGGGCTAATACCGGATGTGCTCCGTCTGCTGCGGCAGGCGGTGGAAAGGTAGCTTCGGCTTCCGCTTCGGGATGGGCCCGCGGCCCATTAGCTAGTTGGTGAGGTAACGGCTCACCAAGGCGACGATGGGTAGCTGGTCTGAGAGGATGGCCAGCCACACTGGGACTGAGACACGGCCCAGACTCCTACGGGAGGCAGCAGTGGGGAATCTTGGGCAATGCGCGAAAGCGTGACCCAGCGACGCCGCGTGGGGGAAGAAGGCCTTCGGGTCGTAAACCCCTTTCAGGAGGGACGAAGCCCGGTCCGTGAATAGCGGTCCCGGGTGACGGTACCTCCAGAAGAAGCCCCGGCTAACTACGTGCCAGCAGCCGCGGTAATACGTAGGGGGCGAGCGTTGCCCGGAATCATTGGGCGTAAAGCGCGCGTAGGCGGCCCGGTAAGTCCGCTGTGAAAGCCCGGGGCTCAACCCCGGGAGGCCGGCGGATACTGTCGGGCTAGAGTCCGGAAGAGGCGGGTGGAATTCCCGGTGTAGCGGTGAAATGCGCAGATATCGGGAGGAACACCGATGGCGAAGGCAGCCCGCTGGGACGGTACTGACGCTGAGGCGCGAAAGCGTGGGGAGCGAACAGGATTAGATACCCTGGTAGTCCACGCCGTAAACGATGGGCACTAGGTGTGGGGGGTAGCCGACTCCCTCCGTGCCGAAGCTAACGCATTAAGTGCCCCGCCTGGGGAGTACGGCCGCAAGGCTAAAACTCAAAGGAATTGACGGGGGCCCGCACAAGCGGCGGAGCATGTGGTTTAATTCGACGCAACGCGAAGAACCTTACCTGGGCTTGACATGCAGGTGACAGCCAGGGAAACCTGGTCTCCCTTCGGGGCACCTGCACAGGTGGTGCATGGCTGTCGTCAGCTCGTGTCGTGAGATGTTGGGTTAAGTCCCGCAACGAGCGCAACCCCTGCCCCATGTTGCCAGCGGAGGCTACGTGCCTGCCGGTGACTCATGGGGGACTGCCGGTGACAAACCGGAGGAAGGTGGGGATGACGTCAAGTCATCATGCCCCTTATGCCCAGGGCTACACACGTGCTACAGTGGCCGGTACAACGGGCTGCGAACCCGCAAGGGGGAGCGAATCCCTAAAAGCCGGTCTAGGTTCGGATTGGGGGCTGCAACTCGCCCCCATGAAGGCGGAGTCGCTAGTAATCGCGGATCAGCAACGCCGCGGTGAATACGTTCCCGGGCCTTGTACACACCGCCCGTCACACCACGGGAGCGGGCAACACCCGAAGCCGGTGACCCAACCCCGCAAGGGGAGGGAGCCGTCGAAGGTGGGGCTCGTGACTGGGGTGAAGTCGTAACAAGGTAGCCGTACCGGAAGGTGCGGCTGGATCACCTCCTTTCTAGGGAGAAGCCACGGGAGTTGGGAGAGAACCTTCTTTCCCAACGACTTACTCCCGAGAGTCGGCCGGGTCGCGGCACGCTGCCGAGTTTTCAGGGACCGGGCCCGCAACGACGCGCGGCCGGTTGCGGCCCTTGAAAACTGCACAGTCGGCAAGCACGCGATGAGCACCGGTGCAAATCGGTTCTCGTGCGTGCCACCAGACGCGAGCGGTCACCGTATTGGTGACCGTTAACTCACCGTCAAGATAGTAAGGGCGCACGGTGGATGCCTTGGCGCCAGGAGCCGAGGAAGGGCGTGGACGGCTGCGATAAGCCACGGGGAGCCGCTGCACAGGCTGTGATCCGTGGATTCCCGAATGGGGCAACCCGACGCCGGTAATACGGCGTCATCTCGCTCTGAATACATAGGAGCGAGAGGGCAAGCGGGCGAACTGAAACATCTCAGTAGCCCGAGGAAAGGAAATCAACCGAGACTCCCCGAGTAGTGGCGAGCGAAAGGGGATCAGCCTAAACCCGGTAGGTGTAAGCGGGCACGCGTTGCCTGCCGGGGGTCGTGGGACGGTCCTTCCGGGCGGTGCCCCGCCCGGCGGAAGTTACAAAAGCTGCATCTAGCCGAAGACCCCTGGAACGGGGCACCACAGAGGGTAAGAGTCCCGTAGGCGAAAGGTGTAGCTCTTCCGTGGATCGCTCCCGAGTAGGACCGGGCCCGTGAAACCCGGTTCGAATCTGGGGGGACCACCCTCCAAGGCTAAGTACTCCCTGGCGACCGATAGCGCACTAGTACCGTGAGGGAAAGGTGAAAAGAACCCCGGAAGGGGAGTGAAATAGAACCTGAAACCGTGCGCCTACAAGCGGTCGGAGCGTCGCTGTGCGGCGTGACGGCGTGCTTTTTGCATAACGAGCCGGCGAGTTATCGTCACCGGCAAGGCTAAGCGATGAGCGGAGCCGTAGCGAAAGCGAGTCCGAATAGGGCGTTCAGTCGGTGGCGATAGACCCGAAACCGGGCGATCTACCCATGGGCAGGCTGAAGCGGGGGTAAGACCCCGTGGAGGGCCGAACCGACGTAGGTTGAAAACTGCGCGGATGACCTGTGGGTAGGAGTGAAAGGCTAATCAAGCTCGGAGATATCTGGTTCTCGCCGAAATATATTTAGGTATAGCCTCCGGTTAATACCTGCTGGCCGTAGAGCACTGCTTGGCCTAGGGGCCCTACCAGGTTACCGACGTCAGGCAAACTCCGAAGACCAGCAGGCGTACCCGGGGAGTCAGCCCAGGAGGGATAAACTTCCTGGACGAGAGGGAAACAACCCAGACCGCCAGCTAAGGTCCCAAAGTGATAGCTAAGTGGGAAACGATGTCCGAGCGCTCAGACAACCAGGAGGTTGGCTTAGAGGCAGCCATCCTTTAAAGAGTGCGTAACAGCTCACTGGTCAAGTGCTCGGGCGCGGAAAATTCAACGGGGCTCAAGCTATCCACCGAAGCTGCGGGTCCGTAACGCCTCGGCGTTGCGGGCGGTAGGCGAGCGTTCCCGAGCCGGTGAAGCGGCGGCGAAAGCCAGCCGTGGAGGCTCGGGAAGTGAGAATGCCGGCGTGAGTAACGAAAGAAGGGTGAGAATCCCTTCCACCGATTGTCCAAGGTTTCCTGAGCAACGTTCGTCGGCTCAGGGTTAGTCGGGACCTAAGGCGAGGCCGAAAGGCGTAGCCGATGGGCAACGGGTTGATATTCCCGTACCACGTCGGGTCCGCGATGACCGATGGGGTGACGAGGAAGGCTATGGGGACCCTGGCGACGGTTGACCAGGGGTAAGCGTGTACCTAGCGCTCTCAGGCAAATCCGGGAGCGTGATGATGGGAGGCGCGATGCCAGCTGGCCTACGGGCCGGCGAGCCCCGGACGCCATGCCTCCGAGAAAAACCTCTAGGCAGGACCCACGTGCCCGTACCAAAACCGACACAGGTGGACAGGTAGAGAATACCGAGGTGAGCGAGCTAACCCTCGTTAAGGAACTCGGCAAATTGGCCCCGTAACTTCGGGAGAAGGGGCGCCCCGTTAGGGTGACGGTCCTCGCGACCCGAGCCCGAGGGGGCCGCAGTGAATAGGCCCAGGCGACTGTTTATCAAAAACACAGGTCTCTGCTAAGTCGAAAGACGACGTATAGGGGCTGACGCCTGCCCGGTGCCGGAAGGTTACGCGGAGGGGTTAGCCGCCTTCGGGCGGCGAAGCTCCGAAGCTAAGCCCCGGTAAACGGCGGCGGTAACTATAACCGTCCTAAGGTAGCGAAATTCCTTGTCGGGTAAGTTCCGACCTGCACGAATGGCGTAACGACCTGGGCGCTGTCTCAACGAGGGGCTCGGTGAAATCGCAGTCTCGGTGAAGATGCCGAGTACCCGCGGCTGGACGGAAAGACCCCGTGAACCTTTACTACAGCCTGATATTGGAGTCTGGGGCATCGTGCTCAGGATAGGTGGGAGGCTGTGAAGCGAGGGCTTCGGCCCTCGTGGAGCCGCCCTTGAGATACCACCCTCGGTGTCCTGGGCTTCTAACCTCGTCCCGTGAATCCGGGCGAGGGACAGTGTCAGGTGGGTAGTTTGACTGGGGCGGTCGCCTCCTAAAGCGTAACGGAGGCGCGCAAAGGTCCCCTCAGCACGGTCGGAAATCGTGCGTTGAGTGCAAAGGCATCAAGGGGGCTTGACTGCGAGACTGACAAGTCGAGCAGGTGCGAAAGCAGGCCTTAGTGATCCGGCGGTTGCAAGTGGAAGCGCCGTCGCTCAACGGATAAAAGGTACTCCGGGGATAACAGGCTTATCGGGCCCAAGAGTCCACATCGACGGCCCGGTTTGGCACCTCGATGTCGGCTCGTCGCATCCTGGGGCTGAAGTCGGTCCCAAGGGTTGGGCTGTTCGCCCATTAAAGCGGCACGCGAGCTGGGTTCAGAACGTCGTGAGACAGTTCGGTCCCTATCCGCCGCGGGCGTTGGAGAGCTGAGGGGAGTCGTCCCTAGTACGAGAGGACCGGGATGAACGGACCTCTGGTGTACCTGTTGTCCCGCCAGGGGCACCGCAGGTTAGCCACGTCCGGATGGGATAACCGCTGAAAGCATCTAAGCGGGAAGCCCACCCCAAGATGAGCTCTCCCATCCCCTCGAGGGAGTAAGGGCCCTGGGAGAACACCAGGTGATAGGCCGGCGGTGTAAGCGCGGTAACGCGTTCAGCTGACCGGTACTAATTGCCCGAGGGCTTGACGGGTTTTCTTCGCGTCGCGCCGACTGTGCGGTTTTCAAGGGTCGTTGGGAAGCAGTTTTGAAAGCTTCCGGTGGCTATAGCGAGGGGGAAACACCTCTTCCCATTCCGAACAGAGAAGTTAAGCCCCTCAGCGCCGATGGTACTTGGGGCGCAGGCCCCTGGGAGAGTAGGTCGCCGCCGGTTTCTCTTAGTGAGCCCGACGCTACTGGCGTCGGGCTCACCTATTTCTGCGTGAGCAAGTACCTATTTCGGCGTGAGCAAGTGGCTGTGGTATCTTCTTCACGAACGATGGGGGCAATCGAGATAGTCGCATTGATCTTTCTGATCGTCGTCGCGCTGGCACTGCTGGGCGGGATGGTTGCGGCCCGTCGGCGGGCAGCCGCGAGTGCCGGCAGCTTGATGACGCACCTGCGGGAGGTCGACGCAAAGTTGGCGGCGGCGGTCGCGGCCGACCCGACCTGGGCACGAGAGGCGCTTGAGCGGGCGGCGCGCGCGGCGCTTCGCAAGGACCGTCCCGAGCTAGCCGATGCAGCGCTCGAGCTCTTGGAGCTCACCGATCGTCCCGGCAAACTCGCAGACGAGGCCCAGTTCAAAGCAACGGCGCCCGGCGGCGAGGAAGTGCGCATCCGCGTCTCGCGCCGGGCTGGGGAGTGGACGGCGGAATTGCTGCCGTCGTGAGAACGCCGCTTCCAGAGAGCTCGAGCGCGTAGGCCTCGAGCGTCGAGAGGCGTACCAAGCGATCGAGCAACAGCCAGGGCGAGCTGCCCAGTGAACGGGCTCGTCGGCGGCGCGGGTGAGCGGGCTCGGCCGCCGGGCTGGAGCCGTCGCGCGTACGTCGACTTAGGCCGAACATCTGTTCGCAACGTAGCTCCGCCAGCGGACGGAAGCGACCGGCGGCGCGCCGGCGTGCCGACACGCACAACACCAGGCGCGCGAGCGGCGAGCGCGAGAGGAGGCCGTCAGGCGTTGGCGAAGAGGGCGATGTGAGCTCCGCTACGCTTGCGGCGCCCCGCGATCTCCGTCCATCGACCGCAAGGGCGCGCATGGAGAAGTTCGTTATCGAGGGCGGCGTACCGCTCTCGGGAACCGTAAGACCGGCCGGCAACAAGAACGCTGCCTTACCCGCACTAGCTGCCGCGCTCCTCACCGAGGAGCCCGTCACCCTGCGCAACGTGCCGCGGATCCGCGACGTGGACGCCATGGTGAGGCTGCTCGAGCAGCTCGGGGCGTCGGTCGAATGGATCGGAGCTAACGAGGTCACCGTTCATGCCCGAGAGATCCGCGAGACGCGCGTCGATCCGGAGCTTGCGCGGGAGATCCGCGCATCCTTCCTGCTCGCCGGGCCGCTGCTCGCCCGCTACGGAAGAGCGGTCATGCCTCCGCCGGGCGGCGACGTGATCGGTCGGCGCCGGCTCGACCCGCACCTCGATGCCTTCCGGGCGCTTGGTGCTCGCGTCGCCAGCGGCCGTTTCTACGAGCTCGCCGCGGAGGGCGGTTTGCGTCCTTGCGACTTCTTCATGGACGAGCCGTCGGTAATGGCGACCGAGAACGCCCTGATGGCGGCCGCTCTTACCCCGGGCACCACCGTCATCCACAACGCCGCCGCCGAACCACACGTGCAGGACCTGGCACGTCTCTTGATCCAGATGGGGGCCAGAGTCGAAGGCATCGGGTCGAACCGGCTGATCGTCGAGGGGTGCCGCGAACTCGGGGGCGCTGACTACACGATCGGCCCCGATCACATCGAGATCGGCAGTTTCATCGCGCTGGCCGCTTGCACCGGCGGCGAGCTGCGGATCAAGGACACTGTGCCCGAGGATCTGCGCATGGTGCGCATCGCCTTCGAGCGCCTCGGCTGCCGGATCGAGTTCGACGGCCGCGACGTCGTCGTGCCCCCGAACCAACGACTGCGCGTCAAGGACGACGACGGCAACGCGATCGCCAAGATCGAGGACGGGCCTTGGCCGGCTTTTCCCGCCGATCTCACGTCGATTGCGCTGGCGATGGCGACGCAAGCCGACGGGCTGATCCTGATCCACGAGAAGATGTTCGAGAACCGCCTCTTCTTCGTGGACAAGTTGGTGAGCATGGGCGCCCGGGTGATCGTCTGCGACCCGCACCGAGCGGTCGTGAGCGGCCCCAGCAAACTGCACGGCGAGCGGCTCGAAAGCCCGGACATCAGAGCCGGAATGGCACTGCTGATCGCCGCCCTCTGCGCAGACGGAACCTCCGAGATCGGCAACATCCGCCAGATCGACCGCGGCTACGAGCGCATCGACGAACGGCTGCGCTCGCTCGGCGCGCGCATCGAGCGCGTGGGGCGTCCGGAGGAGCCGCTGACGACCGGCGCACGTCGTGGCGCCGACCTGACCTCCCTGTAGCTAGTTGGACTCGGTACGGGACCTCGCTCAGCGCCTCCCGGCAGGGATGCGTGACGTCCTACCGGACGAGATGGGCGAGCTTCGTGCGCTCTCGGACGCGCTCCGCCGCACGTTCGTCGAGGCCGGCTACGGCGAAGTGTGGACGCCGGCGCTCGAATTCGAGGAAGTGTTGCGGGCCGGTGACCCCCATGCCGCGGGGGCCTCCTACAAGCTGTTCGACGAGCACGGCCGGGTGCTCGCGCTGCGGTCCGACATGACGATCCCGATCGCGCGCCTGGCAGCCACCCGCCTGGCCGGCCAAACGCCGCCGCTCAGGCTCTGCTACTTCGCGCACGCCTACCGAGCCGGGCCGGTGCGTGCCGATCACCCCCACGAGTTCCTGCAAGCAGGAATCGAGCTGCTCGGTCTCGATGCCCCAGAGGGCGAAGCCGAAGTGATCGCGCTGACCCTCGCTGCGCTCCGCTGCGCCGGCCTCGAAAGGCATCGGGTGGGCGTCGGTGACGCCACCTTGATGCCCTCCCTGCTGCGCACACTCGGCATCGATGACGAGCTGCGCAAGCGCGTGCTGGACGCGCTCCGACGACGCGACCTCGTGGCCGTCGAGCGACTCGCCGGCGGTATCCCCGACCGAGACGCAGGGGAGCTGCTGGTGCGGGCCGCTAACGCCCGCGGCGGACCGGAGGTGCTGGCGCCCATAGCGGAACTCGTACCGGAATCGGTGCGGCGGCTCGCCCGCCTGCACGAGCTGCTCGCCGCCAGCGGTGACGCGGAGCGCGTGATCCTGGACCTCGGTCTGCGTCGCGAGTTCGCCTACTACACAGGGATCGTGTTCGAGATCTACGACCCGGCAGTCGGGTTCGCGCTAGGTGGCGGCGGCCGCTACGACGAGCTCGTGTCCCGCTTCGGACGTCAGCTAAGCGGCTGCGGCGTGGCCCTCGACGTCCAGCGCGTGCACGTTGCGCAGGCTGCCGAAGAGGGCTGGACCGGAGCCGCCCGCGAAGTAGGTGGAACGCCGCGGGGCGGGACTCGTGGAGCAGCCGACAGACAATTCTCGGCTCAGGGACCGCTGCCGTGAACGCGCCAGCCTCAGCGCCACCTACTCACGCACTGGTGCTCGCGGTTCCGCGTGGCGCGCTGTTCGCAGAGACCCTCGACTTGCTGGACCGGCTCGGCTACGACACGCGGCCGATCAGGGAGAACGAACGCCGACTCTTGTTTCCGGAACTTGGGATCGTGACCATGCGCCCGAGCGACGTCCCCACCTACGTCGAGCACGGCGCTGCCGACTTCGGCATAACCGGCAAAGACGTGTTGATCGAGCAGAGCGAGCGCGACGTCTACGAGCTCCTTGACCTCGGCTACGGGCGTTGCCGGATGGTCGTCGCGGCGCCGGCTGGCAGCGACGCGATGGGGGAGGCGCTGCGCCGCCTCGGTCGTGTGCGCGTGGCGACCAAATACCCGCGCACCACCCGTGCCTACTTCGCGCGCACCGGCCGCCACGTGGAGGTCGTCGAGGTGAAAGGGTCGGTCGAGATCGCGCCGCTCTGCGGCCTCGTCGACGGTATCGTCGACCTCACAGCAACTGGCCGCACGCTCGCCGAGAACGGGCTCGAGATCGTCGAAGAGATCACCGTCTCGACGGCGCGGCTGATCGCGAACCCGGTCGCTCACAAGCTCAAAGCGGCCGCGGTCGACGAGTTCGTGGCGCGCGCCCGGAGCGTGCTGGCTGGCTCTATCGCCAGGGACGATCGAAGGTGACCGAGCAGCACGGAAAACTCGCGACCAAGTGGCTTCCCACCGATCCCGACGGGCGGGCGCTGCGCCAGCCGCTCGCTGTCGGCGATCAGGTGGAGCGCCAGGTGCGCACGATCATCGAGCGAGTAAGACGCGACGGCGATCGCGCGCTGGTGGAGTTGGTCCGCGAGCTCGACGGCGTCGATATCCCCATCGGCGGCTTCACGGTGCCTAAAGAGGAGCTCGAGCGGGCGCTTGCTGAGTGTCCGCGTGAGCTGCTCGAGGCTTTGCAGCTAGCGGCCCGCAACGTTCAGGTGGTGGCAGCTCCCAGCGCTCCGCGCGAGCCACGCATCATCTCCTTACCGCAAGGCCAGGTGGTAGAGGTGCGGGAGCTGCCGGTGGCGCGTGCCGGACTGTACGTCCCCGGCGGTCGCGCCGCCTACCCCTCGACGGTGGTGATGGAGGTAGCGGCGGCGCGCGCGGCCGGTGTCGAGGAGCTTGTCGTATGCGTACCCCCCGCTAGCGATGGTCAGCCGGCGCGAGCAACGCTCGCCGCCTGCGCGCTGCTCGGCGTGCACGAGGTTTGGCGGATCGGTGGCGCGCAGGCGATTGCCGCGCTCGCCTTCGGCACCGAGTCGCTGCGCCCCGTCGACTTCGTCGCGGGTCCTGGCAACCGCTGGGTCCAAGAGGCCAAGCGGCAGGTCTTCGGCCAGGTCGGGATCGACGGTCTGCAAGGTCCCAGCGAACTGGTCGTGCTTGCCAGCGAAGACGCCGATCCCGAGCTCGCTGCGGCTGACCTACTGGCGCAGATCGAACACGGTCCCGGTGGGCTCGCGGTAGCGGTGTCACCGTCCTGGTCCTGGCTCGAAGAGGTGGCCGAAGCGGCCAACGCGCTCGCTGCGCGGCTCGGGATCGCCGCTGACACGCCGCTGCTGTTGGGTCCGGTGAGCGACCTTGAGCGCGGCCTTGCACTCTGCGAGCAAATCGCGCCCGAACACCTGCAGCTGGTGGGAACGGCTTGCGAAGCGCTCCGCGGACGCGTGCGTAACGCCGGCTGCGTGTTCGTTGGCCGTAACAGCGGGGCTGCGTTCGGCGACTACGTCGCGGGCTCCAACCACGTGCTGCCGACCGGCGGGGCCGCACGCTTCCAGGGCGCGCTTTCCGCCGCCGCATTTCTGCGCCGGGTGGCGCACGTGTGGATACCCGATGAGGCGCTCGACGAGCTCGCAGCGGCCGCTGTCACGATCGCTCGCGAGGAGGGGCTCCGCGCGCACGCGCACTCGATCGAGGTGCGGCGGGCCGCCTCGCCGACCACCGCAAGCAGCGGCGAAGGAGGTTGACCGATGGCGTTGAGCGAGCGACGGGCAGCCGTCGAGCGGCGGACGCGCGAGACAGAGGTGCGCCTCGTGCTCGATCTTGACGGCACGGGTGCCGGGCGGAGGCGCACCGGCGTTGGCTTTTTCGACCATCTCCTTGACGCCCTCGCTAAGCACGGGAAGCTGGACCTTGAGGTGGAGGTCGCCGGTGACCTCCAAACAGGACCCCACCACACTGTCGAGGACACCGGTCTCGCGCTCGGCCGAGCGCTCGATAGGGCGCTCGGGGAGCGCGCCGGTATCGCCCGTTTCGGGGAGGCGAGGGTGCCCATGGACGACGCCCTCGCCTGGTGCGCGATCGACATCTCCGGACGCCCCTACGCGGCACTCCACGCGCGCTTCCCACGGACGCAGGTAGCCGACTTCGAGGTCGAACTGTGCGCCGAGTTCCTGCGGGCGGTGGCGAACAGCGCTGGCCTCACCGTCCACGCCGGCGTGGAGCGGGGCGAAAACACCCATCACATGGTCGAAGCCCTGTTCAAGGCCTTCGGTCTGGCGCTCCGGAGAGCGTGCGCCAGCGATGCGCGCGAGCGCGGCATACCTTCCACCAAAGGTTCGCTGCGCGAGGCCGAGTCCCCGCGATGAGCGCCGGCCCTGGTGGTGCTCGGCGGCCCACGGTGGTCGTCGTCGACTACGGGATGGGCAACCTACGTTCCGTCGAGAAGGCGCTCGAGCACGTCGGTGCGACGCCGGTCGTAAGCGGCGATCCGGCAGTCGTTGAGCGCGCGCTTGGTGTCGTCCTCCCAGGCGTCGGCGCCTTCCCGCGCGCTGCCGAGGAGCTACGCGCGCGCGGCCTCGAGCGACCACTGCGCGAGGCTGGCGAATCGGGCGTGCCGCTGCTCGGCATCTGCCTGGGCATGCAACTGCTGTTCGAGCGCTCCCAGGAGCTAGGTGGTGGGGAAGGGCTTGGCCTCTTGCCCGGCTCGGTCGAACCGTTGCGCGCTCCGGGGCTCAAAGTGCCGCACATCGGCTGGAACTTCGTCGAGCGTCGGCGAGACTGCTGGCTACTGGAGGGCTTGCCCGAGCGCTGCGCTTTCTACCACGTGCACTCCTTCGCGGCGCGACCGCGACGCCGCGAAGACATCGTCGGCGTCGCCCGGTACGGTGAGGACTTCGTGAGCGCCGTCGAGCGTGGCAATTTATCCGGCGTGCAGTTTCATCCAGAGAAGTCAGGGCCGGCGGGGTTGCGCGTGCTCGCCAACTTCGTGCAGCTGTGCGCCGAGCGGCAGGAGGCCGCGTGATCTTCATCCCGGCGATCGACGTGCGCGCTGGGCGCGCCGTGCGGCTGCTGCGCGGCGACTTTCAGCAGGAGACCGTTTACCACGCCGATCCGCTGGAGGCCGCGCGCTCCTTCGTAGACGCCGGAGCGCGCTTCCTCCACATCGTCGACCTCGACGGAGCGCGCGCCGGCGAGCCGAGAAACCTCGAGCAGCTGCGCCGGATCGCCACCCACGTAGACGTACCGATCCAGTTCGGCGGGGGTCTGCGCAGTGAAGCAGCGATCGAAGCGGCGCTGGCAGCGGGCGCGACCAGGGTCGTCCTTGGAACCTCCGCCCTGCGCAACCCCGACTTTCTGCGTCGTGCCCTCGACCGCTGGGACCCGCGGGTCGTGGTCGCGGTCGACGTCCGCGGCGGTCGCGTGTCGGTAGCTGGCTGGGAGGAACAGACGGAGCTCGATCCCGTGGAAGCGATCGCCCGCCTGCAGGATCTCGGTGCGATGCGCTTCGTGTACACCAACGCCGACCGTGACGGCACGCTCGAGGGTCCGGACCTGCAAGAGGTCGAACGCGTAGCGCGCGCGATCCGCGGGCGCTTTCTTTACTCGGGCGGCATCGGCAGCATCGAGCACCTCGAGGCGCTACGCGACCTGCGACTCGTGAACCTCGTCGGCGTGATCTGCGGGAAGGCCCTTTACGAATCGCGCTTTACGGTTGCGGAGGCGCAGGCGGCGCTTGAAGAACGCCGCCCGCGGCGTTTCCGGCTCGCCCACTTCCCGGGTACCGGCGCGGCTTAACCGGGCCCGCGTAAGCTCGCGGGCAGCGTGGTGCTCAAGCGCGTCATTCCCTGCCTAGACGTCGACCGTGGGCGGGTGGTCAAAGGCGTCGGCTTCGTCGATCTGCGCGATGCCGGCGACGCCGTGGAGCTGGCTGCTCGCTACGAGCAGGAGGGGGCCGACGAGCTGGTTTTCCTCGACATCAGCGCCAGCCACGAGCGGCGGCGCACGGCCGCCGAGCTGGCGCGCCGTTGTGCCGACCAGTTGTTCATCCCGTTCACGATCGGCGGTGGTGTGCGCAGCGTCGAGGACGCTCAAGCAGTGCTGGACGCGGGCGCCGACAAGGTGTCGGTGAACACCGCGGCGGTCACCCGTCCCCAGTTGATCGACGAGCTAGCTGCCGTCTTCGGATCGCAGTGCGTAGTGCTGGCGATCGACGCGCGCCGGCGGAGCGACCAGCAGCGGGAAGCGTCTGCGCCCGGGGCCAGCGGATGGGAAGTGGTGGTTGAAGGGGGGCGGCGAGCTACCGGCAGAGATGCCGTCGAATGGGCGCGCGAGGGTGTCGAGCGCGGCGCCGGCGAGATCCTTCTCACCTCGATGGACCGCGACGGCACCGAAGATGGCTACGACCTTGCGTTGACGCGCGCAGTCGCGGACGCAGTTGAAGTGCCGGTGATCGCCTCCGGGGGTGCGGGCGCGCTCGAGCACCTCGTCGAGGCGATCGTCGAGGGACACGCCGACGCCGTGCTCTGCGCTTCGATCTTCCACTACGGAAGGCACACGATCGGCGAGGCCAAGCGTTACCTCGCCGAACGGGGCGTGCCGGTCCGCCTTCCGTAACCGGTCCGCCTTCCGTAACCGGACCCGGGCGCTCGCGCGGTTACCCTTGACCGCTTGGAAGTGCGGCGCGTCTCGACAGAGGATCTGCGCGAGCGCGTGCGGCGGATCCCGGGGATGGAGCGCTTGTTGGCGGAACTCGCGGGTTTGCCGCCCACGTACCTGGTCGGTGGAGCCGTGCGCGACCTGCTGCTCGGCTCCGAAGCGCTCGACCTCGACCTCGCCGTGGAGGGCGACGCGCGCGCCGTGGCGCGCGAGCTTGCGCGCCGACTGGGGGGCGACGTCGTCCAGCACGACCGCTTCGGGACCGCGACGGTCCGCGCTGGTGACCTCACCGTCGACCTCGCGACCACTAGACGCGAACGCTACCCGCGCCCGGGTGCGCTGCCTGAAGTAGAGCCTGCTTCACTAGCGGAGGATCTCAGGCGCCGAGACTTCACGATCAACGCGATGGCGGTCGCGCTCCGGGGGGACGAGCTCGGTCACCTGCACGACCCTTTTGGCGGGCTCGAAGATCTGCGCCGCGGCCTGATCCGGGTGCTGCACGACCAGAGCTTCATCGACGACCCGACCCGGCTTTTGCGTGCCCTGCGCTACGAATCACGACTTGGCTTCGCGCTCGAGCCGGAAACCGAGCGTCTCGCCCGCGAGGCGGCCGCGCGTTCGGTCTTGCGGCTTGTCTCCGGACCGCGTGTGCGCGACGAGCTGTTGCCGCTCCTCGAGGAGATCGAGCTGATACCACGGGCCCTTAGACGAATGCGCGAGCTCGGCCTCGACCGCTCGCTGCACCCCGCGCTTACGGCCGACCCGCAGCTCGCCGCGGACGCCGCGTTGGCCGCCGACGTGGTCGGGGCCAGCCGGCGGCTCAGTGCCCTCGCGGCTTTGCTCGCGCGCGACCCCGAGGCGGCACGGGAGTGGCTCGAGGAGCTTGGCTTGCGAGCCCCCGAGCGGGAGGCGGTGCAGCGCGCGGCAAGGCACGGTCGGCAGCTCGCGACGCTTCTCGGCATCGGCGAGCTACGGCCGTCGCAGGTCTACGAGCTGCTGGCACCGGAGCCGCCGGAGGCGCTAGCGGTGGCGCTTGCCTTGGGGGCACCGCAGCGGCCGATCGTCGACTTCGTCGAGCGGCTGCGGCCGGTACGTCTGGAGATCGGAGGCGAGGATCTGCGCGCCGCCGGCATTCCCGAGTCGCCGGCGATCGGAGCGGCGCTGCGCGAGGTTCTGCGCCGCAAGCTCGACGGCGAGATCAGCGGACGCGAAGACGAGCTGCGGCTGGCGCTTGAGGTTGCGCGCAGGGCCCAGGAGGCCGGGGCGCACGAACGCCAGCGCGGTATGGGTGGCGAGAGCGAAACGGTTCCCGGCGAGGGAGGCGACGAGTGAGCGGACCTGCGGGCGGCGCGGTCGCTGACGGCCGTTCACAACCGCAACCGGTCGCCGTCGAGCTGCCCGGCGCGGTGGCGTACTTCAGCGACCGCCGTGGCGGTGTCAGCGAAGGCCCCTTCGCGACGCTCAACCTCGGTCTGAATACCGCCGACGATCCAGCACGCGTGCGCGAAAACCGGCGGCTTTTGCTCGCAGCGATTGGCGCCGGTGACCGCACGCTACGTTGGCTCCAGCAAGAGCACGGTGCTGACGTCTGGTGCTGGCAGCGGGGAGCAGCGCCCACCGAGCGAGCGGACGCGCCGCGAGCCGACGGGCATCTCACCGCCAGCTCCCGGGACGCTCTGCTTGTGACGACCGCCGACTGCCTGCCCGTTGCCTTGGCCGGGGATGGCCTCGTGGCCGCCGTCCACTGCGGCTGGCGGGGGCTTGCAGCGGGTGTGCTCGCCGCCGCGGTCACGCACTTCACGCAGCCACCGAGCGCCGCGATCGGACCGGCGATCGGGCCTTGCTGTTACCAGGTAGGCCCGGAAGTGGCGGCCAGGTTCCGAGATTACGAGGGCGCCGTGCGCGGCGACCGCCTGGACCTGCGCGCGGTCTGCGAGCAGCAGCTTCGCAGCCTCGGGGTGCGCCGGATCGCGCAGGTCGCGGCGTGCACCGCCTGCGACCCGCAACGCTGGTTCTCGCACCGCCGCGACGGGCCCGCGACGGGCCGCCAGGGGGTCGTCGTTATCAAGCGCGCGGGGGGCGCCTAGCTTGCCCGCGACCCGCTACGCGATCGATCCGGCCCGCGTCGCCGAACGCCTGGCGTGGGTGCGCGAAAGGATCGCCGAGCTCGGACGCGACCCGCGCGACGTGCAGGTGCTGGCCGCGACGAAGTACGTCGCAGCGGCCGACATGCCGCTGTTGGCGAAGGCGGGGGTGCGGCTCGTCGGCGAGAACCGCGCGCAGGACCTGGTCGCCAAACAAGAGGTCTGCGGCGAGCTCTTCGAATGGGATTTCATCGGCGTGCTTCAGAGTCGAAAAGTGCGCATCGTCGCCCCCCGCGTGCGGCTCATCCACTCGGTGGCGAGCGAGTCGGCACTCGCCGAGCTCGCCAAACACCCGGCACGGGAGGTGCTGTTGCAGGTAAACGTCGCGCGTGAGCCGGGCAAGGCCGGAATCGACCCGGACGCGCTCGCCGATTTCATTGCGCGCTGCCCAGTGCCAGTGGGTGGCCTGATGACGATGCCGCCGTTGGCCGACGACCCGGAGGCGAGCCGCCGCTGGTTTCGCGCTCTCCGCGAGCTCGCTGAGCGACACCGCTTACGCCATCTCTCGATGGGCACGAGTCAAGACTGGGAGGTCGCGGTGCAGGAGGGGGCGACGATCATCCGGCTCGGCAGCACGCTGCTCGCCTAACTCGCCGGCAAGAGCCCCCGCGCCCGCAGGAAATCGCAAATCGCCCGCGAGAGCTGCGCACCCTGCCAGGCGAGGGGCGAGCGCCCTGGCTCCTCCACGAGCAGCTGCGCCCCCGGGATCGTCGACGCCCATAGCTCGGCTTCGGCGAGCGGATGCAGGGGATCGGCCTCGTCACGCGAGCCGACCACCAAAACCGGCAGCTCGATACTTCGCAACCGTTCCTCATCGAACGGCGGCCGCGAACGCGGCACCACGCGCAGTGCGTCGGCAACGGCATGCGGATGACGGTGGCGCGACAGTCGCTGCCAGATTGCCGCCAGCGCCACCTGCCGCCAGCGCGGATCGAGACCTTGCGGGAGCGCACGCTCGGCCGCTAGCCGCAGCTCACCAGCCGCCAGCGCATCAGCAACGGCCTCGAAGTCGACCGCCCGCGGCGCGCCCGCGGCGAGCGGCGGCGGTGTTACCAAGACGAGGGCGGCGAGTCGCGCATCGCCGCGCAAGGCCAGCGCCGCCGCGGTCGCCGCGCCCATCGAGACGCCGACGAGCACCGCGGGTGTGGGGTCGGCAAGCTGCTCAAGCAGCGCCTCCAGGTCGTCTACCAACTCGTCGTAGGTGTAAGCGTCACGGCGGGGAGCCGGATCCGACGCGCCGTGGCCGCGGGCGTCGTAAAGCACGACCCGCGCCCCCGCGCGCTCCAGTAGTCGCGAGCCATGGAAAACGTTGCGTCTGGTGGCGGTCAGTCCGTGCAGTCCGACGATCAGGCGGCCCGCGCCCGCCACCTCACCCCGCAGGACCTGGCGCCCGAGCGCTGTTGCGCGCTCGACGACAAGCGGCATCGCGGTTTCCACTGCGCTACTTTTGGGGTTGCTCACGCTGGCTGCTGAGCTTTGCAGGAATCCGGCGCGACCGCACGAAACCGACGGGGACATGCCGCTCCGAGACACCTGGCACCGGGCGCTCATCTTCTTCGGCCTCGCCGAAGAGGAGGACCCACGCTACGAGCCCGTTCCCGATCACGAGCCGGAGGAACTGCTCGAGGAGCGCTACCGAGAACGTCCGAACGTTCGGCGACTCAGCCGACGTCGCCCGCGCGACGAATTCGACGACATCTTCGCCGACGAACCGCCGCGCGGGCGAGCGCGCTCATTGCGTCCGGTGGCTGCGAACGGACGCAGCGGACCGGAGCTGCAAGTGCACCTTGTGATTCCCAAGAGCTTCAACGACGCGCAGGAGATCGCCGATCAGTTCAAGAACGAAATTCCGGTGATCCTCAACCTGCAGCAGACCGACACCGACCTGTCGAAGCGGCTGATCGACTTCGCCTCCGGATTGACGTACGCCCTCGACGGGGGCATGCAGCGGATCGCTGACAAGGTCTTCCTCCTCACACCCCGCAACGTCGAGGTCTCGGCTGAGGAGCGCGCGCGCCTCGTCGAGAAGGGTTTCTTCAACCAGTCCTAGGGCACGCGGGCGAGAAGCGCTCGCACGGTTAGGCTTCGGCGCAATGCGGATCGGCCTGATCGGTGCGGGCAACATGGCGAGCGCGCTGGCGCGCGGGCTCGGCCAACCACTGCTCGTGCATGATCCCCAGCGCGAGCGCGCCGAGGCGCTGGTCGCGCAGCTTGGGGGCGAGGTTTGCGCGTCCAATCGCGAGCTAGCGGAACGCGCGGAGCTGGTCTTTCTGTGCTGCAAGCCGGCGCAGCTGGAGGCCGTGGCGCCGGAGCTGCGCGGCGTCGCCCGCGCCGTCGCGTCGGTGCTAGCGATGACGCCGCTCGATCGGCTCGAACAGGCGATTGGTCCGCCGACCGCCCTCTACCGACTGATGCCGAACCTTCCAGTGGCCGTCGGCCGGGGTGTAATCGCATACGTTCCAGGACCACGCGCTGAGGAGGGGCCCGCGCAACAGCTCCTCGCCCTGCTGGCCCGGGCTGGGCGAGTGGTGGAGATCGAAGAGCAGCAGCTCGACGCGCTGATGGCGCTGGCTAGCTGCGGCCCCGCTTTCGTGGCGCGGTTCCTCGACGAGTTGGCGAGGGCCGGCGCGCGGCTCGGACTCGCGCCGGAGCTGGCCCGCGAGCTGGCGATGGCGACGGCGGGCGGCACTGTCGCGTACCTCGAGCAGACCGGCCTCACGCCAACCGAGCTAGAGCGGCAGGTAGCGACTCCTGGTGGCGCGACCGAGCGGGGTTTGGCCGAGCTTGACCGCCTCGGCTTGCAGGAGGCGGTCGCCGCAGCGCTTGCGCGGGCCGCGGGAGTGGGGGTGGAGAGCCGATGATCGAGGTCGCGCTAACGCGTTTCGATGTTGCGCGCTACCTCGAGACGCTGCTCTACCTGTACGTCCTCTTGATCTTCGTGCGCGTGCTGCTGTCCTGGGTGCCTCGCTTGCCCTACAA
Source organism: Thermoleophilum album (assembly GCF_900108055.1). Taxonomy (GTDB): domain Bacteria; phylum Actinomycetota; class Thermoleophilia; order Solirubrobacterales; family Thermoleophilaceae; genus Thermoleophilum; species Thermoleophilum album. Next base: position 513,600 of record NZ_FNWJ01000002.1, on the reverse strand, counting down.
CAGGCTGCTGCGGGCGGTCGTGCAGTTCGTGTACGACGTGACCGAGCCGTACCTGGCGCTGTTCCGTCGGCTTGTGCCGATGCTGCGACTCGGTCCGGCTGGCCTCGACCTGAGCCCGATGGTCGCGACGATCGTGCTGATCTTCGTCGGCAACCTGCTGGTCGCGATCGTGCGCGGTTAGCCGTGGCTGCGGCTTGCTCGGGCCGCAAGGAGCGCGCTTGGGCGCGTGCGCTAGCGGTAGCGGCGTCCGTCGTTTTGCTCGATCAAGCCTCCAAGCAGGCGGCGGTCGAGCTTCTGGCGAACGGGCGGCGGGTTTCGCTCGTGCCCGGACTCGACCTCGCCTTGACCTTCAACACCGGGGTTGCATTCGGCGCTTTGCGGGGGTTCGGCGACACGATCGGCTGGCTGGTCGCGGTCACGCTCGCGCTGCTGCTCGTCCACTTCCTGCGCAGCGCGTCGACACCGTGGTTGTGGCTGCCGGTCGGCGCGATCGTCGGCGGCGCGCTCAGCAACCTTGCGGATCGGGCGCGCGTCGGCGCGGTGATCGATTTCATCGACCCGGTCGCGTGGCCCGCCTTCAACCTCGCCGACAGCGCGATCGTGCTGGGAGTAGCGGGGCTTGTGTTGATCGGCGAACGGGCTGCGAAGCGTGCGGCACGAGCCGATGAGCAGCGAGCGGCGGGACCCTGAGGCGATCACCATCGAGGTCCGCCCGGAGTGGGGCGGGGACCGCCTCGACCGCGTCCTCGCTCGGCTACCCGCGATCGCTTCGCGCGCGCGTGCCCAAGCGTTGATCGCGAGCGGGTCGGTCGCCGTCGATGGGCGCGTCGTGCGCGACAAGTCGTACCGCGTCGCACCGGGGACGGTGATCACCGCCGAGCTCGCCGCGGCGCCTGCTGAAGCGGACGAACAGCCGGCGCCTGCGCCGCGCCTCGCCTACGAAGACGAGCACCTGCTGGTAATCGACAAGCCGCCGGGCGTCGCGGTCCACGGCGGCGCCGGCGTACGCGTGCCCACACTCGACGCCTGGCTGCGCGCCCACGGTGCGGCCGGCGGCGATCCCAGCCGGCCCGGCGTGGTGCATCGGTTGGATCGCGACACCTCAGGACTGCTGGTGGTCGCGCGCAGCGAATCGGCATACCGCGAGCTCGCACGACTGATTCGCGAGCGAGCGGTCGCGCGGCACTACCTGGCGCTCGTCGCCGGTGTCCCAGCCGCCACACGGGCCGTGATCGAAGCGCCGATCGGCCGCGATCGCCGGCGACGCGTACGGATGACGATCGGCGGGGCCGGCGCGCGCGCCGCCGTCACCCGTTTCGAAGTGCGCGAGCGGCACGCACGCAGCGCGCTGCTCGAACTCGCGCTGGTCACCGGCCGCACCCACCAGATCCGTGCGCACCTGCAAGCGATCGGCCACCCCGTCGCCGGCGACCCCACTTACGGCGGGCAGCGTCTCGGTGCGCAGCTCGGGCTGCGCCGCCAGTTTCTGCATGCCGCTCGTCTCGCCTTCCCGCACCCGGTGAGCCGTCAGCGGATCGAGCTCGCGTCGCCGCTGCCCCCGGACCTGGCGCAGGCGCTCGAGTGGGCGCGCACGCTCGACTAGCCGCCGCGCAGCAGCTGCAGCACCGAGGAGTTCGACTGGTTTGCCTGGGCCAACATCGCGGTGCCGGCCTGCTGCAGGACCTGCAGCTTGGTCAGCTCCACGGCCTCTTGCGCCATGTCGAGATCGCGGATGCGCGACTCTGCTGCCACCAGGTTCTCGTGGTAGACCGCGATGCTGTTCAGCAGATGCTCGAGCCGGTTCTGCACCGCACCGAGCTGCGCTCGCTGCGAGCTCACGACGTCGAGCGCCGTGTCGATCTCCGTGAGGTCCTGGGTATTGGCGACGCTCAAGGAGAACGGGGCCGTGCCGAGCGCCCCCACCAGGTCCAGCGTCGACACTGAGATCACTTCGCCGTCGTTAGCCCCGATCTGGAACGTCACCGAGCCGTTGCCGGCCAACAGTGAGATGCCGTTGAACTGCGAGCTCTGCGCGATCCGCTGGATCTCGCTGTACAGCTCATCGACCTCGGACTGGATCGAAGCGCGGTTGCCCGCCGAGAGCGTGCCGTTGTGGTACTGGACCGCGAGCTCGCGCACGCGCTGCAGCATCTCGTGGACCTCGCTCAGGGCGCTCTCAGCGGTCTGCACCATCGAGACCGCATCCTGGGCGTTGCGCTGAGCCTGGGCAAGGCCCCGAATCTGGGCGCGCATCTTCTCGCTGATCGCGAGCCCCGCGGCATCGTCGGCCGCCTTGTTGATGCGGTAGCCGGACGAGAGCCGCTCCATCGACTTGCGGAGCCGCTCCGTCGTGCTGTTGAGCTGTCTATGCGCGGTCAGCGCTTCGACGTTGTTTTGGATTCTGAGCGACATGGCATCGCCTCTCCTTGGCTGTTGCTACTCCTTGCTAGTTGCCTTGGCGTGAAGTCGATCGACCTGATCGAGGCCGCCCTCCGGCACCGCGTCGGTACCAGCACGCGCTGCCTCCTCGTTGGCGCGTTTGACCTCGAGCCAGATCTCCTCGCGGTAGATCCGCACCGACCGCGGTGCGTCGATCGAGAGGCGCACCGTCGACCCGCTGATCTCGGTGATCTCGACGACGATGTCGTCGCCGATCACGATCCGCTGGCCTGGTCGGCGTGTGATGGAAAGCATTCGCTCGCTCCTCTCGGGCGGGGTCAGGCGGCTTGGTGTGCGCGCTCGCCGAACAGGGGGGCACGCAGGCGCGCAGTCGGCGATTCGTTGATCACCTGCCAACCGCGGCGTCCTCCGATCACGATCGGCGCAAGCAGGTTGGCCCTGAAGTCCTCGAGCCGCTCGCTCGCCTGAACCACCACGTAGACGTCGAGTTGGTCGGTGTCGATTCCGAGCCGCTCGAGCTCGTCGTCGCCCACGATCAACTCGAAGTCGGGGAAGAACAGCCAGGGGTTGGTTACCGGCACCGCGAGCGCCGGCTCGTCGAGCGACTGCAACCACAAGAACACCGCCTTCTCGGCGCGCGCAATCAAGGTGAAGCGGCGGCTTTCGAACCCGACCAGTCCGTGTGGGAAGTCGACCACCGCCTCCTCCGGCACCTCGATCCTGCCGAAGCGGGTGGTCTCGCTGATGATCGTCATGGCTTTCCTCTCCTCACCTCAGGAAGTCGAGTAGCGAGGTCTGCAAAACGTTCGCGCCGGCGCGCAGCGCCGCCTGATAAGCGGTCTGCTGGGCGATGAGGTCGGTGATCGCCTTCGCCATGTCGGCGTCCTCGGCTTCCGAGCGCAGCGTGCCGACCGAGAGCTCGAGCTCCGCTAGGCGTGCGTCGGCGCTCTCCAGCCGCTGGGTGGTCGCGCCGACCTCGGCGCGCGCGCGACCGAGCTCGTCGAGGTTGCGATCGACCGCCTGCAGCGTCGTCGTGCGCAGAGCGTTGAGCGCTGCCGGCGTGCCGGTGCGCAGCTGATCGGCAGCGTCGCGCAGGGTGTCGAGGATCAGGCCATCGTTGGCCGCCTGCCCCTGACCGAGTAGGGCGCCGCCGCGCACCACGTTCACCGTGATCCGCACCCCCGGCCCAATCGCCCGCTCGATGACGCCGGCGTCGCCGGCGTAGGTGTCCGCCCCATTGGGGTCGTAGGGACGCGTCTGCGTGGCAGTGCCCGCGAACACGTAGCGACCGGCGTAGCTGGCGTTCGCCTCCTGCTTGATCGCCGCGATGATCTCGTCGAGCTCGCGCGCGATCGCGTCGCGGCCGCGCTGACCGACGGCATCGTTGGCGCCCTGGACGATCAGCTCGCGTGCCCGCTGCAGATAGTCGCTGATGTTGCCGAGCGCCTTGTCGGCCACGTCCTGCCAGGTCGAAGCGTCGCGCACGTTGTCGCGCAGCTCCCGCACGAGTGCCAGCTCGTTGCGTGCCGCCAAGGCCCGGGCAGTACGCAGCGGATCATCGGAGGGGCGCACCAGGTCACGGCCCGACGAGACCCGCCGCTGGGCGTCAGCGACGCGGCGAACCGCGCGCTGCAGGTCGCCGAGAGCGCTGCGCTCAAGCATCGACTCGGTGATGCGGCCGGTTGTCACAGCCCGACCCTCCCGGTGCGGTTGATCAGCACTTCGAGCGTCTCGTCGAGCGTCGTCAAGGCGCGCGCCGACGCCTGATAGCCGCGCTGAAAGCGGATCAGTGCGGCCATCTCCTCGTCGAGCGAAACGCCGTGCACCGACTGCCGGCGCTGCTCGGCAGCGTCGGCGATCGCCGAGTTGCGGGTCACGTCGTTTTGGACGCTGCGCGCGTCGTTGGCGATGCGGTCGACCAGTCGACCGTACTCCTCGGCAGGCCCCCCGGGTTGCGTGCGCAGCGCGGCGATCGCCAGCGCCACGTCGTTGGCACCCGCCGCACCGCTCGAGCCTGCGCGCACGGCGCTCGGGGAGGCGATCGCGACCGCCAGCGTCGCTGCCTCGTTGCCGGGCGTGTAGCTGAAGAAAGTGGTGCCGTGCAGGGTGTTGACGGCGTCGGCGAGGTTGCGCGCGAAAGTTGCCAGCTGTGCGCGGTACTGATCGATCGTGCCGCCACTGCTCGCCACCGCCAGCAGTCCGCCGACGCGACCGTCGGGCGCGGTAAGCGTCTGCGGCCAAGTCACGCTGTCGTAGGTGACGAGCGGTGACGGCGCATCGCCGAAGGAAATCGTGACGCTGCCGGGGCGGGCGGGGTCGTCCTGCACCTGCACGCGACCAAGCTGCGCGAGTCGATCGATCAACGCGTCGCGCCGGTCGGCGAGGTCGTTCGGCTGCTCGCGGAGTTGCACGGCTCGCGCGATCGCGACGTTCAGCTGCGCGATCTCGCGGGCGATGCGATCGACCTCGCCGCCAGCGCCGGTCAGCTGCGCAAGCTCCCCTTGGGCGTCGCTGGCGATCTGCGCGAGGCGAGCGTCGAGATCGCGAACTGTCTGAGCGAGCGCCGCCGCCTGCGACAAAACGGCTTGTCGAGCAGCCGTGCTCTCGGGGTTGTTCGCGAGCTTCGCCCAGGCATCGAAGAACGCCGCAAGACCGGCGTTGATGCCGTTGTCGGACGGCTCGGCAAGCGCCTCCTCGACCTGACCGAGGCGCGTCGAGCGCGCCTCGGAGTAGCCGAGACTGGTCGCCGACGCGCGCGCTTGGAGGTCGAGGAAGGCGTCGCGTAGGCGCCGGTACTCGTGCACCTCGACGCCGGTGCCGAGCTGCGCGCCACCGAACGTCTGCGTTTGCACCGGCATCAGCTCCAACGGCAGCGAAGCGCCGAGTACCGCCTCCTGGCGGGTGTAGCCGGCAGCGTTGGCGTTGCTGACGTTGTGCGAGGTCACGTCCAACGCGCGCTGGTGCGCCAGCAGGCCGCGCAGGGCTGTTTGCAGTCCGAGGAAGGTGGAGATCGTCGGCATCGTCTAGGCCCTCCGATCGATCACCGTCTGAACGGTTGGCGCGGGTGCCACGGGATCACCATCCGGGCGGTATGCGGCACCTTGGGGGCCTGCTGCGAGGCGCAGCAGGTGCTCCAGGAAGGCCAGCTCTTGGCGCAGCAACACGCGGTTGGTGTGGTGTTCGCGCGAGATCTCGGCGAGGATGCCGCGCAGCTCGGTCGACAAGCGGCGCGCCTGATCGGCCTCAGTAGCTGGCAAAAGCGCGCAGATCCGCTCGAGCGTTACCTGTTCGGGCAAGACCCCGAGCTCGCGACCTGCCTCGGCGAGCAGCAGCGCACGCTCCTCCTCGAGCCGCTCGCGCGCGGCCACCTCGTTGCGGATTGCGGCGGCCGCTTCGACCGTGCGGTCGACCGCGCGGTCGCGGATCGCCTGTCCCTGCTCGAGCACGCAGGCGAGCAGTCGCCGAGCGGCCGCTAGCTGCCGCTCGAGGTGATCGTTGAGCCGCCCACCGAGTGTCGCCGCTGCCCTGACCGGTCGCGGTGGTGCGCTCAACACGCTTTGCCTGCCGTTGGCGGGTGCGCGATCGCTGATCACCGGGCGCCTCCCGCATGCTTGGTGGCTACTCCTGCGGCCTCGGCGAGAGCGCGGTAGAGCTGCTCCGCTAGGCCAAGTCCGCCGCCGTTGGCGACGCCGCCGACCAGCGCCTCGGCGGCCTGGTCGCCGAGCAGCGGGTGTGCGGCGCTCAGCGAATCGAGGACGCCCGAAGCGCCCAGAAGCTCCTTCACCAGCAGCGACTCGAAGGTGACGGCTGCCCGATAGAGCGTGACCGCCTCACGACCGGCCTGCCGCACCGGGCGCGGGACCTCGGTGTCGGAGAGGGCCCGCAGGCCGCTCGCCGGAGTACTGCTCACAGGCACGTGTACAGCCGTCACTTGCGCACCCCGTTGGCGATCTCGAGCAGCTGATCGTGGGTTTGGATCACGCGGCTCGCCAGCTGGTATGCGCGCTGCGCCTCGATCAAGCCGACCATCGCCTCGCCCAAGTCGACGTTCGACTGCTCGAGCGCGCCCTGCACGAGCGAAGCGTCGCGGACCCGGGTGGTCGGCCCGCTGCCGCGCGTCGGCAGGAACAGGTTGTCGCCGACCGGAAGGAGCTGCTCGGGCGCAGCGACGTCGACCAGCTCGATGCGGCCGATCCGACGCTCGCCGACGGTCACGAGGCCGTCGGGGGCGATGCGCACCGAGCCCGGTTGCGTGCCCGCCGGCAGGCGCAAGGGGGGTACCAGGCGGTCGCCCGCCGCGGTCACCAGCTCGCCGCGCGCATCGACGCGGAAGGAGCCGTCGCGCGTGAGCGCCAACGAACCGTCACGCCGCCGGACCTGAAGGTAGCCGCGGCCCTGGATTGCGAGGTCGAGCGGCTCGCCGGTCTCGCGCAAGGCGCTCGGCTGTGCGCTGCGTCCGGTTGTGACGGCGGCGACACCGCTTCCAACCTCGACGCCGGGAAGCGCGGCCGGGCCGTCTTGCCGGTAGAGGAGGTCGCGAAAGCCCACCCGCAGGCTGCGGTAGCCCGGGGTCGAGACGTTCGCGATGTCGTTGGCCAGTGCGTCTAAGCGCTGCTGCTGCGCGAGCATCCCGGCAGCGCCCGAGTACAGGCCTTCGAGCATGGGCTTACTCCTCTTTGTCGGGCGTCGACCCCCGCGCGGCGGTCCGGTCGGCGCCTGCCTCCGTCGATTGCCCGCTTATTCGCCCTCTGGCGCCGCTTCTTGAGGGTGCGTTAGGGTGCGCCCAGCCCCAGTCCCCGAGGAGGAGTTCGATGCGCCGATTTGTGATCGCGCTCGCGGCGAGCGCAGCGCTTTGCCTTTCCATCGCCGCGCCGCTGGCGGCAGCGGAGCCGCGGCCGTTCGGTCACCCCTGTCAGCCGCTGGCGGGCGTGCGGTTCTGCCCGACCCTCAGCGACGACGCGCGCGTGCCGTCGTTCGACGGCGTCCCCCTGGACGTCGACGTGACGCTACCGGCGAGCGGCGAGGGGCCGTTCCCGACGATCGTGATGCTGCACGGCTGGGGTGGCAACAAAGCGATGTTCGAGTCGAGCGACCCCAATGCGCGCTACTCGAACGTCTGGTTCGCGCGTCGCGGCTTCATGGTCGTCAACTACTCGGCGCGCGGCTGGGGACGGTCGTGCGGTCTGCCGGCATCGCGCACGCCCAACTGTGCGCGCGGCTGGACGCACCTCGCCGACCAGCGCTACGAGATCCGCGACACCCAGTACCTCCTGGGACTGCTTGTCGATCAGGGTCTCGCCGCGCCCCGCGCACTGGGCGTGACCGGCATCTCCTACGGCGGCATCCAGAGCCTCGAGTTGGCCTTCCTGCGCGATCGCCTGCGGCTCCCGAGCGGTCGCCTCGTGGCCTGGCGCAGCCCGCGCGGCAAGCGCTTGGCGATCGCTGGGGCCTGGGCGCGCTGGGGCACCGCCGACCTCGCCGGATCGCTGACCGTCAACGGCCGCCTCGGTGACTCGCCGCGCGCCGCCGCCGGCCTCAGCGGCGATCCCCTGGGAGTGCCGAAACAGAGCTACATCACGGCCCTCTTCGGGGTCGCCGCGGGCAGCGCGCTGTTGGCGCCCAAGGGCGCCGATCCGACCGCCGATCTGGTCGCCTGGAAGGCGATCACCGACGCCGCTCTCGAAACCGCGGCCGCGCGCGCGTTGGTGCGACAGCTTACCCGGCTGCACTCCGCGGCCGGGCTCGCCACGCGGCGTTCGGCTGCGCCGCTCTTGATCCAGAACGGTTGGACCGACGACCTCTTCCCGGCGCTCGACGGTATCTACGCCTACCGCCTGGCGGGCTCCGGTCGCCGCGCCTTCGCGGCGCTGCAGCTCGGTGACCTCGGGCATCCGCGCGCACAAAACAAGCTCGCCCAGGACGATCTCTTCACGCGCCAGGGGCTCGCCTTCTTCGAGCGCTTCCTGCAGGGTCGAGCGCGGCGGCTGCGCAGCGGCAGCGTCACCGCCTTCGCGGTCACCTGTCCGGCCTCGGCAGCGCCGCTCGGGCCCGTCACAGCACCGAGTTGGGAGCGGCTGGCTCGGCGCGCCTGGCGCATCTCCTCGCCGGCGCAGGCGGAGGTCACGAGCAGCGGCGGCGACCCCGCGCTGGGGACCGCGATCAACCCCCTGTCGACCGGCGCCTGCAAGGAGCTGCCGGTGAGCTCCGGCCCCGGCGAGTACGTGCTCGAGCGCACGGTCCCGCGCCGCTTCTTGGTGATGGGTCTGCCGCGCGTCGCAGCGAACGTGCGGGCAAGTGGCGGCAGGGCCTACCTGGCGGCGCGCCTGTGGGCGGTTCGCGACGGCAAGATGATCCTCGTCGGGCGTGGCGCACTGCGCCTGCGACCCCGCCAGCAGGGCCGGGTGTCGTTCCAGCTGTTCGGGACCGCCTGGCAGTTCGCGCCCGGGGACCGTGTGCGGCTCGAGCTGCTGGGCCGCGACGCACCGTTCCTGCGCCCCAACGACGAGGAGGGCTTCCGCGTCGAGGTATCGAAGGTGCGCTTGTCGCTACCGCTGGCCGGTCGCTAGGCGTCGCCAGCGCGCGCCGACTACTGGCCCGGAACCGCCGCCACCTGGGTGGCGGTGCGCTCGAGTGTCTGGTCGATCGTGGTGATCACGCGCTGCGACGCCTCGTAGGCGCGTAGCGAGGCGATCATGTCGACCATCGCCCGCGCGGGGTTGGTCGCCGACGCCTCCAGTGCCCCCGCGCGCACGGCGCCGCCGTTACCGGCCACCGCGCCCGCCACGTAGCCGTCGCCGAGCTTGCGCGGACGATCGAGCCGGACGGTTGCGAGCCTACGCGGATCGACCCGCCCATCGCCGCCCACCCGCACCGGCGCGCCGTCCTTTCCGAGCACCGCGTTGCCGAGCCCGTCGACGAGCGTGCCATCGGCGGCCCGCTGGAACTGGCCGTTGCGCGTGTAACGCACCCCTTGCGGCGTGCGAATCGCAAAGAACCCCTCGCCCTCGATCGCGAAGTCCAGCGGCTCGCCGGTCTCGCGCAGCGGCGCTGGCGAGAAGTCGGTGGTGCGACGGGCGATCACCGATCCCAGGCCGAGCGGGCCGACCGCCTCGCCGTCGCGCGTGTTGCTCAGCATCACGTCGGCGAAGCTCCGTTGGGACGCTCGGTCGGGCTTGTAGCCGGGCGTCGAGAGGTTGGCGATGTCGTTCGCGATCAAGTCCTGGCGAACGAGCTCGGCGAGCATCCCCGAGGCGGCGATGTACAGCCCGCGCTCCACGGCCCGCGTAATCGTCGGCGCCGCTGGTCGCTTGAGACCGACCACCGAGCAAGCTGCGACGATACGCGCGATGCAGCCGGTCGAGGTAGTGCTGCTGCGGGCCGGGCTGCCGGAGCTGCCGCTCTGGCCGGGCCGCGTGTTGGCCGCGCGGGTTTTGGAGCGCAGCGGCGACCGGGGCCTCTTGGCGCTCGCCGGGACGGTGCTCGAGGCGCGCCTGCCGGAGGGCGTCAAGGAGGGCGATCACCTGCGCCTGCGCGTCACCCGCCAAGCCGCACAGGAGCTGGTGCTGCGGGTAGTCGAAGAGGCGCCTGCGCAGAGCACGAGCGCGCCGGCAGCGCCGACGCCAGCGAGTGCCTTCGCAGCGGTCACGCTGCCTGGCGGCTTGCTGGTCTCGCGGGATCCCAACGGCGAGGGCGAGGCGCGCGGGGAACGGCCGCAGCGACGCGCGGTCTCGCTAGTGCTGCACTCGCCGCGCCTCGGCGAACTCCACCTCCGCGCCGAGCTGCTTGCGGGCCGGCTGCGCGCGCGCGTAGCGGCCGAGCCGGGCACGGTGCTGGAGGCGGCGCGGGCGCGGCTGCCCGCTCTGGAGGACCGTCTGCGCGGTCTCGGCCTGGAGCAGCTGGAGCTGGAGCTCGTCGCGCGCCGGGGGCCGGTCGACGCGTACGGATAGGGGGACGGTGGACAGCGAGCGTCGACTGGGTGGCGGCGGGCGGCCGAAGCGGGCAGCTGCGCTGCGCTACCGCGCGGGTGAAGACGCGGCGCCCCGCGTTGTCGCCACTGGCAGCGGCAAGCTCGCAGAGCGGATCATCGAGATCGCCCGGGAAGCGGGCGTGCCGGTGCGCGAGGACGCCGCTCTGGTGGACGCCCTCAGCCAGCTCGAGCTGGGTGCGGAGATCCCGCCCGAGCTGTACGCGGCGGTGGCGGAGCTACTCGTCTGGGCCTACGGACTCGACGTCAGCTTGCGCTCCCCAGAGGACCGCTAAGCGACCTCGCTGAACAGCGGCTCGTGTCCCGCCAGGGCCTCGCGCAGCTTCTGCTTAAGCCTGCCGTGGATCTGGCAAACGCGGCTCTCCGAGACCCCTAGGACGTCGCCGATCTCCCGCAGCGTCAAGCCCTTCGCGTAGAGCATCACAGCGACTTCCTGTTCGCGACGCGAAAGCTCGCGGAAGGCGCGGCGGAAGCGCTCCTTCGCCTCGTGGGCGGTCGCCGCTCGCTCGGGATCGGACTCGCGCGCCGTCGACTCAAGGGTGTCGACGCGCTCGATCTCGGTGTCGTCATCCTCGCTCGCCACGACCTGGTCGAGCGACGCGATCTCGGCGTTCTCAAGGGCCGCTCGACGCCGCAGCAGTTCGCGCTCGTCGAGTCCCAGCGCCTCGGCGAGCTCGCGCGTCGACGGTCGCCGCTGGTACACGGCCATGAAGTGCTGATCGACCTTGCGGATCTGGCGGTCGAGCGCCCGCAGCGAGCGCGGAGCCCAGTCCTGGCGGCGCAACTCGTCGAGCACGGCACCGTGAATCCGCGTCCAAGCGAACTGCTCGAGAGTGGCGCCCTTGGCGGGGTCGTAGCGATCGATCGCGTTGATCAGAGCGACCAGACCGCACGAGATTAGGTCCTCGACCTCGCAGTTGGCAGGAACCTCGCGGATCTTGCGGTACACGATGTGCTTGACCAACGGTGCGAAGGTCAGCACCAACCGGTTGCGCAGGTGCAGGGACCCGGTCCGCTTGTACTCGCGCCACAGTGCGAGTACATCGTGAGCTGCAGGGCGCCGGACGTCTTTGATCTCCAGTTTGAGCATTTGGGCCAGTCCTTCCTCCCGCATCAGGACGGCTTGGGCCGTCAAATTCGTCCACGGATGGGCGGTATCTCCCGGGCCTCGGATGCGACGAACGGGTGACGGCCGGGTCGAGTTCCTCTCCCGGACCGGTCCCGCGCCGGTCCTGCCCGTGCTCACCATCTCGGCCGCGTCGGCCGTGACATGAAGCCGTTCTGTTGCCGTTTTGGACGATCGTCCGGTCGCCGCCCTCAAGATCGGCGCGCCGCTGGCGACACCCGGGGCGATGGGACTCCGCCTCACGCCCTCGCGGGACCAGGGCTGCGGCGTTCGCCAACGGAGCGCGGCGCAGCGCGCGCCCTCGGCGACCGCGGTGCTGGTGCAGCGCGCCGCTACCGCCTGGCGTGCGCTCGACCGCAGGGCCCTGCTCGAGTGCCTGCGGGAGGCCGATCAGCTGGAGCCGCCACACGAGCCGTACCGCGCGCGGAAGGCGATGCTGGAGGGCGGCTTGGCGCTCGCCGGCCAGCTTGAGCCGCGACGGCTCGAACGCCTCTACCTGCTGCTTTGCGAAGCGGCGCTGACAGCGCTCGAGCCGGAACCGCGGGAGCCGGAACTACTGAACTACGCCGGCGTCGCCTTCTACGAGCTCGCCGCGCGGGACGTCGCCGGCACGCTCTTTGAGGCGACGCTCCGGCTCGATCCCGCGCACCCCGACGCTCGCCGCAATCTGCAAGCGGCGCGCAGCCGCCGACGCGTGCCGCCGCTGGCGGCGGCAACGGTCGCCACGGTCAAACGCCTTGGTGGGCGAGCGCGCGAGCTGGCGGCGGCGGCGCAACCGGTGTCCGGGCTTCGCCTGAGCCTCTGCATGATCGTCCGCGACGAGGAGGAGATGCTTCCGCGCTGCCTTGCCGCGGCCCGTGAGGCGGTCGACGAAATCGTCGTGGTCGACACCGGTTCGCGCGACCGCACGCGCGAGATCGCGCGCGACTTTGGGGCGCGCGTAATCGACTTCGCTTGGACCGGTTCGTTCGCCGACGCGCGCAACGTCTCGGTGGATGCGGCGACGGGCGATTGGATCCTGTTCCTCGACGCTGACGAGGTGCTGGTCGCCGACGACATTCCGAAGCTGCGGGCGCTCACCGGCCGTACCTGGCGCGAGGCCTTCCAGCTCGTAGAGACGAGCTACACGGGGGAGCTCGAGCACGGCACAGCGGTCACGCACAGCGCCCTGCGGATGTTCCGCAACCGCCCGATCTACCGCTTCCGAGGGCGCCTGCACGAGCAGTTCGCGTGGGCTTTGCCGGCCAGCTTGCCGGAGCGCATCGAGCAGACCGACGTGCGCGTCGAGCACTTCGGGTACCTGGGCGTGGTCCGCGACGCGCGCGACAAAGCGCGGCGCAACATCGAACTGCTGCTGCGCCAGGCGGAGGAGTCGCAGGCGAACTCCTTTCTCGACTTCAACCTCGGTTCGGAGTACCTGGCGATCGGCGACCTCGCAGGCGCGGTCCGTCATCTGCGGCGCGCTCGGGCGAACATCGATCGCGACGGCGGACCGCGCGTCCTGCAGTTCGTGCCGACGCTCTACGTGCGCCTCGCCCTGACGCTCCGGCAACTGCGCGCTTTCGACGAGGCGATCGAGGTGCTGGAGGAAGGCGCGCGGCTGTTTCCCGACCTCACCGATCTGGTGTTCGAGCGCGCCTGGGTCGAGGCGGAACGCGGACGCCTAGAGGAGGCAGAGCGCTTGTTCGAGCGGTGCCTCGAGATGGGGGAGGCGCCCAGCCGCTACACGAGCATGCGCGGCTGCGGCAGCCACCTGGCGCGGATCGGCCTCGCCGAGATCGCGACCAAACGTGGCGACACCGAGGCCGCGGAGCGTCACGCGCTGCTTGCGCTCGAGGAGGGTCTCGCACACCCGGCAGCGGTGCTGTTCGCCGCCTCCGTACTGGTCCGCCGGGGCGCGTCGGCGGAGGAAGTCACGGAAAGGGTCGAGCGGCGCCTAGCAGCGACCCCGACCAACGCCTTCCTGGTGGGGATCGCCCTCTACGAGGGCGGCCACGTAGCCGCCGCCGAGGAGCGGTTCCGCAAGGTCTGCGCGCTGCAGCCCGGCAACGACCGCGCGCGCGTCGCGCACGGCGAGGCCTTGTTGAGCATGAAGCGCTGGGCAGACGCGGCTGCGACGTGTGCCGGCGTGCCGGATGACTCGCCGGTCGCCGAAGCGGCGCGCCGCTGCGAGCTCTTCGCGCGGCTCGCGGCGGGCGACGCGGACACCGCGACAGCTGCGCTGGAGCGGGCGCGGGCGGTCCTTGACGCCGCCGAGCTCGCAGTCTTCGAGGGGTGGCGCGATCGCTTGAAGGGGCGCGACCCCGGGCTGCTGCCGGCCGCTTCGGCAGCGCTTCTCTGCCAGTGCCTGGAGGCGCTGCTACGGGTCGAGGAGATCGACACCTTCGCGCAGCTCGTGCCCCTGCTCGAGCGCTGCACGATCGCCGCGCGGGAACGCCGGGAGCTGCTCGCTGGCATCTACCTGCGGCGCGGCTTTCTGGATTCCGCGGCGGAGGAGTGGATCGCTGCCTGCCACGAGCACGGGCCCGACCCCGACGCGCTCATCGGGCTCGCCCAGGTGGCCTACGCGAAAGGCATGCTCGACGATGCCCTGGTCTTCGCCGAGGAGGCGCGTCAGCGCGCACCGACCGACGCCCGCTGCATCCACCTGCACCAGCATCTAGCGAGGCTCGCCGGGGCCGGGAGCGACGAAATGGCCGCACACCCCGAAAGGCCCTAAAGGGTCCCGCGCTCGCGCCGATTAGGCGGGCACTAGCACGCTCCCGGGTGTCGGCCACCAGACGCCCGCGTGCGCGTCGGCGATGAGCACGCTCCCACGCATAGCAAGCACCCACACACCCGCACCGCTCGTGGCTCCTGAGCGCCCACAACGCGAAGATGCCGGGGCGCCCAGCAACGCGGACGCGGCGCGGGAGGCGGAGCGCAAGCCGCAACGCGTGGCTTCCGAGCCCGCGGCAACGCTCGTGCCCTCGAACGTGACGCCGCTTCCCACCGAGGTGCACGCGGAGATCGCGGCGGCGTCCGCGCGCTTCGAGGAGCTGCGCGGTCTCGGCCGCGAGCTGCACTTCCTGGTCGACGAACAGACCGGCCGGGTGGTCGTGGAAGTGCGCGATCTCGAAGGTCGCCTGATCCGCCGCGTACCGCCGAGCGTCGCGCTCGACCTGGCGAGCGCGCCGGACCTCGGTCTCGGCGGCCCGCGCCGAACCTAGGGAAACGGCGATGGCGGGACCGTTGTTCACCTTCGGCGGGCTCGCGAGCGGGCTCGACACGAACTCGATCATCCAGCAGCTGCTGGCGATCGAGCGCCAGCCGCGCGCACGGCTCGAGCTCCAACAAGCGCGTCTCGACGCGCGCAAGCAGGCCCTCGGGCAAGTGGAGGCGCGGGTCATTGCGGTGCGCGACGCGCTCGAGGCGCTGCGCTCTGCCGCGACCTGGGCGCCTGTGCAAACGGTCACGTCCAGTAACGCCCAAACTGTCTCTGCGACCTTGAACGGCGCTGCCGGACCGGGTGGTTACCAGGTCAACGTCACGCAGTTGGCACGCGCCGAGCAGCGCACCTACAGCTACTCGTCGCCGTCCAGCGATTCGGCGCTGACGATCGGTTCTTGGACGACGACGGTGGCGGCGGGTACCAGCGCCGATCAGCTCGCCGCCCAGATCAACGCCGACGCCAACGCGCCGGTCTACGCGGTCGTCGTGCAAGGCAAGCTGGTTCTCTCGAGTCGCACGACCGGCAGCGGCGGGGCGTTCACGGCGAGCGCCTCCTTCCTTGTTGAGGACACGAGCGCGGCGCGGCCGGCCCAGGACGCGCAGTTCACCGTCGATGGCACCAGCTACGTGCGCCAGAGCAACCGCGTCGACGACGTGATCGCCGGAGTTGTCCTCGAGTTGCGGGCGACTACACCCACTACGCCGGTGACGATCACGGTCTCGCCGCCGGCGGTCGACCGAGCCGCGGTGAAACAGCGCCTGCGGGCGTTCGTCGACGCCTACAACCAGCTGGTCGATCTGGTGCGCAGCGACCTCTCTGAAACGCCGGTCAAGGACCCACGCACGACGGCCGACGCGCGCAAGGGGGCGCTGTACGCCGACTCCGGGCTGCGCGACATGCTCGACTCGCTACGGCGGCTAATCGCCGACCCGGTCGCTGGTTTGCCAACGAACCGCGACGAACTCGCGGAGATCGGCATCTCCACGGGCGCCGCGAGCGGCAGCGGCACGCCCTCGCCCGACGCCGTTGCCGGCAAGCTGCGCTTCGACGAGGCAGCCTTCGACGCCGCCTTCGACGCCGATCCACAGGGCGTGCAGCGGCTCCTCGGTGCGCTCACCGGCAGCGGTGGTGTGTCACAGCGACTAGCGGATGCGCTCGCTGCCTACGCCGGGCCGGGCGCGGTGCTCGACCAGCGTCAGTCGGGCGTCGACGCGGAGCTCAGCTTCGTGCGCGATCGGATGACGGCGATCGACCGTCGTCTCGAGCTCCGTGAGCAGCAACTGAGGGCCCAGTTCACGGCGATGGAGCAGGCGCTCGCGGCTGTGCAGTCGCAGGGGTCGTGGCTGCAATCGCAGCTCAACGGTCTGCTCGGATCGCAGCGTTCCTAGGCGACCGCTGGCTCGGCTCGCAGCATCTTTTTTTTGGCGACCGTAGCTCGGCGCTCACCGTCCGCTTGCGGGCGCGTTGCTGCGAAGCCGACGTCGTTCGCCTAAACGCCACGCGCGGCGCGCCGATCACCGGGGCGTGAAGCCGCCCTATGCGAGCGCTCGCTCCTATCGGGAGCAAGAGATCCTCACCGCGCCGCCAGAACGCCTGGTGGTCATGCTGTTCGAAGGCGCCGTCCGCTTCTTGACCAGGGCCCGCAGCGACCTCGAACGGGGTGACCTGGCCGGCTTTCACAGCCACCTAGGGAGGGCCGAAGCGATCATCGACGAGCTGCTCGCCACCCTCGACCTGCGACAAGGGGAGATCGCCGAGCGGCTGCAAGCGATCTACGTTTTCTGCAAGCGGCAGTTGGCGCAGGCGCGGATCGCCCGCGACGGTGATGGCGTAGCGCGCGTCGCCGGTTGGCTCGGCGAGCTGCGCGACGCGTTCGCGGAGGCTGCCAAGGCCGCTGCGCCGCCCGCAGCGGCTGGCGAGGCGACGGCCAGCGGGGCGCTGCGGGCGTGAACCCCGATACGCTGGTCGCTCTCTGGGAGCGCGCCTACGACGCGGCGCTACGCGGCGACGGGGAGGCGTTGCTGCACGCCCTGCGCGAACTCGAAGCGTGGCGCAGCGCGCCCGCCGCACCGGCGACGGCCGCTAGTGCTGGCAGCGTGCGGGCACTGCACGCCGCTTGCGCCCTACAGGCCGCCACGCTGCGGGTGGTGGAAGCGCAGCGGGGCCGCCTGGCAGGCGAGCTCCAGCTGATCGCGCGCGCACGCCGCCTGCACGGCGCCTACACGCCGGTCGCGCAGGCGTCGGCGCTCGAGGCCCGCGCCTGACGGCGCGCACCACCGTTCGCTAGCGGCGGCGACGCCGCGCCGCCTCAAGTCGCGCGGCGACCCGGCGAATACCGGGGCGTCCGTCCTCGAGCTCCGTCCGGGATGCAGCTCTTCGACCTCACCCAAACAGCGCTAGAGGCAGCGATCCGCGGGGCGTCGCTGCGCCAGGGGCTGCTCGCCTCGAACCTCGCGAACGTCAACACGCCCGGCTACCAGCGCCGCGACCTCGACTTCCACGCTGCCCTGCGCGCTGCGCTCGCGGCGGGCGATCCCGAGAACGTGCAGTTCGCACCGACCTTCGCCGCCGCGGGGCCGATGCGGGCCGACGGCAACACCGTCGACCCGGACCGCGAAGCCGCCGAGATCGCCAAGAACGGTCTCGACTTCGAGGCTTTGGTGCGCGTCGCGCGCGCGCGGATCTCGATCCTCGAGACGGCGATGGGGGTGGTGCGGTGAACGACGTCGCGAGCGCCGACCGCCGGTGTGCGGCCGAGAGCAGGAGGTGACCGCCGAGATGGGGCTTTTCGACGCGATCGATGTGGCCGGCAGCGCCCTCACCGCTGAGCGCGTGCGGATGGACGTGGCCGCCGACAACCTCGCCAACGCCGAGTCGACGCGCGCCAGCGGCGGCGGTCCCTACCGCCGCAAGCTGGTTTTGCTGCGGTCAGCTGGCGAGGGCACCTTCGCGGCGGTGCTCGGCCGTAGCCTTGCGTCGCTGAGACCGGCCGGCGTCGAGGTCGCGGGCATCGTCGCCGACCCCTCACCGGGACGTCTGGTCTACGACCCCGGCCACCCTGACGCCGACGCTCGCGGTTATGTGCGGATGCCGAACGTCAACCCGGTGGCGGAGCTCGTCGACCTGATCACCGCCTCGCGCGCTTACGACGCCAACGTCACGTCGATGCAAACCGCCAAGCAGATGTTCACGCGCACCCTCGAACTACTGCGGTGAGCGTGCCCGGACCGATCCAGGCGAGCGAGTGGTCGATCCCCGCTATCGGGGGACTCGGCCCAGAGGCACGGCTCGACACGAGCGCCCCGAACCAAGGCTTCGCCAGTGCCTTGGAACGTGCGCTTGCCGGCCTCGACGCCTCCCAGCAGCGGGCCTCCGAACAGGCGGCGGCACTCGCCGCCGGCGAGGCGCAAGACCCGACCGCGGTGGTGCTGGCGGTGGAGCGCGCGCAGCTCGCGATGCAGCTCGCCAACCAGGTGCGCAACAAGGCGGTCGAGGCCTACCAGGAGATCTTCAGGACGCAGGTCTAGCAGCAGCGCATTTGAGCGATGGGCGACCGGCTGCAACTTCTCCGTAACACCGACCTGCGGGGCAGGCTCGGGATCATCGTGTCCGTCGGGGCAATTCTGGCGGTCGCCTTCCTGCTCTACTCGCTGGTCGCGCGCACCAGCTATACGACGATGCTCACCGGACTCGACCCCGCGGAGACCGGCAAGGTCACCGCCGCCCTCGACCAGCACGGGATCGCCTACAAGCTCGAGAACAACGGAACGGCGCTGGCCGTCGACTCCAGCAAGACCGCAGAGGCGCGGGTCGCGCTCGCCCAGGCAGGGCTGCCGGGACGCTCGCAGCCCGGCTTCGAGCTGCTCGACAAGCAAAAGCTGGGAGCCAGCGACTTCCAGCAGCGAGTCGCCTACCAGCGCGCCCTCGAGGGCGAGATCGCGCGCGCCCTCGAGCAGATTGACGGCGTCAGCTCAGCGCAAGTGCAACTGACCCTTCCGCAAGACCGGCTGTTCGTCGACAACCGCCAGAAACCGACCGCGGCAGTGGTCATCTCGGGGAACGTCGGCGGCCTCGACCCTCAGGCGGTGCGCGGGATGGCGCGGCTGGTGGCGGCCAGCGTCGAGGGTCTGAACCCCAACGACGTCACCATCACCGACTCCAGCGGACAGCTCCTGTGGCCGCAGGCCGGCGGCGACGGCGCCGGCGAGGCCAGCAAGCAGGCCGCCGAGGCGCGCTACGACCAGGAGCTCGAGACGCGACTGAACGCGCTGCTGACGCGCACGATCGGTCCCGGTAAGGGCCAGGTGCAGGTGAGCTCCGACCTCGACGTCGATCACACCACCCAGGAGAAGCTGATCTACGCGCGCCAAGGCACGCCGCTGCGACGCACGGTCGAGCAGGAACAGCTGCAGGGTGGTGGTGGCGCCGGTGGCGTCGCCGGCACCGGCGGCAACATCCCGACGTTCGCCCAGCAAGGTGTCGGCGCCGGCGCCGGATCGAACTACCGGCGGCGCAACGAACAAACCGACTTCGGTGTCAGCAAGACGGTCGAGCGACGCCGTGTCGCGCCGGGAACGATCCGCCGTCAGAGCGTGGCGCTGGTGCTCGACACGTCGGTGCCGCCGGCCTCGGTGCGCGCCCTCCAGCAAGCGGTAGCGGCGGCCGCGGGCATCGATCCCAAACGCGGCGACCAGCTGACCGTCAGTCGCGTCCGCTTCGCGCCCGCGCAAGCGCCCGCGGGATCGCCGATCGGCGACGCCCTCGGTTACCTCAAGTGGCTCGCCCTCGGGCTCGCTGCGCTCGCCTTCCTGTTCTTTGTTGTCCGCCAGCTCCGTCGTCGTGAGCAGGAGCAGCTGGCCGACCCCGTCTGGCTGCGCGAGATCACGGCCCCCCGCCGCCTCGCGGAGCTCGAGGCGATGCGCCCCGAAGAGCAGCCGACGAGCGTGATGCCGGCCGTCGCCGCGGGCCCGGTGCAGCAGCGCGAGCCGGTCGGTGCGAGCGGCGGCTACGAGAGCTCCGCCCACCGCACGGACGTCGAGCGACTGGCTGACGAGCAGCCCGACCGCCTGGCACAGCAGGTTCGCGCCTGGATGCGCGAGAGCTGAGAGGTGACAAGCAGCGACGATGAGCGAGACCGCAGCCAACGGCCCGTCGCCCGCCGACGCGAGCGCCGTGCTGCTCGATGAGGAGCCGCAGGCGGCGTCGCCGCCACCGCCGGTTCCCGAGCCGACGCGCGCGGCCGCGAGCGGCCGCGGCCGGTCCGCGCCAACGCTACGCGGGGTGCGCAAGGCCGCAGCCTTCCTCGTCAGCCTCGGACCCGAACGGGCGGCGCAGGTGATGAGCCACCTCAGCGAGTACGAGGTCGAGCAGCTAACGGTGGAAATCGGCAAGCTCCGCGGGGTCCCGCCGGAGGCGATCGAGCAGATCTGGCGCGAGGTTGAGGAGAACGCGGCCGCTCAGCGCTTCGTGGTCGAGGGGGGCATCGACTTTGCGCAGGCGGTGCTCGAGCAGTCGCTCGGTGCCGAGCGGGCGCAGGAGATCATCGCGCGCGTCACCGCCGGCGCACAGCACCCCCAGTTCGAGTTTTTGCGCCGCACCCCGCCCGAGCAAATCGCCGCGTTCCTGCAGAACGAGCGTCCCCAGACGATCGCGGTGGTCGTCGCCAACCTTGACACGGCGCTGGCGGCAAAGGTCTTGGCGCGTTTCGAGCCGAACTTGCAGGCGGAGGTCGCGCGCCGGATCGCCGCGATGACCGAGACCAACCCGGACGTCGTGCGCGAGGTCGAGACCGTCATGCGCATGAAGCTCTCGAGCGTGATCGGCAGCGGCTACGAGGAAGCGGGCGGCGTCAAGTCGCTGGCGCAGATCCTCAACAGCGCCGACCGTGCCACCGAGCGCAACGTGCTCGAGCGTCTGGGTGAACAGGATCCCGAACTCGCGCAGCAGGTGCGGGACCTGCTGTTCGTGTTCGAGGACATCGTCAAGCTCGACGACCGCGCGCTGCAGCTGGTGCTGAAGGAGGTTGACCAGGCCGACCTGCCCCTCGCTTTGCGGGGCGTCAGCGAAGAGGTGAGGGACAAGATCATGCGCAACCTCTCGCAGCGGGCGCAGGAGATCCTGCGCGAGGAGATGGAGCTCCAGCCACCGCAACGGCGCTCGGTGGTGGAGGAAGCGCAGGCGCGCATCGTCGCGGTGGTGCGCAAACTGGAGGAGTCGGGTGCGATCACGATCGGGCGCGGCGACGATGACCTCGTCACCTGAGCCGTTCGCGTTCGCGCGACTGGCGCCGCCTCCGGCGGTCGATGAGCGAGCTCAGGCAGCAGAGCGTGAGGCAGCGCTCGCTGCTGCCCGCCATGAAGGCTTCGAAGCAGGCCGGGAGGCGGGTCGGGCAGAAGTCGAGGCGCAAGTGCGCGAGCAGCTTGATGCGGCGCTCACGGCGCTCGCCGAGGCGACCGCGCTGCTCGCCGAGGAGCGCGTACGGGCCGCCCAGGCCGTCGAGCGTAAGGCCGTCGAGCTGGCCCTTCGGATCGCCGAGAAGGTGGTCGCCGGGACCATCGAGGTTGACCCGGCACGGGTGCTCGACGTCGTTGCCGGGGCCCTACAAAGGCTGGTCGAGCGCGAGCGCGTGACCGTCGTCGTCAGTCCCGAAGACCTCGAGCTGGTACGGCAGGGGATCGAAGACGTCGCTGCGCGGCTCGGCGGCATCGAGCACCTGGAGGTGCAAGCCGATCGCCGGGTGCAGCGCGGCGGCGCGTTGGTGCGAACCGCCGACGGCGAAGTGGACGCCACGATCGAGAGCAAGCTCGAGCGCGTGCGCGAGCTGGTCGCCGGCATCGTCGGCGAGCGATGACAGTGCTGCCCGACGGTCCGCTCGCCGACGCGCTGCGCGCAGTGCGCGACGGCGACCTGCATCGCCGGCGGGGGCGCGTTCGTGACCTCATTGGGCTGATCGTCGAAGCGACCGGCCTCGAAGCGCCCCTTGGCGAGGTCTGCATGATCGACGCCGGTCGCACGAGACCACCGGTACCGGCCGAGGTGGTCGGCTTCCGCGAGGGCAGAACGCTGCTGATGCCGCTCGGCGAGCTCAGCGGCGTGCGCCCCGGTACCAACGTCCGCGCGACCGGCTCGGCGCTGCGTGTCGGGGTCGGCGAGGGGCTTTTGGGGCGCGTGCTCGATGCGCTCGGGCGGCCCCTCGACCGCGCTGCGCCGACCGGTCCGCTGAGCGCCGTGGCGATCGAGCGCGAGCCACCAGGGGCGCTCGAGCGGCGCCGGATCAGTGAGCGCGTGCGGCTCGGCGTGCGCGCACTCGACGCGCTCGTCCCCTGCGGGCGCGGTCAACGGCTCGGCATCTTCGCTGGCTCGGGCGTCGGCAAGTCGTCGCTGCTGGGGATGATCGCCCGCGCTACCTCCGCCGACGTCAACGTGATCTGCCTGGTCGGTGAGCGCGGCCGTGAGGTGCGCGAGTTCGTCGAGCGTGACCTCGGCAGCGCGCTCGAGCGCAGCGTCGTGGTGGTGGCGACATCGGATCAGCCCGCGCTGTTGCGGATTCGCGCCGCCCTCACCGCCACCGCGATCGCCGAGTGGTTCCGCGATCGCGGTTGCGACGTGCTGTTGATGATGGACTCGGTGACCCGCTTCGCGATGGCGCAGCGGGAGATCGGCCTGGCGGTTGGCGAGCCACCGGCCACACGCGGCTACACGCCCTCCGTGTTCGCCCTGTTGCCAAAGCTGCTCGAGCGTTCCGGCACCAGCGCTTCCGGCACGATCACCGGTCTTTACACGGTGCTCGTCGAGGGCGACGACATGAACGAACCGATCGCCGACCAGGTGCGCTCGATCCTCGACGGGCACGTGGTGCTCTCGCGCGAGCTCGCGCACGCCGGCCACTACCCGGCGATCGACGTGCTGGCCAGCGTTTCCAGGCTCGAACACGAGCTGCTCGACGCCGCCGTGTTGGCGGCCGGGCGCACGCTCCGGGCGTTGCTCGCCGCGCTGCGCGACAAGGAGGACCTGATCGCGATCGGTGCCTATAGATCCGGCAGTGACCCGCGCGTCGATGCCGCCCTCGCACTGCGCGACGAGATCGAGGATTTCCTGCGCCAGCCGCTCGAACACGCCTCGACCCTGGAGGAGGCCGACACCCGCCTGCTGTCGCTTGCGCGCGCCGCCGAGGAGCTTCAGGCGAGCGCGCCGCAGCCGGCGGAAACGTCGGCCAGCGACCGCGCTCCGGAGCCGCGCGATCTCACGGGAGCGAGCGCAATACCACCGCTCGAACTCGCGCCCTGGCAGCCCTGAAGCGCGCGCCGCTGCGGGCGAATAACGGGGTGATGGCAGCCTCCGCCCGAGCCCAGTCGTCGGTCAACGGCGACGGTCCGACAGTCGAGGTCGTCGACTTCCGGCGTCCGGCGAAGTTCACGCGGGAGCACATTTGGCGGCTCGGGCACGCCCACGAGACGTTCTGCCGCTCGGCCGCGACGCGGCTAGCCACCGAGCTGCGCACGGGCGTCGAGCTGAGCGTCGGCGAGACCGAGCAGGTGCCGTTCGGGGCGGTCGTGCTGGAGTCGACGACGCGCTCGCTGATCACCACGATCGAGGTACAGCCCGTCGACACCCGCATCGCGCTGCTCGTCGACCTGCGGCTGGCGCTGTTGTTCGTCGACCGTCTGCTCGGCGGGTCGGGGGAGGTCGCCAAAGAGGGCGAGCCCGAAGACCCCACCGACCTCGAGATAGCCGTCGCCCGCAAAGCGATTGCCGGCCTCGTCGACACGCTTTCGACGACCTGGCTGGACCTCGCGGGCGTCACCCTAACGCCCGGGCCGACCACGACTTCGACGCTCGCGCCGCAGATCGTCTCGCCGAGTGAGGCGACGCTCGCGCTCAACCTCGAAGCGCGGATCGATGCTCTCGAGTCGCGGATCGTGCTGCTGCTGCCTTACGCGTCGATGCTGCCGATTCTCGATCGCCTGGAGTTTCGACGCGGCGAAGGCCCGCCCGCCGACGCCGAAACGGCGGCTGCCCTCGAAGCGGCGGTGCGGCGGGTGGAGGTCGACGTGCGGGTCGAGGTTGGCGCCCTGGAGCTGCCCCTGCGCGAAGTGTTAGCGCTGCGACCCGGCGACGTTCTACCGCTGCGACGACCGGCTGCCGAGGGCGTGACGGTGTGCATCGGCGACCTGCCCACCTACGTCGCTCAGCCGGGCCGCGACGGGGCGCGTAAGGCCGTGCAGATCGTGCGTCGCTGGGGGACCGCGGGATGAGCGCGCAGCAGCCGCGGAAGGTGCCCGCGGAGGCGCTCCTCGAAGTGCCTGTTCGTCTGTGGGTGGAGCTCGGGCGCACGCGCATGCTCGCCGCCGAGGCGGCGGCGCTCGACGCCGGGGCGGTGGTGGACCTCGAACAGGCTGTCGAGGAGCCGCTCGAGGCGTTCGTCGAGGGGCGCCTGTTCGCTCGCGGTCAGCTCGTGCTGGTGGACGGCGAATGGGCGTTGCGGATCGACGAGGTGTTGACGGCTGCGCCGCAGGCGGTCGGTACAGCAGACGCCAGCGGCGTTCGCGCGAGCGCCGTCGAACGGCCGTCCAACGGCGGTGCGGAGGGCGCCGGGAGGACCGACTAAGGGGGAGTCGTGGGGCAGGGTGAACGGTTCAAGTTCCGGCTCGAGCGGGTGCGCACGGTGCGCGAGCACGCCGAGCGTGAAGCGCGCGAAGAGTTGGCCGAAAGCATCCGCCACCGCCTGCGCGGCGAGGCGCTGCTCGCGCAGGCGCGGCAGCTTGTCGCGAGCGCACGGGTCAGCCGCGCGACCGCCGGTAGCGGAACGTACGCCGCCGCCTCCGAACTCGTCGCCCTGCAGGCCTGGCTGGAGCGCGTCGAGTTCGCCGCGGCGGAAGCGCAGCGGGAGCTTGAGCGCGCGCGCCGCGCCGAGGAGCAGCGCAAGGCCCGAGCGATTCAGGCTCTGCAGGAGCGCAAGGCGCTTGACCGGCTGCGCGAGCGGCGCCTCGAGCAACACCTGCGGACGCTGCGTCGGCGCGAGGCGCTCTTGCTCGACGAACTTGCGCGCCGGCGTGGGGGTGAGGCCGCGTGACTCTCGTCACCGCCGCCAACCGCGTCGCCGAGCTCGAGGCGATCGTCGCCCGTCTCAGCGGCAGCGCGCCGGCCGCGGCCTCGGTCTCGTTCGCAGCGACCCTCGAGCGGGCTGCCGGTAGCTCGCCGCAGGGCTCCTTCCCCGCCACCGCGCAGACGGCCGCCACCGGCGTCGGCGGCGACGTGCCGTACGGGGAGCTGATCGACCAGGCGGCCGCTCGCTACGGCATTGACCGCAACGTACTGCGCGGGCTTATCCGCGCCGAGTCGGGCTTCAACCCTCGTGCCACCAGCCCCGCCGGTGCGGCCGGGCTCACCCAGCTGATGCCAGCGACGGCCCGCGCCCTCGGGGTTTCCGATCCGTACGAGCCGGCGCAAGCGATCGACGCCGGGGCGCGCTACCTGCGCCAGCAGCTCGACGCCTTCGGCGGCGACTACCGCCTAGCGCTCGCCGCCTACAACGCCGGTCCCGCGGCGGTGCGCCGCTTCGGCGGCGTGCCGCCGTACGCCGAGACGCGGGCGTACGTGCAACGAGTGTTGGCGTACGCGGCCGCCTATGGGCAGGGGGGTGGCGCGTGACTCTGCGCGTCGACAGCCAGGCGTTGGCACCGCCCTTGCCAACTCGGCAAAGCAAGGAACCGCGGGGCGAGCCGCCCCCCGACCCGGGTGGGGGCTTCGCGCTGCTGCTTGCGGCCTGGACCGCCGTCGCGGAGGGCCGAGACCGAGGGGGGGATACCGCAGCGAACGCTGCCGGCGAGGCTTCCGGGGAAGGCGTGCGCGGCCCGAGCGAGCGAGCTGCCGCGGCACCGGTCGAGCAGGCGACGGGCGCGAGCTCGCCGCTAGGCGAGGCGCCCGCCGCAAGTGCGGCGGCAGGTGCCAGCGGGGCCCCCGCCGGCTGCACGGGCGCAGGGCCAGCGGCCGCGCAGTGCTCGTCCCTGGCCGCTGGCGAACCCGGCAGCGGGGAGCGCAGGTCCACAGGCATCGGTTCGCCCGCGCTGCCCAGCCAGCCGCGAGGCGCGCCTGCTGGCGCGCCGCAGATCGCGACGACCGGCCAGCCGCAGGGCGTGACGACCGGCGAGCCCTCCTCGCAGTCCGGCGCCGGTCTCCGCGCGTTGCCTGCGGGCGTGCCGGTGCCCGCGAACGTCGAGGGCGAGCAGCGGCCAGCAGCGCCGCCGACGCCGCTACCAGCTACGGGCGCGAGCGATGGCGCAGCCGGCCAACCCCCGGTCGTCCCGAACGACCAGCCTGCGGCAGCGGGAGGGCACGCTGCTGCCGAGCGAAGTGCCCCCGACGCCAGCGGGAGCGCGCAGCCGCCGCAGTCGCCTGCATCGCACCCCGCGGGCGTCACAGTGACCTACGGCGCGCAGCCAGGGTCGGCGGTACCACCGGGGGCACACCCCGACCCCGAGAGTCCGCCGACGGCTGCCAGCGACCAACAGCACGGCCCTCCGCAAACGACCGCCGACGCGCGACACAAGAGCGCAGAGACGACAGTCGCCGAGCGGCCCGGCAGCGCCGCCCCGGCCGGCGACGGCGCCGCTGCGAGCACTGCTGGCGCGGCCACAAGCAGCGCCGGGGCAGCTGCCAGCGGAACGGGCACCACGCCTTCGTCCGGCGGGCCGAGCGTCGCGCAGCCGCCGCACCAGCGCCTATTCGAGGCGGCCCGAACCGCGGTGTGGACGCTCGCCACGCGCGGTGGGCAACACGCGCGCCTGCGCCTGCGCCCACCGACGCTCGGCGAGCTCGAAGTGCGCCTGCACGAGCGGGAGGGGGCTTTGCAGGTGCGTATCGTCGCCAGCGAAGAGTCCAGCGCGCGTGCGTTGGCGGCCACCGCCGACCAATTGCGACGCGCTCTCGAGCGCCAAGACTTGCGGGTCGTGACGCTCGAGGTGGAGAGCGCGCCGGCGAGCTCGCCTGGCACGGGCGCGCCGAGCGAGCGACAGGGCACTGACGGACGCTCGCCGACCGGCGCTCCGGCGCAAGGGCACGCGGCCGGCAACGAGGCGCTGCGCCTGGCGAGCGGCGAGGGGGAGGAGGAAGCACCGGAAGCGACCGCTCGCACCGTCGTTGTCGCACGAGGTTTCGTGATCGACGTGCTGGCCTAGCACGGGGAGGGGAGCGATGAGCACGGTTCAAGGAACGAGCAGCACCGCCACCAGCGCCACGCCCGCCGTCGGCGGCTCGACCAGCGGTGGCGCTGGCACGCGCTCGCTCGGCGCTGCGGGAATCGACAAGGACGCCTTCATGAAGCTGCTGGTCGCGCAGCTGCGGATGCAGAACCCGCTGTCGCCGCTCGACAACGAGGCGTTCATCGCGCAGATGACGCAGTTCGCGACGCTCGAGCAGGTCCAGGCGGTAGCCGCCTCGAGCGCCCGCGTCGAGCGTGCGGAAGCCCAGCAGCGGGCGATCTCGTTGATCGGCAAAACCGTCACCTACGGCCCGGAGAACGAGCGTCAGAGTGGCCGTGTGGTGCGGGTCGAGCTGGCCGACGACGGACCGGCTCTGGTGCTCGACAACGGCGGGCGCACGAGCCTCGAGCGGGTGGTTGGGGTGAGCCCGTGACGAACGGCGATCCTCGCATCGGTCCCTTCCTGCCGGGCGCGCCGGCTAGCGAGGCGACGCGCGCGGCGCCGCTGCGCGCGCCGCGCGCCGGCGACACGGCACGGCCGGGGCAGCCGAGTTTCGCCGAGCATCTGGCGCGCGCTACGCGCCAGCTGAGCTTCTCCAAGCATGCGCTGCAGCGGCTCGAACGACGCAACATCGAACTCGACCCGGCGCGCCTCGCGCGACTGCACGCCGGTGTCGAGCGGGCAGCGGCGAAGGGTTCCCGCGACGCCGTGGTCTTCGTCGACGGTGTCGCCTTCGTGGTGTCCGTGCGGAACCGCACGGTGGTGACGGCAGTCGACCGCGAGCACATGCGCGAACACGTTTTCACCAACATCGACAGCGCGGTGATCGCATGAGGCGGGTGGGAGCACCTCACGGAGAGGACCGCGCACGCGGCGGGGGACGTTCGTTTCCCGCCGCCCACCGGGACACAGCGACCCGCCGCCGGGCGGCGGCCACTGACAAGGAGGGCAGGAAGCGATGATGCGCTCGATGTACGCCGCGATCAGCGGCTTGCGCACGCACCAAACGATGCTCGACGTGACGGCGAACGATCTCGCCAACGTCAACACCGTCGGCTACAAGGGTGCGCGCACCACTTTCAAGGACTCGCTCGCACAGCTCCAGCGCGGAGCGTCCGCGCCCGCGGGCGGCCAGGGCGGCACCAATCCTCTGCAGGTGGGGCTCGGTGTGCAGCTCGGCTCGGTCGACAACCAGATGACGACCGGTGCCCTGCAGTCCACCGGCAACCCCCTCGACGTCGCGCTGCAAGGCGACGGCTTCTTCAGGGTTGCTCTCGGTACGCCACCGGCGGCACCGGCTGCCGCCTCGGTTCAGTACACGCGAGCCGGGTCGTTCACCCTCAGCAGTCAGGGCTACCTGGTCACCCAAGAGGGCTGGTACGTGCTCGGCACCGGCGGCGCCAACCCGCCGTACATCCAGATCCCGGCGGGCTCGACCAACGTCTCAATCGGGAGCGACGGCACCGTCACCTACATCGACAACACCGGCACCCTTCAGACAGCGGGGCAGATCGAGCTCGCGAAGTTCAGCAACCCGGCGGGGCTCATGCGCATGTCGGGCAACCGTTGGGCGGAGACGCCGAACTCCGGGGCGCCGCAGCTTGGAGCGCCCGGCTCCAACGGCTTCGGCCAGACGATCGCTGGCACCCTTGAGATGTCGAACGTGGACCTCGCCAGCGAGTTCACCGACATGATTACCGCGCAACGCGGATTCCAGGCGAACTCACGGGTGATCTCGACGACCGACGAGATGTTGGCGGACCTCGTGAACCTCAAGCGTTAGCGCTTGGTCAGCGCCGGGACGCGCCCCGGCGGGAGCGGAGGCCACGGACTAGTGAGGACGGACGTGGACGGACCCTCCGCTCCTGGCGGGGCGCGAACCGGCGACTGGCGCCGTGCGCGCCCCGCTGCAGGGCGCAGAGACACCGGAGGAGGGCGGATGATTCGGCTTCATCGCATCGGCCACGACCACGCCGAGCTGTACCTCAACTGCCAGCTCGTGCAACAGGTCGAAGCCTGCCCGGACACCACGATCACGCTGGTCACTGGCAGCAAGGTGGTCGTCTCGGAGACGTGCGAGCAGGTGATCGAGCGCATCCGCGCGTGGCACGCCAGCGTTGCGGCCGCCGCGCTCGCAGGCGACGTCGACCCTGCCGCGGTGGCGCGGCGGTAGCGCGCTGAAGATCCGCCGGCCCCGGTCGATCACCGGAGTGGGGGACCGATGAAGGCGACTACCGCCATCGGCATTGCGCTTGCCTGCGGCCTGATCGCGATCGGCGCGCGGATGGAGGGAACGCAGCTTGCCGCCCTCATCAACATTCCGGCGACCCTGTTCGTGTTCGGCGGCACCTTCGGTGCGGTGATGGCCGGCACGAGCTTCGAGCGGGTGAAGGCCATCCCGCGCCTGTACCAGATAGCGATCAAGGGCGAGGAGCCCGATCCGATGGCACGCATCGACCTGATGACGAGGCTGGCGGAGACCGCCCGTCGCGAGGGTCTCCTGGCGCTCGAGGCGGAGCTCGACCAAGTCGACGATCGCTTCACCCGCAAGGGCATCCAGATGGTCGTCGACGGCACCGACCCCGATGTCATGAGGGACGTCCTGGAGATCGAGATCGAGGCGCTCGAACAGCGCCACGCCGACGCGCGGCGGGTGTTCGAAAAGGCCGCCGGTTTCGCGCCCACGATGGGCATTCTTGGGACCGTCCTGGGCTTGGTTAACGTCCTCCAGAACCTCGATGACCCAGGCAGCCTGGGGCCCGCGATCTCGAGTGCCTTCATCGCCACGCTGTTCGGCGTTGGCTCCGCCAACGTCGTGTTCTTTCCGGTGGCCAACCGCCTCAAGGAGCTCACCGAGGCGGAGGTGCGACTGCGCACTATGACCCTCGACGCAGTGCTCGCGGTGCTCGAGGGCGAGAACCCGCGGGTGCTACGCGAGAAGCTTCTGAGCTTCGTGCCGCCGGAGCTCGCCGCGGCCAGCTCCGGGGGTCAGGCGCGCGCTGCGGGGCGCGCCCCCGCTGAGCAAGGTTCCCTCGCCGCCGAACCGGCGGCCGAGGCGGTAGCGGCCTAGCGGGATGGCCGGCAGGCGCGCGTCACGGCGGCGCCGCGCCGCCCATGCCGAGCACGAGAACGAGGAGCGGTGGCTCCTCACCTACTCCGACATGATCACCTTGCTGATGGCGCTGTTCATCGTGATGTTTGCGATCTCGAACGTGAACAAGTCGAAGCTGGAGGCGCTGCGGCAGTCACTCGAACAAGCCTTCTCCGGTGCAATCCTGCCGGGCGGTCACACCGTCCGCCAAGTCGCGCCACCCTCGCGGAGTCCCGCGCCACCGCAGGCCGGACAAGCGCAGTCGGAGCTCGTCGAAAACCAGATCCAGCGCGACGACGCTGACTTCCGGGAAATCAAGCGTCGCCTCGACCGCTATATCCATGCCCACCATCTCGAACGCGAGGTGCGAACGCTGATCGACGAGCGCGGTCTGATGATCCGCTTGCTCACCGACCGCATCCTCTTCGACTCCGGCTCCGCGGAACTCAAGTCGCAGTCCGCGCCGTTGTTGTCGGCGGTTGCCGACATGTTGAAGCTGCGGGCGGGTCTCCCGATCTCCGTCGAGGGACACACCGATCCGGTGCCGATCAGCGGCCGCTACCCGAGCAACTGGGAACTCTCAACGGCGCGTGCGGCGCGCGTCGTGCGGGCACTGGTCGCGCGAGGAATCCCCGCCCAGAGCCTCAGCGCCACGGGCTACGCGTGGCTGCACCCGATTGCGTCCAACGCCACACCCGCCGGACGCGCACGCAACCGCCGGGTCGAAATCGTGCTGCTGCGCAGCGGCTTAGCCCAAAGGCAAACCGGGCCGCTCACGAACGCGCTGCGCGTGTCGATCACCCAGGGTGCGGGAGCGACGCGCTGATGGGGAAGTTTTTGAAAAACAAGAAAGTGCTCGTACCGGTCCTCGCGCTGGTCGTGGTACTCGGCGCCTGGAAGGTCGTCTTCGCCAAGTCGCCCGCCGAGAAACACAAGATCGAGGGCGAGGTCTACGTGCTCCCGAAGGAGTTCCTCGTGAACCTCGCCGACGGGCGTTACGCGAAGGTGAGCGTGGCGCTGGTGCTGGCGCCGGGCGAAGCCGCAGCGTCTGGTGGGGGCCATGGCGGTGGGGGCTCGCCACCAGAGGGCTACGGCCCACTCCCGCAGGAAGCCGTGGTGCGCGACGTGGTCGTCGACGAGCTGACCGCCGCCTCCGACCGCGACCTGATCGATCGCGCTGCTCGCCACGCCCTCAAACGACGGATCGCGCGAGCAATCGAGAAGCACAGCGACGTGAAGGTCGAGGACGTTCTCTTCACCGACGTCACCGTGCAGTGAGAGAGGAGCGGTGATGGCCGACGAAATCCACTTCGAGCAACTGCCCGCGGGCGACGCCGGAGTGAGCGACGCCGACCTTGGGCGGCTGGCGGACGTCGAGGTCGAGGTGAGCGTCGAGATCGGCAGGCGGCGCATGACGATCGCCGAAACCCTCGAGCTCGCCCCAGGTTCGCTGATCGCACTTGGCCGCCCGGCTGGCGATCCCGTCGACCTACTCGTCAACGGCCGGCGCATCGGTCGCGGCGAGGTGGTGGTGATCGACGATGAGTTCGGGCTGCGGGTGACGGAGGTCGTGTCGCCTTCCCGCCGCACCCGCGGTCGCCCGCCTGAAGCACCACCCGAGGCCGACCCGGCACGCCCGCAGCGGCCCAATGGGGCGGAGGGGCCGGACGAGGCGGGGACCCACGTAGCCGCCGCCTGAGCGCTCGGCCGCAGCTGCGCGCGCCGCAGCGCGTCCGCTCAAGGGCGGCGAGCACCCTCCGATTACGCGGGCGTCCGTCCTTGCTGGCGCCCCACGGGGCGCCGCGGAAGTCCGTCCGTCCGAATGGTCACACGAGCGACTGCGCTGAGCTTGCGTGTAGCCGGTCTCGGCGGTGCGCTGCTCGTCTCCGTGCTGGCGCCCCCCGCCGAGGCCGCGCGCGACCTCGGTGAGCGCACGCCACTGGATCTCGGACCGGCGCCCGATCCAGCGCAGGCAGCCAGCACCGGCGGCGGCTCCGGCCTCGGGCGCATGCTGCTCGGCCTGGTGATCGTGGTGGCCGCGATCTACGGCCTGTACTGGGTTATGCGGCGCTTCAAGTTGGGTGCGCAGCCGCGGGTCCAAGGCCGGGCGTTGCGCCAGCTCGCTGCGCTGCCGCTGGCGCCGGGCCGCTCGCTGCACCTCGTTCAGGTCGGGCGCCAGGTGGTGCTGGTGGCGAGTGCCGAGCGTTGCGTCACAGCGCTAGCGCGCTTCGACGAGCGTGAGGCGGCGGCCCAGGGGTTCCCGACGCTCGGCGACGAAGGGGAGTCGGCGAGCGCGCCGGCGCTCGCCAGTGGTCGCGGCTTGGCGGCGGAGCTGGTTGAGCGACTTAGGCGGATGACGGTGCGCGGATGAAGCTGCCGGGAACCAGCGACGCCGTCCAGCTGTTCTTGCTGCTCACGGCGCTGAGCGTGCTGCCGGCGCTGCTCTTCACCGTTACCAGCTTCACCCGCATCCTGATCGTGCTCGGCTTCGTGCGGGTCGGCCTCGGCATGCCGAACGCCCCCCCGAACCAGGTGCTCGTGGGGATCGCCCTGTTCCTCACGCTGTTCGTGATGGCCCCGACCTTCGCTCGCGTCAAGGAGGTCGCGATCGATCCCCTGCGCGCTCAACAGATCAGCCAGGAGACGGCGATCCGTCGCGGTCAGGTGCCGGTGCGCGAGTTCATGTTCCGCCAAACCCGACCGGAGACGCTCGGCATGTTCGTGCAGCTGGCGCGCATCCGTCGGCCGCGCACGCGGGCCGATGTGCCGACCTGGGTCTTGATCCCCGCTTTCGTGGTGAGCGAGCTGCGGACCGCTTTTCAGATTGGCTTTCTCGTGTTGCTGCCGTTCCTGGTGATCGACCTCGTGGTCTCGGCGACGTTGATGAGCATGGGCATGATCATGCTGCCCCCGGTCTTCATCTCGTTG
This sequence comes from Thermoleophilum album, assembly GCF_900108055.1. Classification (GTDB taxonomy): domain Bacteria; phylum Actinomycetota; class Thermoleophilia; order Solirubrobacterales; family Thermoleophilaceae; genus Thermoleophilum; species Thermoleophilum album. The sequence continues at coordinate 480,660 of NZ_FNWJ01000002.1, read as the reverse complement.
CCGTTCAAGGTCCTGCTGTTCGTGCTGGTCGATGGCTGGGACCTGATCACCCGCTCGCTGGTCGAGAGCTTCCACGTGTGAGGAGCGAGCAGTGAGCGCCGACACCGCCATCCACCTCGCTCAACAGGCGCTCGACGTCACCGTGCGCCTGTCGCTGCCCCTGCTCGGTGTGGCGCTCGTGGTCGGTCTCGTCGTCGGCGTGTTCCAGGCGGCGACCCAGATTCAGGAGATGACCCTGGTGATGGTGCCGAAGCTGGCCGCAATCGCGGTCGTTGTGGTCGTCGCCGGACCGTGGATGCTGGACCAGATCGTCGGCTACACCGCCGAGCTGTACAGCGAGATTCCAAACCTCGTGAGGTAACGCGAGCGGTGGCCGAGCTGGTGAGCCAATTTGGCGCCGCGCAGACCACTGGCTTCGTGCTCGCGCTGGCGCGTGTCGGTCCGCTGTTTCTGTTCGCGCCGGTCTTCTCGTCGCGCGCCGTGCCGCTGCGTGCGCGGCTGGTGGTGGCAAGCGCCCTCGCCCTGGCGCTTTCACAGCTCGCCTTGCGGGGCGGAAGGCCACCGGGCGACGCCGTCGCGCTGGCCGCCCTTGCTGCCAAGGAGCTGTTGGTGGGGCTCGCCTTTGCGTTCGCGGTCGGTGTGCTGTTCGCCGCGATCCAGACCGCCGGGGCTTTCCTCGACGCCTTCACCGGCTTCTCCTACGGGGCGATCGTCGATCCCCTCACCGGCAACCAGAACGCCGTGCTCGCGCAGCTCTACGCGTTGCTGGCAGCAGCGATCTTCCTGGCGATCGGCGGTGACGCTTGGCTGGTCGGGGGTCTCGCTCGCACCTACACGACGCTGCCCCTCACAGCAACCCCCGCGATCGGCGGTATCGCCGAGGCTGCGCAGACCGCCTTCAGCGGTGTTTTCGCAGCGGCGCTGGAGGTGGCCGCGCCGGTGGTGATCGCCCTTTTCGTGACCGATGCGGCCTTCGCTCTGATCGCTCGCGTCGCGCCGCAGTTGAACATCCTGCAGCTCGGCTTCGCCCTGAAGATCCTGGTTGGCTTGGTGGTGATCGGGGCTTCGCTGCCGTTCCTTGCGCCGTGGCTCGGCGATCGGCTGGCCGCAAGCTTGCTCGACGGCATCAGGGGTCTGGTTCCGAACGGCTGATGGCTGGGTCAGCAGAACGCACCGAAGCACCGACGCCGCGCCGGCGCGAGGAGGCGCGCAAGCGTGGCCAGGTCGCGCGCAGTGCCGACGTCGCGGGGGTGGTAACGTTCGGCGCCGGTCTCGCCGCGGTTGCGTTCGGGGGCGGGGCGCTGGTGGACCGCGTAGCTGGGCTGATGCGCAGCTCCTTCGCGAGCGCCGTCGCCGGGGCCACGCTCAACCGCGATCAGACGTTGTCGGCGCTTGCCGACGGGCTCGCTCAGGTCGCACTGGCAAGCGCCCCGATCGCCCTCGTGTGCGTTGCGGCGGGGGGCGCTGCGGCGGTTGCGCAGGTCGGTTTCAAGCCCAGCGCCCAAGCCGTGAAGCCACAGTGGCGGCGGGTCGATCCGCTCCAGGGCTTGCGTCGGATCTTCGGGCCACAGGGCTTGTTCGAGGCGCTTAAGGCAGCACTGAAAGTGGCGTTGGTCGGCGCGATCGTCGCGCTGGCGGTGGTTCCAAGCCTCCCGGAACTGGTCGGCTCGCTCGGGATGCCGCCGCTTGCACTTGCCGAGCGGCTCGTCGCAGAGTCCATCGCGATCGGTACGCGCGGGGTCGTCGCTTACGCGGTGATCGCCGCGATCGACTACGCCTGGCAACGCCGTCAGCATGAGCGCAGCCTGCGCATGACCCGACGCGAGGTGCAGGACGAGATGCGCCACTACGGACTCGCGCCGGAGATCAAACAGGCGCTGCGCCGGCGCCAAATGCAGAACGCACGGCGACGGATGATGGCGGCCGTGCCGGGAGCCGACGTCGTCGTGACCAACCCCACCCACGTAGCGGTCGCTTTGCGCTACGACGGCTCCAAGCCGGCGCCGGAGGTCGTGGCCAAGGGGCGGGGCACGATCGCCCAGCGCATCCGGGCGATCGCCGCCGAGCACGGCGTGCCGATCGTCAGCGATCCGCCGTTGGCGAGGGCGCTCGAGCGCGAGGTACCGCTCGGTCAGGAGATACCGGTGCACCTCTACCAGGCGGTAGCGGAGCTACTCGCCTACGTGTACCGACTCGCCGCTGACCGCCGGAGGGCGCTCGCGTGAGTGGCCGGCGCAACAGCGGCGGCTCGCCTGCCCAGGGTCAGCAGGCGCTCGCCCGGCTCGCCCGCAACACCGACCTGGCGGCGGCGGCGGTGGTCGCGGTGGTGGTCGTGATGATGGTGGTGCCGCTGCCACCGGCGCTCCTCGACTTCCTGATCACGCTCAACATCAGCGCGGGCCTGGCGATCCTGGTGACGACCTTGTACCTGCGGCGTCCGCTCGAGTTCGCGGCGTTCCCCTCACTTTTGCTTTTGACGACTCTCTTCCGACTGGCGATCAACGTCTCGGTGACGCGGCAGATCCTGTTGCACGCCGACGCCGGTCACGTCGTGCGCTCGTTCGGCGAGTTCGTGGTCGGCGGCAACGTCGTCGTCGGCCTGGTCGTCTTTCTGATCCTTGTCGTGATCCAGTTCGTCGTGGTAACGAACGGCGCGGGCCGGGTGGCGGAGGTCGCCGCGCGTTTCACGCTCGATGCGATGCCGGGCAAGCAGATGGCGATCGACGCCGACCTCAACGCCGGCCTGATCACCGACGAGGAGGCGAAGGCGCGGCGTGCGGAGATCGCCCGCGAGGCCGACTTCTACGGGGCCATGGACGGCGCCTCGAAGTTCGTCAAAGGTGACGCGATCGCGGCGGTGCTGATCGTGCTGATCAACCTGGTCGGCGGCATGGTCGTCGGCGTCGTCCAGCACGGCCTGCCGTTCGCCGAGGCCGCGCAGCGCTTCTCGCTTTTGACCGTCGGTGACGGTTTGGCGGCGCAGATCCCGGCCCTTTTGATCTCCGTCGCGACCGGTGTGATCGTCACGCGCGCGGCCTCCGACCGCGACCTTGGTCGCGACGTCATCACCCAGATCGCCCGGCAGCGTCGAGCGCCGCTGGTGGCCGGCGGTCTGGTGGCAGCGATGGCGCTCGTACCGGGTCTCCCGAAGCTGCCGTTCTTGGTGATCGGCGGCCTACTGCTCGCTGCAGGTCGTGCGCTCGCGCAGCGGCCCACCGAGCCCGCTGGCGAGGATCGGCAAGCGTCGGCGGCGCCGCAGCAAAGCGAGCAGCCGAGCCCGCGCGATGCCGCCCTGCAGGCGCTCGAGCTCGATCCCTTGGAGCTGGCGGTCGGCTTCGCCCTGGTACCGCTTGTCGACAGCCGCTCTGGCGGCACGCTGCTCGCCCGCATCGGCGTGATCCGCCGCCAGATGGCGGCGGAGCTGGGAATCGTGATTCCGCCGGTCCGCGTGCGCGACGATGCGACGCTCGACTCCCACGAGTACGTGATCCGGGTGCGCGGTTCAGAGGTCGCGCGCGGCCGCCTGATGCCCGGCCATCAGTTGGCGATCGACACTGGTGAGGTCGCCGGCGAGGTAGCTGGCGTGGAGACCCGCGAACCGGCGTTCGGCCTGCCCGCGCGATGGATCGAAGAGTCGGCGCGCCCGCACGCCGAGGCGCTCGGCTACACGGTGGTCGACGCGGAGTCGGTGCTAGCGACGCATCTCACGGAGGTCGTGCGCAGGCACGCGGCCGACCTCTTGACGCGCCAAGACGTACGCCTGCTGCTAAACCAGCTAAAGGAGCGCAACGCCGCCGTCGTCGAAGAGGTCGTGCCGGACGTGCTCACCGTCGGCGAGGTGCAGCGGGTGCTGCAAGGCCTGCTGCGCGAGGGCGTGTCGATCCGCGACCTCGGCACGATCCTCGAGGCGATCGGTGACCGCGCGCGCATCAACCGGGATCCCGCGCAACTGATCGAGTACGCGCGCCAGGCACTGGGCCGCACGATCGTCGAGCCGTACCTCGACGGCGACGTGCTGCGCGCGGCGACGCTCGACCCGGCGCTTGAGCAGGAGCTCGCCGAGGCGGTCGTGCAGACGGCCGACGGCGAGCTGCTCGCGCTGCCGCCCGAACGCACACGGGCCCTCGCCGAGCGCCTGCGCGAGCTGGTCGGCGAGCGCAGCGAGCCGCGCGTGCTGCTCTGCTCGTCACGCGTGCGTCGCCACGTTCGCCGACTCGCCGAGGCGGTCGCACCACAACTTGCGGTGTGTGCATTCACGGAGCTGCCGCCGAGCGTGCGCGTGGAGAACGTCGCAGTTATCGGATTGCCGCAATCGGCCGATGGGATGGAAACGGGAGTGGAGACCACGGGAGCGATCGGTGCTCGTTAACGGACTCGTTTCACGCAACGGCCACGGAAGTGGCAAAAACGGCGCTGTCGCGAGCGATGCCCGCTCTGCTCAGCCGGCGCCGCACGCCGCGGGCAAACCCGCCGGCGACAAAGTTGAGCGGCTGCCGGGCCGCAGCGGCAGCGTGATCTATCGTGCGCGCACGCTGGCCGAGATCCTGCCGTTGGTGCGGGCGGAACTGGGGCCGGACGCCATCATCGTGCGCCAGCGCGAGGGGCTCACAGGGGGCTTCGCCGGCTTCTTCCAGCGGCGCTGCGTGGAGGTGGAGGCACGGCCCGCGCACGCCAGTTTCGACGCCTACGACGAGGCGGAGCCGGTACTGCCCCCGCCGCGCGAACCAATCGACGCGACGGGCGTCGACGCGGCCGATGCGGGCGTCGACGAGACGAGCGAGAGAACGCCGCGCGTGCGGGATTTCCGCGAGCTTTTGGCGCGTGCCACCAACCGCGCCCGGCAGGACCGGGAAGCCACCGCGGCGGATATTGGCGCGCCCTCCGCAGCGGCCGGTCTCGACGCGCCCGCCGACGGGGAGGGTGTGAGCGCGACGGCCGCCGAGCCCGCTGCCGATGCGGCCTCCTCCGTCGAGGAGGGCCGCGACGCAGCGCCCTTCGCGGCGTCGACCGCGCGGCCCCTGCGCTCGTTGCGCGCGAACCTCGAGGCGAGCGGCTTGAGCGGCGAGTTCGCCGGCGACCTGGTGCAGGAGGTCTCCGATCACCTGCTGCCGTTCGCGTCGAGCAGGGCGCTGCGGCGACTGGCCCGCCAGGCGCTCGCGCGGCGCTTGCCACCAGCGCCGCTTCTGCAATCGGCGAGACCGCTGTTCGCCGTGCTCGGCCCGCCCGGCAGCGGACGCACGGCAGTGACCTTGGCGCTTGCCCGTAGCTACGCCAGGGAGCGGCCGGCGGTGGCCTTCCTCGCCGACCGGGGGCAGGCGGTGGCCCTGCTGGCCGAGCGAGCGGCCGGCCGGGAGGTGACCGACGCGGGCAGCGAAGCAGCGGCGCTCCGGCCACTCGCCGCGCTCGAGGAGGAGCTTCCGAAGTGGCGCGGCGAGGCGGTCGTAGCGGTCGAGTTGCCAGCGCTCGCAGGGGGGACCGACGGCGCCGAACGAGCCCTCGCGGACGTCGACCGGCTGCAGCCGGACCTGCTGCTCCTGGCCCTGCCGGCAACGCTCGCTCGCCGCACCGCCGAGCGGCTGCTCGCGCCCTTCGTCGGGCGCCAGCAGGTCGCCGCGGCGATCACCCAGCTCGACCTCGAACCGGCACCGGCCGCGCTCCTCGAGGCGCTGATCCGGGTGCGCCTGCCGGTCGCCTTCGTCGCCGCTCCCGGTCTCGGAAACTGCGGCGTTGCCCCGGCCGATCCCAGCGACCTGGCGGCACGTCTCGTGAGGTGATCGATGCCCGCTCCGAGCGTGGTACCGCGGCGACTGCAGCGCGTGACGCTGGCGGTGCGCGACCACGAGCTCCCGGCGCTCGTCGAAGGCGAGCGCGAGCCCGGCTTGTGGACTCTCGTGCTGTTGGTGCCGGCGTCCGGACTCGCCGGGACGCCGTTTCCGGCTTGCCTGAAGTTCGCAGGCGAGCGCGGTCTGCACGAGCTGCACGGGACGCTCGCGGCGAACGACGGCCAGGGACGCGTTTTGTTCGCTGTGCGTGCCGGCAAGGTCGAGCAGCGGCGGGAGCTGGTGCGTGTCGACGTGATGCTGCCGGTCGTGCTGCGCTGGCAGACGACGGTCGGGGTCCGGACGCTGCGCACCACGACGCTCGACCTCAGCGGCGGCGGCGCGCTGGTGGTTGGCCCCGCTGGTATGAAGCCCGGCCAACCGCTCACCGTCTGCCTTGCCCTGGGTGACGGCGGTCCCGATCTGCTGCTGAGGGCGGAGGTGGTGCGGGTAGTCGAGCGCACGCGCCTGGCGCTGCGCTTCACCGACATCTCGGATCGCCAGCGTGAGCGGATCATCCGCTTCACCCTGCGCTACCAGCGCGAGCAGATCCGCCGGCGTCGGGAGGTCATCAGCGGTGGCTGAGACCCCCGCTGGTGAGCGCATTTGCGTAGCCGCTCATCCACGGGCGCGCCGACAGATCGTGGAGTGGCGGTCGCGTGCGGCGCTGCTCGCGTTCCTGCTCGCGGCTGGTCTCTCGCTGCGGGCCGGCACGCCGCTCGCGGTTGCGTGCGCACGGGCGCTCGTCGCCGGGGTCGTCACCTATCTCGCGGTGTGGGCCGCTGCGGTCCAGATCTGGCGTGCGTTGATCGTTGCGGAGATCCGTCGCGCCGCCAGCGAGTCTGCGCAACCGCCGCGAGAAGCCGATGTCGTAACTAGATGAGCACGTCCGACGGCATCGGTCCGATACCTCCGCCGGGTCCACGCCCCGGAGTCGAACCGCTGACGCGGGTCGCGCGGTCCCGGCGCACGGAGCGTGAGGAGCGTCCGGGCGAGCGCGGTCGCCAGCGCGAGCGGTCGCGCGGAAGAAAAAGTCCGCCGCCCAGGCCCGGGCCCGACGACGACCCGCCGGCAACGATCGACGTGCGCGCATGAGCGCTGCGCAGGGGGTCACGGTTGTCGCCTACCTCGGGGACGAGCCGGCTGCTGCGCGCGCCTTCTGCGAGTCGCTAGCCGCGCTGTCGGCGCAGCCGCGCCACGAGGTCGTCTTGATCGCCGATTCGGCGCCACGCCTCGAGCCGTTACTGGCGGCGCTCGACGGCGATGTCACGGTCCTGCGCACGGGCCGCCACCTCGGTGCGGCCGCGGCGCTCGCGAGTGCCGGTGAGCGCGCACGTGGCCGAAAGGTCGTCCTCGTCGCTCGACCGATCGTGTTCGGTCCCAGCTGGCTCGCAGCGCTGCTCGCGCCGCTCGACGAGGACACGGTGCTCGCGGCCGTGCCCCCGGGTGCGCGCTCGACGCTCGCGGACTCACCGGCAGTGGCCCTCGATGCGGCCACCTACGCGGCCCTAGCGAGCGCCTTCGAGGTCGACGACGACCTGGTGATCGCCGAGCTCTTGTTGCGGGTCGCGGCGAAGGGGCGGGTGGCGGTCGCCGACGCGCGCGCGGCGAGCTTCCCGGCACCGCGCTCACTGCTGCGGGCGGCGGTGGGTGGCGAGCCCGAGCTGAGTGTGGTGATCCCAACGCTCGATGCAGCCAGCGAGCGTGCCCAGCGCTGCCTGCGCGCCGTGCAGCGCACGCTCGAGCAGCCGCACGAGATCGTGGTGGTCGACAACGGCGCGCCCGCGCAGGGCTTCAGCGCGCCGGTAAACGCTGGGCTGCGCGCCGCGCGCGGCCAGTACGTGGTCATGATCAACGACGATGTCGAGCCCTTGCCAGGTTGGTGGCCACCGCTGCGCGAGGCGCTGGACAACGGCGCGACGGTGGTTTTTCCGGACACCGTTGGCGGCTTCCGCCGCGCTGACTTCGCAGCCTGGTGTTTCGCGCTCAAGCGAGCGACCGTGGAGGAGCTCGCGGTCGCCCCGGGCGAGTTCTTCGATCCCGAACTTCGGGTTTGGTACCAAGACACTGACCTGCTGTTGCGGCTTGCGGCGTGCGGGCGCCCGCCCCGCTTGGTGCCGGCTGCGCGCGTGCGTCACGGCCTTTCGGAGACGGTCGAGAGCGACGATCCTGAGCTGTCGGCTTGGGTGCGCGCGCGCCGTGAGCTCGATCGCGCGCACTTCGAGCGCAAGCACCCGGGCGTCGTGCTGCGTCCGTTCACGATCGCCCGCAACCACGGCGACGGCTAGCGCGCACAACCGCCGGCGCCGCCCCTCAAGTTGCCGAGGGGGCCGGCGATTACCGGGCCGAAGCGGGCGACAGGGAGTCGCCCAGGGACGAACCAAGGAGGCATGGATGTCCCTTCGGATCCAGAACAACGTCGAGGCGTTTACCGCCCAGCGTTACCTCCAGAACACGAGCTGGAAGCTCTCGAAGTCGATGGAGCGGCTGTCTTCGGGCTTCCGCATCAACCGCGCCGCCGACGACGCGGCGGGCCTCGCGATCAGCGAGAAGATGCGCGGCCAGATCGGCGGCCTCGGACAGGCGCAGCGCAACGTCCAGGACGCCGTCTCGATGGTGCAGACGGCCGAAGGCTCGCTCTCCCAGGTGCACTCGATGCTCCAGCGGGTCCGTGAGCTGGCGGTCCAGTACCAGAACGGAACGCTGTCGGCCACCAACCGGGCGGCGATCCAGTCCGAGGTCAACCAGCTCGCGTCGGAGATCGAGCGCATCGGCCAGAGCTCCGAGTTCAACGGCATCAAGCTGCTGAGCACCGCGAGCACGGTCACCTTCCAGGTCGGCCCGAACGACGGCCAGACGATCTCGGTGGCGACCGTCAGCCTTGGCAGCATCGTCACCGCCAGCGTCTTCGTGCTGGGCGAAACCAACGACCTGGCGCAGATCGACGCGGCGATCGACGCCGTCAGCTCCGAGCGAGCCAAGTTCGGGGCGGTTCAGAACCGGCTCGAGTACACGCTCAACGACCTCTCGACGTACCAGGAGAACCTGGTCTCCGCCGAGAGCCGGATCCGCGACGTCGATATGGCTCAGGAGGCCGTCACCCTGGCCAAGTACCAGGTGCTCCAGCAGTCCGGTGTCGCGATGCTGGCGCAGGCCAATCAGGCGGGGCAAGCAGTCCTGGCGCTCCTGCGCTAGGCAGGGCCACTCCCGGGGCCAACTTCCGGGAGCACATAGCAGTCCTCGGACGAGGGCACTCCTCAAGGGCGGAGGAACGGCGGGCGGCCTTCGGGCCGCCCGCCGGCGTTTCGCAAGCCATCGCGTTTATCGGCCGCGGGAGGTCGCGACAACAGCTCTCCACAGCACTCTGCAGGCCGCCTTGCAGCTCAAGGTCGCCGGGGCTCGGCCGAGCAACGGGGCGTGGGGATCGAAGCCACACTGGCCCGCATCGCGGCGATCGAGGCCAGGATCGACGCCCTTACGAACGCCCGGCCGACGGCCGCCGCCGCTACTTCCTTCGCTGCGCTGCTACGGGGGAACCTCGAGGCACCGGGGGCGACCGCCACTGCTGCGGCGTCCGGGTCCGTCGGCCTACGGGCGCCAGTGTCGGCGAGCGCGGTGGGCGGGCGCATGCTGGCGCTGGCGCGCGCCGAGCTCGGGGTGCGCGAAGCACCGCCGGGCTCCAACGACGGCCCCCGTATCGCCCTCTACCGAAGCGCCGTCCCGGGCGGTCCGGTTGGTCCCTGGTGCGCCTACTTCGTGTCGTGGCTCGCAAGGCAGGCCGGAGCTCCGCTCGGCGACCGTGGTCAAGGCTTCGCCAGCGTCGACGCGCTGTGGTCGTGGGCGCGCGCCGCCGGGCGCACCTACGGGCCCGAGGAGGTCCCGCGTCCGGGTGATCTGGTGGTGTGGGACGAGCACATCGGCATCGTCGAACGCGTGTTGCCGGACGGGCGCATCCAAACGATCGAGGGCAACACCTCCGACAGCGTCGCCCGCCGCGTGCACGACGCCGCCGGTGTGATCGGTTACGTGCGCATGTAAGCGCTCCCGTATCCTTGCCGCGACACGCAGGCGACCTCCGCACAAGCGGCGCGCGGCCCTGCCCGGACCGACCGGGTCCCGTGTGCCGGTGCGGAGCCCAAACGACACCTTCAAAAAAGGGAGCTGGAAGTGCGAGAGATCGGCATCAAGGAGCTGCTCGAAGCCGGGGTCCACTTCGGTCACCAGACGCGCCGGTGGAACCCGAAGATGCGCCGCTTCATCCACGGCGAGCGCAACGGCATTCACATCATCGATCTAACCCAGACGGAGCCGCTGCTCAAGCGTGCTTGCGAGTTCGCCCGCGACGTCGCTGCGCGCGGCGGAACGATCCTCTTCGTGGGCACCAAAAAGCAGGCCCGTGAGGCCATCGAGGAAGCAGCTAAGCGCTGCGGGATGCCGTACGTCAACAACCGCTGGCTGGGTGGCCTGTTGACCAACTGGGCGACGATCTCCAAGCGCATCGATCGCCTTCACGAGCTCGAGCAGTGGACGGAGAACGGCACCATCGAACTGCTGCCGACGCGCGAGCGTATCCACGCTCAGCACGAGCTCGCGAAGCTGCGCACCAACCTCGGCGGCGTACGCAACATGCAGCGACTGCCTGACGCGGTGTTCATCGTCGACCTCAAGACCGAGGAAATCGCCGTCCGCGAGGCGCGCCGCCTGGGCATACCGATCATCGGGCTGGTCGATACCAATGCCGACCCCGACCCCGTGGACTACGTAATTCCTGGTAACGACGATTCGATCCGCTCTTGCAAACTGATCGTCGACGCCATCGCCGACGCCATCGCCGAGGGCCGCGAGCAGTTCGCGGTGCTTGAGGCGGAGCGCGCGCAGCGCGAGGCGGAGGAGCGGGAGCGCGAGGAGCGGGAGCGCCGCGAGCGCGAGGAGCGGGAGCGAGAAGAGCGCGAACGGCGAGCGCGCGAAGAAGCGCTGGCTGCCGGTTTCTCGCCTGATGCACCGGCGGATGCGGAACCCGCTGAGGTGGCTATGCGCGAGCTGCGCACCTTTGAGCCTGACGAGGAGGTCTGAGAGACGTGAGCGTTACCGCCCGCGACGTAAAGGAGCTGCGCGACCGTACGGGCGCAGGAATGATGGATTGCAAGGCCGCGCTCGAGGAGGCTGGCGGCGATCTCGAGAAGGCGATCGAGATCCTGAGGGTGCGCGGTCAGGCGAAGGCCGCCAAGCGAGCCGAGCGCGAAGCGGCCGAGGGGTACATCGGCAGTTACGTGCACGCCGACGGGAAGATCGGGGTGCTGGTCGAGGTCGACTGCGAGACCGACTTCGTCGCGCGCAGCAATGAGCTGCGCGAGTTCGCCCAGGAAGTCGCGTTGCACATCGCTTGGGCGGCCCCCCGGTACGTGTCGGAGGACGAGGTTCCCGAGAGCGAGCGGGAGGCTGAGCTGCGCGTGCTGCGCGAGCAAGCCGCCCAGGATGGAAAGCCGCCGGAGGTGCAGGAGCGGATCGCCCAAGGGCGGCTCGCCAAGTGGCTCGACGAGGTCGTGCTGCTGCGCCAGGAGCATGCCAACCGCGAAAAGCACGGCGGCAAGACGATCGAGGAGATGCGGGCCGAGCTGTCCGCCAAGACCGGCGAGAACATCGTCATTCGGCGCTTCGCACGGCTCGCGGTGGGCGAGTAGGAGCTGGTGGTGACTGGCGGCGAGGGCGCGCGCACGCAACAGAGCTCGCCGGGCACGGCCGACGGCGCCCCGCGCTTCCGCCGCATCCTTCTCAAGTTGTCCGGTGAGGCGCTGATGGGCAGCGAGCCCTACGGCGTCGATCCGGCCCGGGTGGAGTCGATCGCGCGCGCCGTCAAGGGCGTCGCGGACCGCGGCGTGCAGGTGGCAGTGGTCGTTGGCGGCGGCAACATCTACCGCGGCCTGGCCGGCGCGGCGCGTGGCATGGATCGCGCTACCGGCGACTACATGGGGATGCTCGCGACGGTCCTCAACGCGCTCGCTTTGCAGGACGCCTTGGAGAAGATCGGCGCGGACACGCGCGTGCAGTCGGCGATCACGATCTCCGAGGTCGCCGAGCCCTACATCCGTAGGCGCGCGATCAGACATCTCGAGAAGGGCCGGATCGTGATCTTCGCGGCGGGCACCGGCAACCCGTTCTTCACCACCGACACCGCCGCGGCCTTGCGTGCCCTGGAGATTCACGCCGACGCCCTCTTGATGGCCAAGAACGCGGTCGAGGGCGTCTACACGGCCGACCCGCGGAGCGACCCGAGCGCCAAGCTGCTGACGCACATCACGCATCAAGAAGCGCTCGAGCGACGCCTCGCGGTGATGGACGCGACCGCCCTCTCGCTGTGCCGCGAGGAAGGGGTTCCGATCTACGTGTTCAACATGGACGACGAGCGCAACATCGACCGCATCGTCTCGGGCGAGCGCGTCGGGACGCTGGTTTCCTCATGAGCGAAGAACTGGTCAAAGACTTTCTGAAGGACGCCGAGCGGCGAATGGCCAAATCGGTGGAGGCAACGCGCCAGGAGCTCCACACCGTCCGTACCGGCCGCGCCTCGCCGCATCTGCTCGACCGCATCGAGGTCGACTACTACGGGGCGCGCACGCCGCTGCGGCAGATCGCGCAGGTTGCGGCGCCGGAGGCACGCCTGTTGGTGGTTACGCCCTACGACAAAAGCTCAATCGGAGCGATCGAGAAGGCGTTGCTCGAGTCCGATCTCGGTCTCACTCCCAGCAACGATGGCACCGTGATTCGTCTGAAGATCCCCGAACTCACGGAGGAGCGACGGCGCGAGCTGGTGCGCGTCGTTCACAACATCGCTGAGCAGGGGCGAGTGGCGGTGCGCAACGTACGGCGCGAGGTGATGCACGAGCTGCGTGAGCTCAAGCGCGAGGGCGAGCTCGGGGAAGACGAGGAGCGTCGCGCCGAAACCGAACTGCAGCGGCTCACCGATCGCTTCGTCGGCGAGATCGATCAGCTGCTCGCCGGCAAGGAACGCGAGATCCTCGAGGTGTGAGCGAGCGCGACCCGTCGCGTCCGCGCTACGTCGCGATCATCACCGACGGCAACGCCCGCTGGGCGCAGCGGCGCGGTCTGCCGACGCTGGCGGGGCACGAGGCGGGGGCCGACAACGTCAAGGCGCGTTTGCGCGACGCCGTCGAGTTGGGCATCGAAGAGCTCACGATCTACTCCTTCTCGACTGAGAACTGGCAACGCCCGCGCGACGAGGTCGAGGGTCTGATGCGGATGTTCCGCGAGCGCATCGATCGCGAGACGCCGGAACTGCACGAGGAGGGCGTGCGGATGCGGTTCATCGGCCGGCGCGAGGGTCTTGCCGAGGACCTCGTGGAACGCATGCGTTGGGCCGAGGAGCTGACTGCCGCTAACCAGCGGATCACGCTTTTCGTGGCCTTCAACTACGGCGGTCGCGCGGAGATCGTGGACGCCGCTGCGCGTTACCACGGCGGGGGCGAGGAGGCCTTCCGACGCTTGCTGTACGCCCCCGATATGCATGATCCTGACCTCTTGATCCGCACCAGCGGCGAGCGTCGGATCTCGAACTATCTGCTCTGGCAGATCGCCTACTCAGAGCTCGTCTTCCGCGACGAGCTGTGGCCCGACTTCGATCGCCAAGCGTTCGAGCAGTGCCTCGCCGAGTTCTCGGCCCGGCAACGGCGCTTCGGAGCGCGTCTCTAGGAGTCGCGTTAGCCGATGGCCCGGGTCCGGAGCGGAGAGGCGGCACGGCCGAGCGCGCGCCGTCCGGCGCGTCGGGGGGAGCTCGGGGCGCGCGTGCTGGTCGCCGTTCCCGCGCTCGCCTACGCGGTCGCGATCATCGTGACGGGCGGCTGGGTGTTCGCCCTCGGCATACTCGTTCTCGGCTGGGCGGCGTTGGCGGAGATCGGGACGGCGATGGCCCGTGCGCGACCGCCGATGGGCGCGGCCGTGCTTGCCACGAGCGCTGCGGTATTCGGCGCGTTGGCCTTCGGCCCTTCGGCGATCGCGCCCGCCGTCGCCCTGTCGCTGCCGCTCGCCTTCGGCCTGTACCTGTTCCGCCGCGACCGTCGTCGCGCCGCGTGGGGGACCGCCGTGGTGGCGTTCGCCACCCTCTGGGTCGGCGTCCCGTTGGCGCACGCCGTGCTTTTGCGGGAGCTCGACCACGGCGCGGGCCTCGTCGTCGACGTGCTGGTCGGGACGTTCGTCGGCGATAGCGCCGCTTACCTCGGTGGCCGGGCGCTCGGCACGACACCGCTCGCTGCACGGATATCGCCGAACAAGACGGTCGAGGGACTGCTGTGTGGGATCGTCGGCGGCACCGTCGCGGTCTGGGTAGCCGGTCTTTACCAAGATTGGCTGGCCGGCACCGACGCGCTGCTGCTGGGGCTGGCGGTAGCGGTGGCCGCGCCTATTGGCGACCTCTTCGAGTCGCTCGTAAAGCGCGACCTCGGGGTCAAGGACCTGGGACGCTTGTTCGGCGCTCACGGCGGAGTGCTCGATCGGCTCGACGCGGCCCTGTTCGCGATCGTCGTCGGCTATTACGTCGCGCGTGGCTTCGGCTTCGCCTGAGCAGCCACTTGCGCGCGCCGGTGCGAGCGGCGACCTCGTTCAGCTTGCGAGGCTCCTGGAGCGCCTCGACGGTTCCTCCTACGGCTCTTACCGCCGCCTGCGCGGCAACTGGTCGTTCGACGGTGGTGTGCTCGCGATCGATCGTGTCCAGCCGGACCCCTTCGCTCCGCCGTCGCGCGCTCGCCTTGTGCTCGATGCTCGGTGGACCGGCTTGCCGCGCGAGTTCACGTGCACCGCCGACCGGCGCCGAGCGCTTGCGGACTTGATCGCTCGCCAGGGCCGCAGCCGCGCGCCGCGCGAGGTGCGGATCGACGCAGGGGGGCAACGGATCATCGAGCGCTCATCCTGCGAGGTCGCTGACGACGGTGCCGTGACGCTGCGCTTCGGTCTCGAGCTGCCGGGCCGCGGTCGACGGATCGACGGGCGCAACGCCGAGCGCTTGATCTGCCGCGACCTGCCTGCCCTCGCGCGCGCGCTCCGTTACGGGGAGCTCGGGCGTGAGCGGATAGCGCTGCATGCGGCCACGGTCGAGGATGCCCAGGCGCTACGCGCGATGCTCCCCGCGCACCGCTGGATCGCCTTCCTCGCCGACGACTCGCTGCTACCCCGGCGCAGCGGCGTCGACGAGCGTCCCGCCCGGGCGGCGGTGCCGCTGCGCGCGCCCGCTTCGCTGGCGAGCGTGGTCGAGTTGCCGAACCGCGGCCGGGTGCGTGGTCTCGCGCTGCGCGAGGGGACGACGCTGCTCGTGGGCGGCGGGTACCACGGCAAATCGACGCTGCTGCGCGCACTCGCCGACGGCGTGTACGACCACCTGCCGGGGGATGGCCGCGAGCTTTGCGTTACGCGCTCCGACGCTGTTCACGTACGGGCCGAGGACGGACGCGCCGTCACTCGCGTCGACATCGGTGCGTTCATCGGCGAGTTGCCGACGGGCACGACCGGCCGCGACTTTTCGACCCAGGCGGCGTCTGGATCGACCTCGCAGGCAGCATCGATCTGCGAGGCGCTGGAGGCCGGTTCGCGACTGCTTTTGATCGATGAGGACACCTCGGCGACGAACCTGCTGATCCGTGACGCGCGCATGCAAGCGCTGGTCCCAAAGCGCGACGAGCCGATCACGCCGCTGATCGATCTGCTGACGCCGCTCGAACGGGAACACGGCGTTTCGATCGTCTTGGTCAGCGGTGGCGTCGGCGATTACCTGGGCGTCGCCAACACCGTCGTCCTAATGAGACGTTTCGTACCCGAGGAGGTGACCGAGCAGGCCCACCGGATCGCCGCGTCGCTGCCGGCGCGCCGAAGCGAAGCCGAGCGCTTCGGCGCGATCCGCGAGCGGCTCCCGCAGCTCGCCATCGCGCGTAGGCGGGGCGCCGAGTTTCCGCGGCTGCGTGCGCCCTCGGTGCGCGAGCTGCGGCTCGGCGACGAGCTTGTCGACCTCTCCGCGGTCGAGCAACTCGCCGAGCGTTCCCAGACGCTCGCGATCGGCGTCGCTATCGCCCAGCTCGAGCGCAGCGGTGCGCTCGACGGCTCGACGTCACTGCGCTTGCTGCTCGACCGCTGCGAGCAGGCGTTCGAGGATCGCGCCCTGCATCGCTGGGCCGAGCGCCTGGGCGTCGACCTCGCGCGACCGCGCCGCTACGAGCTGGCGGCGGCGCTCAACCGCATTCGCTCGCTGCGCGTGGTCGGCTTCAGCTAGTGCCGGGCGGGCGGCGGGCCGTACCACCCTAGACTGGCGGCGGTGCGCAGCCTGGTGATCGTGGGGGCAACGGGTTCGATCGGCCGTCAGGCGGTCGAGGTGGTACGCAGCAGCCCGGAGCTGCGGGTCGTGGGCCTCGCCGCTGGACGCGACTGGCGCACGCTCCTCCGTTTGGCGGAGGAGCTTGAGGTCGAGCACATCGCGCTCGCCGACCCCGAGGCCGCATCACAAGCCGCCGAGCACTTCTCCGGACGCGTGGAGGCGGGCAGCGAAGGCACCATCGCTCTGATTTGCGACACCGCTTGCGAGTTGGTGTTGAACGCCGCCGTCGGTGCCGCCGGCCTCACCGCGACCGTCGCCACGCTCGGCGAGGGCATCGATCTGGCGCTCGCTAACAAGGAGAGCCTGGTGGTTGCAGGCGAGCTCGTTACCGCGCTTGCGGAGGCCACGGGAGCCCGAATCATCCCCGTCGATTCCGAGCACTCGGCGCTCTTTCAGCTGGTCCGCAACGAGCCGCCGGGGACCATCGAGCGGCTCGTCTTGACGGCCTCCGGCGGTCCCTTTCGCGGCCGCCGCCGCGAGGAGATCGAGCACGCGAGCGTCGACCAGGCACTCGCCCACCCGACTTGGCGGATGGGCGGCAAGATCACGGTCGACTCCGCGACGTTGATGAACAAGGGGCTCGAGCTGATCGAAGCCCACCACCTGTTCGCGGTACCTTACGAGCGCCTGGATGTGGTGATCCACCCGCAGTCGATCGTGCACGCCTTGGTGGAGCTCAACGATCGGGCGCTGCTCGCCCATCTCGGACTTCCCGACATGCGGGTGCCGATCTCCTACGCCTTGCACTACCCCGAGCGGGCGGATGTCGACGTGCCCCGACTGGATCTAGCTCGTGTCGGCACCTTGACCTTCGAGCCGCCCGATCTCGCGACTTTCCCCTGCCTGCGCCTGGCGCGCGAGGCCGGTATAGCGGGCGGCAGCGCACCCTGCGTTTTGAACGCGGCCAACGAGGTCGCCGTCAACGCCTTTCTGGCCGGGCAACTTCCGTTCGGGCGAATCGCGGAGGTCGTTGAACGGACCCTGGAGCGTTGCCCGCGCCAGCCGCTGCGTCACTTCATGGACGTCGCTGCGGCCGATGCCGAGGCGCGTCGTGTCGCACAGGAGTTGGTGACGGCGGTGCGCGCATGAGCTGGCTGCTCGCCTTCGCCGGCTTCGCGGCGCTGATCGTGATCCACGAGCTCGGTCACTTCGCCGCCGCCAAAGCCACCGGCATGCGCGTCGAGCGCTTCTCGCTGTTCTTCCCCCCGACGATCGCCCGGGTGCGGCGGGGTGAGACCGAGTACGCGCTCGGCCTCCTGCCGCTCGGGGGCTACGTGAAGATCACCGGTATGAACCCCGAGGAGGAACTTCCTCCCGAGGTTCGCGCGCGCGCGTACTTCGCGCAACCGGTCTGGAAGCGGGTGGTGGTGATCCTCGCCGGCCCGGCGATGAACCTCTTGCTCGCCTTTCTGCTGATGTTCATTTTCTTCTGGCAGATCGGTCCGCGGGAGCCCTCGCGTGTGATCGCGGCGGTCGAAAGCGGCTTCCCGGCCGCGGGCGTGTTGCGACCGGGCGACGAGATCGTCGCGGTCGACGGGCGCCGCGGCGACGCGCTGGTGCTCGCCCGGACCTTGCAGCGACACCGCTGCGCGGGTCCCCCGCGCGCCGGCTGCGCCGCCGCCGAGCCGGCGCGGCTAACCGTGCGCCGGGACGGTCGGACCTTCACAATCGCCGTCCGTCCCGTCTACGATCCGCAAACTCGGCGCATGCGCGTCGGTTTTCGTTTCGGCGCCGACGGGCCGCGCGATCCGCTGCCGTTCGCTACGAGCGTGAGCGTCGCGGCGCGCAACTTCTGGTTCGTGGCGCGCGAGACGGCGGCGCTGCCGCTGCGGCTGTTCGATGCCGAGCGGCGGCGCGAGATCAGCAGCGTTGTCGGCGGCTACGAGGTAACTCGCCGCACGATCGTCGCTGACGCCGCCGACGCCCTGCCGATCATCGCGATCATCTCGCTTTCGCTAGCGATCGTGAACCTCTTCCCGTTCCTGCCTTTGGACGGCGGCCACGTGTTCTGGGCACTGGTCGAAAAGGTCCGGCGCCGCCCAGTTCCGGTCGCGGTGATGGAGCGCGCAGGGGCGATCGGCTTCGCGCTGGTGCTGATGCTGTTCTTGATCGGTCTTACGAACGACATCGATCGGCTCGCGGGCGAAGGCTTCCAGGTGCGCTGACACCCTGTCGAGGCTGCGTTAAAGTCGGGCCCAGCGAGGGAGCGAGGACTCAGGAGGGGAAGATGGCCACTACGGCGCAGGTCGAGCGCCGTACCGAGCGCCCACCGGCGCTCGACGCAAGGACGGCGTGCGAGGCTTTTCAGATCACCGCGCGGGCCATGGGCGACGCGCCGGCGTTGCGCACCCGCGGCGACCAAGTCGTCTACACCTGGCGCGAATACGACCGCCGGGTGCGCGAGATCGCCGCAGGCTTGGCCGGGCTCGGGCTCGAGCGCGGGCGCACGATTGCGCTCATGATGTCCAACCGCCCGGAGTTCCACTTGATCGACGCGGCGGCCATGCATCTCGGCGCGACGCCGCACTCGATCTACAACACCTGCTCACCGGAGCAGATCGCATACCAGGTGCGCGACGCCGACTCGCACGTGATCGCGTGTGAGCGTGCATTCGAGCCGCGAATCCGTGAGGCGCTGCGCGAGCTGCCAATGGTCGAGCACGTGATCGTCGTCGACGAACCGACCCCCGAGGGGTGTCTGTCGCTGGAAGAGGTAGCGGCGAGGGCACCGTCCGGCTTCGACTTCGAGGCGACTTGGCGTTCGGTCGGCGAAGACGACGTGCTGACTTTGATCTACACGTCTGGTACCACCGGACCGCCGAAAGGGGTCGAGCTAACGCACGGCAACCTCTGCGCTGGTGCCCGCTCCTACGACGCTGTCCTCAAGTTCCCGCTCGGCGGTCGCGTCGTTTCCTACCTACCGATGGCACACATCGCCGAGCGCGCGGTTAGCCACTACCTGCCGATGCTTTGCGGCTTCAGCGCGACCTCGTGTCCGGATCCGCGCGAGGTGGTTGCGTACTTGCCGGAGGTGCGCCCGTCCTGGTTCTTCGCGCCGCCGCGCGTGTGGGAGAAGTTGCGGGCGGGGCTGCAGGCGATGGTCGCGAACCTGCCCGAGGATCGCCGCCACCCGCTCGAGCGCGCACTCGAAGTCGGTCTGCGCCGCACCCGTGCCGAGCAGGCCGCCTTCCGCGGCGAGGGCCCCGGTCCGGACGAGCGCTTGCTGGCCGAGTGGCGCGAGGTCGACGAGCAAGTGCTGGCAGGTGCACGGGCGATGCTCGGGATGAACGAGCTCGTGATGTGCAACGTCGGAGCGGCCCCGTGCCCGCCGGAGGTGATCGAGTTCTTCCACGCGCTCGGCATTCCGTTGGCCGAGCTGTGGGGCATGTCGGAGACGGCGGGTGCCGGCACCTGCAACCCACCGGAGCGCATCAAGATCGGCACGGTCGGCCCGCCGCTGCCCGGCGCGGAGATCAAACTCGCCAGCGACGGCGAGATCCTGATCCGTGCGCCGTTCGTGATGCGCGGCTACCGCAACAAGCCGGACAAGACTCGCGAGGCGTTCACCGACGACGGCTTCTTGCGTACCGGCGACGTGGGTGAGTTCGACGACGACGGCTACCTGCGGATCGTCGACCGCAAGAAGGAGCTGATCATTAACGCCGCCGGCAAAAACATGTCGCCGGCGAACATCGAGGCGCGACTTAAGACCGCGGGACCGCTGATCGGTCAGGCGGCCGTGATCGGCGACCGTCGCCCTTACAACGTCGCGCTCTTAACGCTCGACCTCGACGGGTTGCAGGCGTTCGCGCACGAGCATCAGCTCGATGTGAGCGACCCAGCACAGTTGGCACGGCACCCGCTCGTCATCCAACAAGTGCGACGCGAGGTGGCGCTCGCCAACGAGCGGCTGGCGCGGGTCGAGCAGATCAAGCGCTTCGCGCTGCTAGCCGAGCAGTGGGAACCGGGCGGCGACGAGCTGACCCCGACGATGAAGCTCAAGCGCAAGCCGATCGAGCAGAAGTACGCCAAGATCATCGAGGAACTTTACAGCGGCGGCGGCGAGGAGCCGGCGCCGGTCTCCGAATCGGCCGAGTCGGTGAGCCGCTAGTAGGCGGTCGCTAGTAAGGCAGGCAAGGCGGGCGGCCGCTAGGAAGGCGGTCGGGCCACCCGCGCCGACCACTAGCATCCGCGGCGGTGGCCTCGAAGCGACAGATCCGCGTCGGCGGCGTCCCGATTGGCGGGGGCGCACCCGTCGCCGTGCAGTCGATGACGAAGACCGAGACCGCCGACGTCGCGGCGACGCTCGCCCAAATCCAACGGATCGCCGAGGCCGGCGCCGACCTCGTGCGCGTCGCTGTGCCACGCGACAAGGACGTTCAGGCGCTGCGGGAGCTGGTGCGGCGGTCGCCAATTCCGATCGTCGCCGACATCCACTTCAACCACACGCTCGCCCTCAAGGCCGTCGATGCCGGTGCCCACTGCGTGCGCATCAACCCCGGAAACATCGGTGGTCGCGAGAAACTCGGCGAGGTCGTCGAGAAGGCGCGCAGCGCGGGCGTACCGCTGCGCATCGGCGTGAACTCCGGATCGCTACCCAAGCACCTCCACCAGCTCGAGCGTGAAAACCCGGTCGAGGCGCTGGTGCGGGCGGCGGTCGAGGCGGTCGAGCTGGTCGAGTCGCTCGATTTCCACAACTTCAAAGTGTCGGTGAAGTCCACGAGCGTTCCCGACACGATCGCCGCCAACCGGATGCTCGCCGAAAGGATCGACTACCCGTTGCATCTCGGGATCACCGAGGCCGGAACCAAATGGTCGGGGACGATCAAGTCGGCGGTCGGGCTCGGTGCGCTCCTCGCGGATGGGATCGGTGACACCATCCGCATCTCGCTCTCGACCTTCCACGCGGAGGAGGAGGTAAAGGTCGCGTGGGAGATTCTGCGGGCCCTCAAGCTCCGCTCGCGTGGTCCGGTGTTGATCGCCTGCCCGACCTGCGGGCGCCTGCAGTTCGACATGGACACCGTGGTCGCCGAAATCGAAGAGCGGCTGCAGGCCTACAGCGAGCCGATCGAAGTGGCGGTGCTCGGTTGTGCCGTGAACGGGCTCGGCGAGGCTGCGCACGCCGACTTCGGAATCACCGGCGCGCGCAACGAGGGACTTATCTTCGCCCACGGCAAGCCGTTGCGCAAAGTCCCGCAGGAGCGGCTGGTGGACGAACTGTTCCGGGTGATCGACGAGTCGCTCGCGGCCGGGCGCACCGTGTACGACGAGCGCGAAGCAGCCGAGGGGGCCGCCTGGCTGGAACGCATCGAGCGCGAGAACGCCGGTGACCTGACGCCCGAACGGCTGGCGGCGATGGAGGCTGCGGCCGCCGCCGAACAGGCGCTTAAGGAGGCGGCGCCCCTGCCCCTTGCAGCGACACCCGGCGCGCCCAAAGCCAGGCGGATCGAGGTCGCGCGCGACGACGAGCGCGGCGCGCAGGGCGAGCGGCCCGCGGCGGCCAGCGGCGAACGGGTTGCCGGGCGCCGCTTCACCCGCGCGCGCTAGGCCTCGGTCTTAGACTCCAGCCACCTCGATGGCTCGGCTATCGCGCTACTTCCTGCCCACGCTGCGCGAGGACCCTGCGGATGCAGAGTCGGTATCGCACCGTCTGGTTGTACGCGCGGGTTTGGCGCGCCAACTCGGAGCCGGGCTGTGGACGCTGATGCCGGCACTCTGGCGCGCCCATCGCCGCTGCGAGCAAATCATCCGCGAAGAGATGGACGCCATCGGCGCGCAAGAACTGCTGATGCCGGTCCTCCAGCCCGCCGAGCTGTGGCGGCGCACCGGCCGCCTCGAGATTGAGGAGCTGTTCAAGCTGCGCGACCGCCGCGACGCCGAGCTGGTACTCGCGATGACGCACGAGGAGGCGATCACCTGGCACGTCGCTCGCGAGGTCCGTTCGTACCGCGAGCTGCCGATGATCCTCTACCAGTTCCAGGTGAAGATGCGCGACGAGCCGCGGCCGCGCGCAGGGCTTTTGCGTGTGCGCGAGTTCGTAATGAAGGACGCCTACAGCTTCGACCGCGACGAAGAGGGCCTCGACGCCGCCTACGAGCTGCACCGGCGCGCGTACGCGCGGATCTTCGACCGCTCCGGCCTCGAGTGGTACGAGGTCCAGTCGGACGTCGGGATGATGGGCGGCTCGGCGGCCCACGAGTACATGGCGCCGTGCCCGGCCGGCGAGAACGAGATCGCCCTCTCCGACGCCGGCTACGCCGCGAACGTCGAGGTGGCACGCGCTGAACCCGCGCCCGCGGAGGGACTGCCCGCGCCACGACCGGCGCCGGAGCGGGTCGCGACGCCCGGTGCCCGCACGATCGAGGAGGTGTCGTCGCTGCTCGGAGTGCCTGCGGCTGCGCTGATCAAAGCGCTTCCTGTGCGCACGCGCTCGGGACGCACGCTGCTGGTGCTGGTGCGCGGCGACCACCGCCTCAACGAGGTCAAGCTCCGGAACCACCTGGGCGAGGAGGTGCGACAGCTCACCGCCGAAGAGATCGAGACCGATCTGCGCGTGCCCCCCGGGTTCATCGGCCCCGTCGGGATCGACGTGCCGGTGCTAGCGGACGAGGCTCTGCGGGGCCTGCGCGGTCTGGTCGCTGGAGCCAACCAACCCGATGCCCATCTGGTCGGCGTCGAGCCGGGTCGCGATTTCGACTGCGCGTGGGCCGACGTGCGCCGCGTGGAGGCCGGTGACCGTTGTCCGCTGGGCGGCACGATCAGGATCGAGCCGGCGATCGAGGTTGGCAACATCTTCAAGCTCGGCACGCGTTACTCGGAGCCACTGGGGGCGACCTATCTCGACGAGCAGGGGCGGGAACGGCCCATCGTGATGGGGTCTTACGGAATTGGGCCGGCGCGCGTCGTCGCCGCGGCGATCGAGCAGCGTGCCGACGAAGCAGGCATCGTTTGGCCGCAAGCGCTGGCGCCGTTCGACCTCCATCTGGTCGCCTTGGGGCCTCCCGGCGAGCGCGCCCGTGAGGTGGCAGACTCGCTTTACGAGCAGCTGTGCGCACGGGGCGTGGCCGTGCTCTACGACGATCGCGAGACGGCGACGCCAGGAGAGAAGTTCATGGACGCCGATCTCCTCGGGCTGCCGCTCCGCGCGACGATCGGTCGGAAGGGCGTCGAGCAGGGGGTAGTCGATTTGCGCCGCCGCTCCGACGGCGAGACATGGCGTCTGCCACTCGACCAGGCGCCCGAGCAGCTGGCCGCCCTCGTGCGACAAGGAGTCGCAGACACGGCAGCCGCGGCTGGTGCTGGCTAGAGGCGCCGCCGCACCGTGGACGACCGCTCGACGCCGGATCCAACACCCTCGCCCGAGCGACGCCGCGCGCGCCGGGGCTTCCGGGTGCTCGCCGGGATCGACCGTCGCCCGCTGCCGTCGCCCGAAGAGATCGCGGCCGGGCCGCTGCGACCGCTGACGCTGCCCAACCTGGTCGACTACGCGCGCTTCGTGGCCCTCGGCGCGTTCATCGCCCTGGCCGTCGAAGTCGGCCATCGCAGCGCTGGCCTCGCCCTGCTGTTCGCAGCGATCGCCGCCGCCGACTACCTCGACGGACTGCTGGCTCGGCTGACCGGGCAGTTCAGTCGGCTCGGGCTGCTGCTCGACCCGCTGGTCGATCGCCTGCTCGCGCTGGCCGGGGCCGGGGTTTGCCTGGCTTACGGGTTCCTCCCGGAACCCTTGCTGCTGGCCCTGGTCGCGCGCGAGCTTGTGACGCTCGCGTTGGCACGGGTCGCGCTCGCGCGTGGGCAGGCCTTGCGCATCAACTGGCCTGGACGTATCGCTGTCGCCTTCGTTTTCGCGGCGCTCGCTGGAGCGCTCTGGCAGGAATCCGCGCTGTGGGTCGTATTACTGGCCATAGGGGTGGCCAACTCGCTTGCGGCCACGACCCTTTACGTGCTAGATGGCCTGCGCCGGCCATCCTCGTCGAGAGGCCAGAGGCGCGACGATAAGCCAGGTGCAGAGGAAGCTTCAAGCTTCGGTTGAGGTTCCTATACTCGCAGTCGAACGAGAGGAGCGGTACCCGGATGATGGACACCTTTCCCGACCTCGGGTCGCTGAGCGACGAAGAGCTCAAGCAGCTAATCCAGCAGCTCACCGAGGAAGAGCAGGAGATCTCCTACAAGCGCCGGATCCTCCACGGCAAGATCGACATCCTGCGCGCGGAGCTCGTAAACCGGCTGCGTCGTAGGCGCGAGGAGGGTGAGTCGATCATCACCGGCGCCGACGTTGAGCAGCTCACCAACATCCTCGCGGGTAAGTCGCTTCCCGACGACGAGGGCTAGTGCGGCGTGCACTGCCCGGAGTGCGGACTGCTGAACCCCGAGGCAGCGCGCTACTGCCAGCGCTGCGGTGCTTTCCTGGCGCGGGTCGGGGAGGTCGAGGGTGGCACCACCGAGGCGTACCAGATCGACGAAAGCGGCGAGCTGCGACCGGTCGACATCGAGGAGGTCGCGGCCGGGACCGGCGCCTTGGTGATCCGCGCGGGCGGTGGACGCGCCGGCGAGGTTTTCGAACTGGCGGCGGATCGGGTGACGATCGGGCGGAGTCCCGACTCCGATGTCTTCCTCGATGACGTCACGGTTTCGCGCAACCACGCGGTGATCGTTCGCCGCCGCGACGGCTTCTATATCGACGATCTCGGTTCCCTGAACGGCACTTACGTGAATCGCCGGCGAATCGACTCGCACCGTCTGGCGCACGGCGACGAGCTGCAGATCGGGAAGTACAAGCTCACTTTCCTCGAGCGGTAGCAGAGACCAGTGGTCCGCCAGGTCGAGAGCGAGGCGGGGGCCGCGGCGCAGGCGGCGCAGACGGCCTCCGAAACGCCCGACGAGCGCTCCACCGGCGCCCCCACACCGGCCACGGAAGCGCGCCCCGCGACCTCGCGCGGGCTCACGATCGGGGCTGTCTGCAAGCAGCTCGAGCGCGAGTTTCCCGGACTCTCGGTCTCGAAGATCCGCTACCTCGAAGACCAGAAGTTGATCTCGCCACGGCGCACGCCCGGCGGCTACCGCATCTACACGCACGCGGACGTCGAACGCCTGCGCACGATCCTGCGTCTCCAGCGTGACGAGTTCCTGCCGCTGCGGGTCATCCGGCAGGAGTTGGAGGCGCGGGGTCAGGCGATCAGTGAGCGCGGGGCGGCGGTTCACTCGGGCGTCGTCGGCCGCCGCCAACCCGCCCTTTCGCTGCGTCATCCGCCCTCGCTGCGACCCGCCTCGGAGGTTCTCGCCGAACTCTCACTGGACCCCGCGCTGCTGCGCGAGCTGCGCGACTACGGGATCGTCGAGGGGACGCTCCGCGACGGCGAACTTCTACTCGACGAGAGCGAGCGCGAGATTCTGCGGGTCGCTGCAGAACTCCGCTCATACGGCGTCGGTGGGCGCAACCTCCGCGTGTTACGGACCTCGGCGGACCGCGAGGCGGCGCTCCTCGAGCAGCTGCTGGCACCGAGCTTGCGCTCGCGCAACCCAGAGCGCCGCAAACAGGCGCTCGAGCAGCTGGAACGGCTGGCCGAGCGGTTGTCGCAGCTGCGCCAGCTGATGCTCCTGCGCGATCTCCGCAGGCTCGCCGGTTAGGCTCCCGCCCGCCTTGGATCTCCGTCGCTACATCGCGGATATCCCCGACTTCCCGCGCCCCGGGATCGTCTTTAAGGACATCACACCGCTGTTTCTCGACCGTGCCGCGTTGCGCTACGTCGTCGACCGCTTCGCACAGCTCGCTCGCGAATTGCGCGCCGACTTCGTGCTTGCTGCCGAAGCGCGCGGCTTCGTGTTGGGTGGAGCGATCGCTGCGGCAGCCGACGCTGGCTTCGTGCTCGCCCGCAAGCCGGGGAAGCTGCCGCGCGAGACGGAGTCCGTCGAGTACCAGCTGGAGTACGGCGTCGATGCACTCGAGATGCACGCCGACGCGCTCGCCGGCGGCGCCCGCGTGCTGGTCCACGACGATCTCCTGGCCACCGGGGGTACCGCCTCCGCGCTCTGCGAGTTGGTGGAGCGCAAGGGAGCCGAGGTCGTCGCTTGCGCGTTCGTCATCGAGCTCGCGTTTCTCGGCGGCCGCGCGCGGCTTGCCGGTCGCCGCGTGGAAAGCCTGGTGGTGTTCGACTCGCCGTGACCGTAAGTCGCGAACGAACCGTGGCGGCGCCGCGTGACAGCGTCTGGGAGCTGATCGCTGAGCCGCGCAACTTCAGCCGCTGGTGGCCGCGAGCGGTGCGTGCGGAGCGCGCTGCGGGGGGCAGGTGGCGAGCGTGGCTAGCGCCTCCCCGGCGGCCGCAAGCGACCGTCGCGGTTCTCTACGAGCGCGGGCAGGCCCGCCGACCAACGCTGCTCTCGTTCCGCCAAGTCGTCGAGGGGACACCGTTCGCACGCACCTTCCGAGCGGTCTCGTGGTCGTTCGAACTGCACGAGGAGGCGCCTGCCAAGACGCGCGTGCGCGGCCGCGCCGACCTCGAGCTGCGTGGCCTCGCGCGGCTCGGAGGCTGGCAGGTGCGGCGTGCCTTCCGCCGCACGCTGGACGATGCCCTTGGTGCCCTCGCTCAGGCACTAGAGACTGGAGGTCCGGGTAGATGAGCGCCGTCCGCTTCGATCTCGACGCTCCGCGTGCCGGGCCGTCGCCGCCGGTCGCGCCGATGCGCTGGTGGGGCTGGGGCAGCGACGCACAAGCCGCGCAGCTGTCACCTACCGCGCTCGCCTTGCTCCGCGAGCGGCTCGGGCTGGACGGCGCTCGGGTTGACGCGCCGGTGCGGATCACCGATGTTGCGTTGTCGGAGCCAAACCTGCCGCCGGCGACTTTGGCGGCGCTGCGGACGTGTGTCGGCGAGGCACACGTCCATACCGATCGCCTGGCGCGCATCAGTCACGCCGCCGGCCGCAGCTACCCGGATCTCGTGCGCCTGCGCTCGGGAGCGGTCGAGCATCCTCCGGATGCCGTGGTGATGCCAGGCTCGGCGGACGAGGTAGCGCAGCTCCTGTCGCTCGCCAGCGCGGAAGGCATCGCGGTAGTCCCATTCGGCGGTGGAACCAGCGTCGTCGGCGGCGTCGAGCCCCTACGCGGGCGCTTCGACGTTGTTATCTCGCTGGACTTGCGCCGCCTCTCCTCGCTGCGGGAGGTCGACGAGCGCTCGCGACTGGCGCACGTCGAAGCAGGAATCCTTGGCCCCGCCCTCGAGCGTGCGCTTGCCGAGCGCGGGTTCGCGCTCGGACACTATCCCCAGTCGTTCGAATACTCGACCGTGGGCGGCTGGGTTGCTGCGCGCTCCGCCGGGCAAGCCTCGAGCGGTGTCGGACGCATCGACGACCTCTTGGCGGGCGTCGACCTGGCGACACCGACGGGCACGATCTCGCTGCCAGCGCTGCCGCCCAACGCGGCTGGTCCCGACCTGCGGCGCTTGGTGCTCGGCAGCGAGGGGGTGCTGGGCGCGATCACTTCGTGCACTTTGCGAATCCGCCCGCGCCCGCAGGCGCGTCACGCGGAGGCCTGGTCGCTGCCCTCCTTCGAAGCGGGCTGCGCGGCCCTGCGACAGCTTGCCCAGCGCCGTTGTCTACCCGACGTAGCACGTCTCTCCGACGAGCAGGAGACGGACGTCTCGCTCACCTTGGCCAGCAACACGACCGCTGTGGCTTGGCTCCGGCGGTACCTTCGCCTGCGCGGGCAGCGCCGACCGTGCCTGGTAGTGACGATCTACGAAGGGGAAGGCGACGAGGTGGCTTGGCGGCGCGCCCGCTGTCGACGCGCCCTGCGTGCGCACGGAGGTGTGCCGCTAGGCGCGGCGCCCGCCCGCAGCTGGGAGCGTGAGCGCTTCCGCGGTCCTTACCTGCGCGACGAGCTGCTCGACCGCGGTGTGCTCGTGGAGACGCTCGAAACGGCCACGACCTGGTCGCGACTCGGGGAGCTTTACGGCGCGGTCCGCGAGGCGCTCCGCACGGCGCTTGCCACGCCAAGCAGCGAGCCCGTAGTGATGTGCCACGTATCGCACCTCTACGAAACCGGCGCCTCCCTGTACTTCACCTTTCTCGCACCGGTCGCGCCCGACGAGCGTCTACAGCGCTGGGCGCAGGCGAAGCGGGCGGCTTGCGATGCAATCGTCGCCCACGGCGGCACCATCAGCCACCACCATGGTGTCGGTCGCGATCACCGTGACTGGCTCGTGCACGAGGACGGCGAGCGCAGCCTCGATGCCCTGCGAGCGCTCAAGCGTGAACTCGATCCGCAGGGCGTCATGAACCCCGGCAAACTGCTGCCCGACGAGTGACTCCGGCGACCGGCTTCGCGCGCCGGCCACTGCCGGTCAACGGGCGGAGCGAGGCCGGGGGAGGGGCGCGCGCAGGATCGACCGACCGGAGTGTGCGGGGTTGCCGTCGAGCGCCTCGCGCGAGATCTCGACGAACCGGAAGCGCCCAGCGTCGCGCGGCAGGCGCGCAATACCGACGAAGTCGCCCCGCGCGTCCGTTACCTGGCCGCCGAGCGAGCGGAGGTCGCGACGGTCGTTGTAGAGCCACACCTCGTACACCTCGCGCCTCGTAGACGGCGGTAGCCCGGCTGCCTGAATGTTCAGTTCGAGCGAGTTGCCCCGTCTGACGAGGATCACGATGCCCGCGGGCCGGCGCTTGGCAGCCACTTGCGCCTGCGCATAGGGCGAATCGGCCGGCGGTTGCAGCAGCGTGTAGCCAAGTACGACCGGCGCCACACTTCTGGCGCTGCTGACTGGCCGGCGTGCCGCCTCGGCACCTGGTCGCTCGCTACCGCCACCGCGCAAGAGGCCAATCGGCCAGACGGCAACGGCCAGCGCAAGCACCGCGAGCACCACCGCGGAGGCGGCGTACAAAAGGCGTGGCGAGCGCCGCGCCAGCTGCACGGCGCTATCACCCGTGCGCAAGCGCGCAAAGCGCTCACGCAAGAGCCGAATTTGCCCGCCGAGGGGTCGCACACGTTCGGCGCGGGCCCGGGACCGCCGGGGGCGTGCACGCGTGCTCTGCGTGGTGGCCGAGGCGCTCGGCGCTGGTGCGGGGCGGTGCGCAGCGGTCGACTGCTTGGGGGTTGCGCTTTCGCCGCGGGCGACTGGCGTTGGCCGCGCACTGGCACCGTTCAAGCGCCCGGTGACCCCGGGCACCTCCGGTACTTCATCCCCGAGCAACGGCGCGAGCGCGTCGAGAACCGATGCCGCCCATGCCCGCGCCGCCTCGGCGCGACGCAGGTGACCGCGCGTTGCCTCCGCATCGACGTCGTCCTGCTGCGCCAGCAAGTAGTCCACCACGTCGCTGCGCCACTCGGGGTCGACAGCACGCGAGGTCACCGGAGCGAGCGCCACCAAGGCGTCCTCGGCGAGAGCGCGCGCCCGCGCCTCCGAGAGCCCGAGTTGCCGACCGGCCTCCCGGTAGCTGAGGCGACGCTGCAAAAGCAGCACCAAAAGCTCCCGCTGCTCAGCCGAGAGGCCGTCGAGGCCTGCGCTCATCGCGGCCGAACGATAGCCTGCGGCGGCATGCGCCAAGGACGGTCCCTCGACCCGAGTCGGACACTCGATGGCGTGCTCGGCTTCGAGCTTCTCGAGCTCAAGCCAGAGCAGGCGCGCGCTCGCTTCCGTGTTGAGGACCGCGTGAGGCAACCGTTCGGAATCGTCCACGGAGGTGCCTACGCGGCGCTCGCCGAGTCGCTCTGCTCGGCGAGTACGCACCTCGCCGTGACCGGCGAAGGCAAGTACGCGGTCGGACTGTCGAACCAGACGAGCTTCCTGCGGCCCGTGTCAGAAGGCACGGTGCACGCGCAAGCGCGGGTCCGTCACCGTGGCAGGACGACCTGGGTTTGGGACGTCGACCTCACCGACGACGCCGGCCGCTTGTGCGCGGTCGCGCGCGTCACGCTTGCCGTGCGGCCGCTCGATCAGCTGCCGGGGGCGGCTCGCGCCGACTCTCCACAGGAGTCGGCCGGTACCGATTCGTGATCGGCAGGCGCCGGTCACGGCCGAACGCTCGCACCGAGACACGCACCCCCGGTGGTGCCTGTCGGCGCTTGTACTCGGCGCGGTCGACGAGTTCGATGACGCGCTCCACCGTCTCCGCCGGTAGACCCGCAGCGATTAGCTCGGCAGCGTCTTCATCGCGTTCGACGTAGCCCTCAAGGATGCGATCGAGGAGCTCGTAGGGCGGCAACGAGTCCTCGTCGCGCTGGCCCGGTCGCAGCTCTGCGCTTGGCGGTCGCTCGATCACGCTCTCGGGGATCGGGGGCCGCTCGCCCCGCGCCACCGCAAGCTCGTTGCGCCAGCGCGCGAGCCGGTAGACGGTGGTCTTGAAGACGTCCTTCAGCACGCTGAAGCCGCCGGCCATGTCGCCGTAGAGAGTGGCGTAGCCGACCGACAGCTCCGACTTGTTGCCGGTCGTCAAGACCAGCCAGCCGAACTTGTTGGAGAGCGCCATCAAGAGCGTTCCGCGGATGCGAGCCTGAACGTTTTCCTCGGTGACGTCGGGCGGCCGCCCCTCGAAAGCCGGTCGCAGCATTGCGCTGAAAGCGTCCATGGCTGGCGTGATCGGTATCTCTCGCAGGCGCGCCCCGATGCGTTGGGCGAGCTCGTGCGCGTCGCGACGAGTGCCCTCGGAGCTGTAAGGCGAGGGCATTGTGAGCAGCTCGACCCGTTCGCAGCCAAGCGCGTCGGCGGCAATCACTGCCGTCAAGGCCGAGTCGATGCCCCCGGAGAGACCGATCAAGACCTTGGCGAAGCGGTTCTTCTCGACGTAGTCGCGCAGGCCCAGCGCGAGCGCGCGGTAGATCTCCTCGTCGGTGCCGAGCAGCTCGGCGCAGCGCCCGGTCGGCCCCTTAGCTGCCGGCTCGCTGCGGTCACGGGCGCCGCTGCCGCCGCCGCTGCTGCTGCCACTCCTGTCGGTGTCGCTGTCGCTCCCGCTGCTCCTGGTGCTGCTGCTGATGCTGCGGTGCGGCGCCGCCGTTACCCGCTCGACGCTGACCTGGCGCGCCACGTCCATCAACGGGGCTGCCGCCGAGCGGTGGCGGGGGTCGCGCAACCGTTGGGCACGGACCGCCGCCGGATCGACATCGACCAGCAACAGCTCTTCATGGAACTGGGCAGCCCGCGCAACCACGCCGCCACGGTGGTCACAGACCAGCGAGTGCCCATCGAACACGAGCTCGTCCTGGCCACCCACCAAGTTGCAGAAGACCACGTAAGCGACCATGTCGGCAGCGCGCTGCCGAAGCATCCGTTCGCGATCGTGACCCTTGCCGCGGTGGTACGGCGAGGCCGAGAGGTTGACCACCACCTCGGCACCCGCCAGCACCTGATCGACATGGGGGCCGTCGGGAATCCAGATGTCCTCGCAGACGGTGATTCCGAGCGTCGCAGCGGGGAGCTCGACGATCAACGGACGGGTCCCCGGCCGGAAGTAACGACGCTCGTCGAAGACCCCGTAGTTGGGCAGGTGGATTTTGCGGTGTGCCGCGATCACGCGTCCGCCGGCGATCACCGCGGCCGTGTTGTAGACGTCGTCGGCGAGCAAGGGAGCACCGACGAGCGCTGTCAGCGTTTGTGGCAGCTCGCAAGCCAGACGCTCGAGCTCGGCAGCTGCCCGCTCCAGAAAGTGCGTCTTGAGTAACAGGTCCTCGGGCGGATACCCGGTGAGTGCGAGCTCCGGGTACACGACGAGCTCGGCTCCCGCGCCGGCGGCGTCGCGCGCGAGCGCAACGATGCGCTCGCGGTTACCAGTGAGGTCACCGACGACGGCGTCGAATTGAGCTAGCGCAAGCCGCACACGGCGATTATCCAATCCCGTCGCTCGTGCCGCGGGCCGCACCACGGCCTTCGCTCCCGGTTTTCGCCTCGGCGCCCTCGCCGCCTTCCGCCAACCACTCCGGTCGCGGATAGGGCGAAGGCTCCTCGAGCTCGATGCCAGCCGCTTCCGCCAGCTCGGCCATCGACCGCCGCACGCAGCGGGCGAGCGTGCGCAGATCCCACATTCGGTCGTAGTCGCCGATCAGCCCGAAGTTGATGCGGCCGTCGTAGCTCATCAACGCTACGCCGAGGGTCTGATCGGGAGCTAGCGGCACCACCGGGAAGGGGTCGATCAGCCGCCGCCCGAGCATGTAGAGCGGGAACTGGGGTCCGGGAACGTTCGTGACGACCAGGTTGAAGACGCGCTGGGTCGCGAACAGCCGGCTGGCTTGAGCGAGGATTGTGGGCGGCGCGAAGTCACCGAGCTCGGTGAGAACCTTCGCACCGACGGCCTGCCCCGACTCCTTGAGCGCCGCCATCTGATCGCGCACGATTGCGAAGCGCGTGGCCGGATCGGCGCACCACACCGGAAGCGTCGCGATCATCAGGGACACGCGGTTGCCGAGCGCGCCCCGCTCGACGTCGGCACGAACGCTGACCGGCACCAACGTCTTTAGCTCGACACCCTCGACCCGTTCGCCGCGAACCAGCAAGTGGTGGTGAAGGGCACCGGCGACGCACGCGAGCACGACGTCGTTGACGGTGCCGCCCAAGCGTGCCTTGATCGCGCGAAGGTCGGCGAGCGAGAAGCGCACCCAGTCGAAACGGCGGTGGGGTCCGATCTTGCCGTTGTAGGGGGTGCGGGGACCGCCACGCAGAAAGGCCGCGCGCGCGAACTCCAGCGCACCGCCGATCCCCCGCCTTAGATCGGAAACCACTTCCTCGGGGTGGGCCAGGCTGCGTTGCGCGACCTTGGCCAGTTCGAGCGGCGTCCGCAGCGGCCCGGCCAGCGATTCGACCAACAGCTCCGCGCGACTCGGCAACGGACGCGGTAGCCAAGGAGGGGGCGGCGGGGTGGGGGAGGGCTCGGGCGTGGCATCCAGCAAAAGCGTGACGACGTCGACGCCGGAAACGCCGTCGACCACTGCGTGGTGCGTCTTGGCGATCACGGCGAAACGGTTACCTTCGAGGCCCTCGACCAGCCAGAACTCCCACAACGGGCGCTCGCGGTCGAGCCGCTGGCCGAGGATGCGCGCGGCGAGCTCCTTGAGTTGCTCTTCGGAGCCCGGTGCCGGGAGGCCGGTGTGCCTGACGTGGAAGCGCAGGTTGAAGTGGGGGTCGTCAACCCAGCGTGGGCGATCGAGCGGCAGCGGCGGCGCAAGGAGACGTTGGCGGTAGCGGGGTACGAGGTGCAACCGGCGCTCGAACACTTCGATCAAATCGTCATAGCGCGGAGCTTCGCCGGCGAAAGTCAGCACCACGCCGATGTGCATGTGCGCGTTTTCGTTCTCTATCTGAAGGAAGGCCGTATCCAGGCCACCCAGACGCTCACCGACCACGTTCGGAACCTCCACTCGAGGCTTTTACGCAAAGCCTGAACGCTAGCGCGGCGTGCCCCAAGCGTCGCGTTCGGCACGCAAACGCCGCAAGCGCGCTATGTGACGCACCTCACGCTGGCCGGCCAACTACGCCGTAGCCTCCCGGGGTCGTCGTGTAAGGAAGCGACCAAGACATACGCGGCCCAGCCGAGCCGCTGCGCCCAGGGCGTAGCGGGCGGGGGAACCAAGGTCCGCGCTGATCGCTCAGCGATCTGTGCGTACAGGGGCGAATCGGCCGGTGTTCCGGCTGTAGCGCGAGCGCAGGAGGCAGCCCCGCGCGAGCCCGTCAGCTAACTCCGTAGGCAGGGCCGGGAAAGGAGCGCAACTCGTGTCCCCCAACGCCGGCCCGGCCGGCGCGCGTGGGCGTGCGATCGGCGCGCTCGCGATGGTGATCGCGAGCGCAGGCGGCACTGCCTACGCCGCGCAGGCCAACCAGACGCAGCTGACGAACGGGATCCCAGAAGCCGCAACTGCTGCGTCGACACCAGCAGCAGGCCTGGAACTCAGGGTTAAACCGCGGCGACCGGTCTACGGGCAACCAGCCACGGCTAGCGGCCACGCGCCGGGTGCTGACCTGGTCGTACTCGAGGAGCGGCGGCCACCGCGCGGATTCACGCCGATCGCCGCCGTCCGTCCAAACGCCCGCGGCGGCTTTGCCTTCACGTGGTCGGCGCGGCGCTCCGGAGTGCTGCGAGCGACCTCGTTCGCCGGCGCGGCGCTGATCGGTCGTTCGAAGCCCCAGCGACTGCGGGTCGCGGTGCGACTGCGTGCGGCACTCGGTCGCCGGCATCTCCTAGGTGGTGGAACACTCGCTGTACGAGCGCGCCTCGGGACCCCCGGCGCGCTTACCCTGAAACTGCAGGTGCGCCCGCGCAACGGCCGTTGGTCGACGATCGGGCGCCGACGCGTGATGCGCAGTGGTCGGGTGCGCTTGCTTGGGCGCTTGAGCGGCCCTGGTGTCTGG
Organism: Thermoleophilum album; assembly: GCF_900108055.1. GTDB lineage: Bacteria > Actinomycetota > Thermoleophilia > Solirubrobacterales > Thermoleophilaceae > Thermoleophilum > Thermoleophilum album. The sequence continues at coordinate 446,149 of NZ_FNWJ01000002.1, read as the reverse complement.
CGTGTACGGATCGTTGCGCAACCGCTCGCGCGCGGCCTCGAGCGGGGCGCGAGCCGCCTGCTTGGTCGAGTGTTCGTCTACCGACCGTCGTACGCCTCGTGGTACGGACCGGGGCTCTACGGCGGCGGGCTCGCCTGCGGTGGGCGTCTGACACCTGCGACGGTGGGCGTCGCGCACCGCTGGCTTCCCTGCGGCACGCGGGTGGTTTTCCGGTTCGGTGGTCGCACGGTGGTCGCCCGCGTGGTCGACCGTGGCCCGTACGTCGGGGGCCGCGAATGGGACCTCACTGCCGGCCTCAAGCAGCGACTCGGTTTCGGGTCGACCGGTGTCGTCTGGGTCGCCTACTGAGCCGGCTAGCGCTAGAGCTTCTGGCGAATCGGCCGCAGGAGAATCTCGTTGAGATCGACGTGGGGCGGCTGCTCGAGGGCGAAGACGACGCAGCGCGCGACGTCGTCGGCCTCGAGCGCCCCCGTCGGTCGCTCGTCAAAAAACGGTGTGTCGACCATTCCCGGCTCGATCAGGGTGACCTTGATGTCGGTCTCCGCAACTTCTTGCCGCAGCGCCTCGCCGATGGCCGTCACGGCGAACTTGGTCGCCGAGTAGAGCGAGCCGGGCAAGGCCCGGCGGCCCGCCACCGAGCTCGTAACCAGAAAGTGCCCGCGACCCTGTTTTAGGAAGTAGGGCAGGGCGGCGCGGATCGAGTAGGCGACACCGAGGACGTTGGTCTCGACCATCGCCCGCCAGTGTTCGGGCGTTTCCTCGAGAAAACCGCGGCGAGCCCCGAACCCGGCGTTCGCGAAGAACGCGTCGAGACGCCCGAAGTGCTCCAATGTGCGCTCGACGAGCCGTTGCTGCTGATCGAAGTCGGTCACGTCGCACACCACCGGTAGCGCCACCTCCGGACCGCCAAGCTCGTCGGCCAGACGCTCCAAGCGATCTCCGCTGCGGGCGCTCAAGATCACCCGCCAGCCAGCTTGCCGAGCGGCGCGCGCGGTGGCTGCGCCGATGCCGCTCGAGGCGCCCGTGATCACGAGCGTGCGCTTGCCGTCGCCATTTGGCGGGTCACTTGAGACGGCTGCCATCAAGGCACAGCATAGGAGAGACCTCTCAAACCGCCTGTCGCTTTCCAACTGTCCAGTTGTATAGTCGTCCCTTCGATGGGCGGTAGCACTTCGCCGAGTGCGCCGCCCAGCGAACTGAAGGGAGAGCGAGCCCCAACTGAGAGGTGAGCAGATGTCAGGAGCGCCCGATCATCAGTCGCCCATAGCTCAGGGTCAGCATGCGGATTCCCCGGCAGGGTCCGATCAGCGCTGGCGCGATTCGGCCGGGCCGATCGGTCGACTCGGCGTGCTCGCAGGTCGCCGCCGCAAGCTGGTCGCCGCGGGCTGGGCGGTGTTGGTGCTCGGGCTCGGCGTTCTCGCACCACGGGCCGAGCATGCACTCTCCGGCGCCGGCTGGGAAGCCTCAGGGTCCGAGTCGGTGGCGGTTCGTAACGCCGCCGACAAGCACTTCGGCGGGGCGTCTTCGAGTGCTCTCCAGGTGATCGTCACCAGCAGCCGCGCGAACGTCGACGACCCGCGTGTGGTGGGCTTCCTGAGGGAGCTTCGGCGCACGCTGTTGAGCGATCGCCGTGTGCGTTCCGTGCGCCTGCCGCAGCCAGGCGCGACGATCGCTCAGGATCGGCGCACGGCGGTCGTGCAGGCCTTTGCAGCAGCGCCACCAGACGAAATGGTGCGCGCTGCGGGCGCGCTCAAGAAGAAGATCGCGCAGCTCGAGCGGCCGGCTGGTGTCACTGCCTACCTGACCGGCAGTTCGGCGATGTGGTCGGACTTCAACGAGGCCAACAAGTCGGCGATGCTGCAGTCGGAGCTTCGCTCTTGGCCGGTGACCTTGGCGATCCTGCTCGTGGCTTTCGGGTCGCTGGTAGCGGCGGGCTTGCCGTTGATGCTCACGATCGCTGGCCTGGTCGCCGCCGCCGGCTTGCTCTACCTCACGACCCTCGCCTTCGACGTCTCGATCTGGGCGATGAACTTCGCGCTGATGTTCTCGCTGGCGCTCGGTATCGACTATGCACTGTTCATCGTCTACCGGTTCCGCGGCGCCTTGGAGCGAGCCGGTGGCGAAGTCCTCGCGGCGCTCCGCGAGACGATGGATACCGCCGGCAAGGCCGTGCTTTTCAGCGGCCTCACGGTGCTCGTGTCGTTGAGCGCGGTGCTGTTGGTGCCGAGCCCCGCGTTCCGCTCGATGGCCCTGGGAATCATGCTCTCGGTGGTCTTCGTGCTGGCCGCTTCGCTGACGCTGCTGCCCGCTGTGCTGGCCGCCCTGGGTGACCGCGTCGACCGCTTTGCGTTGCCTTGGGTGACGGCCGGACGCCACCGGTCGCCGCTGTTCGCGGCATGGGGGCGACGCTTGTGGGCGCGACCGATCGCGTGGGGTCTGCCGGCGCTGCTCGCGTTGGCTGCGCTCTGCGTGCCGCTGGCGAAAGTGGAGACTGGTATGCCCTCGATCAAGGTCGTCCCTAAGGACGGCGGCTCGCGCCTCGGCTACGCAGCCATTCAGCGGGCCTTCGGCGAAGGTGCACCCGGCGCGCTACAGGTGGTCGCACCGGCCGCACGGGCCGACGAGGTGGTGCGCGTCGCACGCACGGTGCCGGGCGTGGCGGCTGTCACTCCGCCGCTACGGGCGACTTCTGGCGACCTTGCTCTGGCGCAGGTCATCCCGACCGCTGACCCGTCGAGTGCCGCAGCGAAGCGCACGATCGATCGACTGCGCGAGCGGCTCCCGCGAGGGGCGCAGGTAGGTGGTGCTGCTGCCGAGTACCGGGATCTCGAGGCGGCGCTGGCGGCGCGCACCGTGCCAGTCGTGCTGCTCGTGCTCGGGCTCGGCTTTCTGCTCCTGTTGGTAGCGCTGCGGGCACCGTTGGTCGCACTCGTCGGGGTGGTCACGAACCTGTTCGCTACCGGCGCCGCTTTCGGTGTGGCGAAGTTGATCTTCCAGGACGGGCACCTTTCGAACCTGCTGGGGTTCGAGTCGCAGGGCTTCCTCGACGCGTGGGCACCGGTGTTCTTCTTCGCGATGGTGTTCGCTATCTCGATGGACTACTCGGTCTTCCTGCTGAGCTCGGCGCGTGAGCATCGCGACCGCGGCGAGTCGGCGCGCGAGGCGATGATCGGCGGAATCGCCCACTCCGGGCGTGTCGTTTTGGCGGCCGGCGCGGTGATGGTCGCGGTGTTCTTCACCTTCGCTCTCTCCGGTCCGCTACCGCCCAAGGAGATGGGCGTGATTCTCGGCACCGCGGTCCTGCTCGACGTACTGCTGGTGCGCTTGCTGCTGGTTCCGGTCGCCTTGCGACTCCTCGGTGAGCGCGCTTGGCGGGTGCCCGGCTGGCTCGACCGTTTGCTGCCACACGTGCACTTCGGTCACGGCCAGAGCCGCCTCGCGCCCACGCCAGAGCCCGCGGTCGCGCGTGTCGGTTCCTAGCGACGAAGGTTCCTAGCGACGAAGGAAGGAGGAGCAACCATGAGCCGCATCAACAACGTGGCGGTCGACGCCGTCAGTGCGACCGCGCAAGCGGTGTCGGCGAACCGTCAGGCGGGGCGCATGTCGGTGAGTCTCGAGGGGGAATGGAACCTCGGCGAAGGACCGCAGTTCGTCGGTGAGGTTCCACTTGCGAACGGTTCGACGGTTCGTCTGGAAGCGGACTTCCCGCCGCCCCTCGGGGGCACAGGCAGCGCGCCTAACCCCCTCGTTTACTGCCTGTGGGGCGGGGTCGCCTGTTACGCGATGACCTATGCGTTGGAGGCTTCGCGCGCAGGTATCCGTCTGCGCGCCTTGCGTGCTCGGGTAGCTGCGACGGTCGACCAGGCGCGCGCTCTCGGTGTGGCTGACGACCCGCCGGTCGAACGCATCGTGTGGGAGCTCGACGCCAGCGCTGAAGCGCCGCGCGAAGAGCTCGAGCGAATCAAGCGTTTGAGTGACGAACGCTGCCCGGGCGTCTACTGCATCACCAATCCGATCGCCCTGGAGACGCGGCTGAGTTAAGTCGCGTAATTACCTCGGGGCTAGAGCCACGCATTAGGGCGATTAGGGCGGCGCCCTTAGGACTATTCGAACTACGCCTTAGGGCTACGCTTGGCGTGTGCGCGTGGAGCCGCGGGGAAGCTGCTGCGGCGCGTCGTGGGCGGGCTACGAAAGTTTCTTTGTGCGCGCCTTCGATCCCGCTGGTCGTCGTGCCCTGTGGCTGCGGCAGACGTTCCTGTGGCGAGCGCGTGGCGAGCCACTCGGCAGCGCCTGGCTGACCTGGTTCGACGGTGAACGTAGCCAGGTGCTGCAGGCCCGCGATACGCAACCGGTGGCGCAGCTCCGGCCGGGTTTGGTGGTCGCGGCCGAAGCTCGGTTGTGGGAGAAAGAGGGGACGCTGCAACTCGAGGGTCGTTGTCCCCGTTTGACCGCCGAGGAGGCCGCTGCCCAGCCAGAGGGTTTCGTCGATCGCGCCGCCGGGAACTTGAACGAGCGCCGGCAAGGCGCCTCGCGCGACGCGTCCTCGATCGTTCGCTGGCAGCTTGCAGTGCGGCCGCTGGAGAGTCCCGCTCGCCCGCTTTCGCCGAGTTTCCTTTATCGCACCCCGTTCCCGCGCGCGAAGACGGAGACTCCGGTGCCCTGGGGAAGCATGTCCGGCACGGTGTCGATCGGCGACGAGCCACCGCTCGAGCTCCGTGAATGGCCGACGATGCTCGGTCACAACTGGGGGAGCGAGCATGCGCCGATTTGGGCTTGGACCTACGTTCCCCTGCAGGAGGAGCGCGGGGAGGCAGAGGGGGAGGTAAGCGGCGCCCCGCCCAGCGGCTGGCTCGAGCTGGTGGTACGCCGACACGCGGCGCGAAGCGGGCGAAGGTGGTGATGGCGGAGCGCTGAATGGTCGCGCCGTCGCGCACTGTTCGCTTGCGCAGGCGCAGGTCGCTTTCTTCGACCGCAGCGGCGAGCGCGTGCCGCTGCGCGCGCTCGACGGTGTGGCGGCTTATCAGTTCGGCGCGCAGGTCCGCGGGCGAGCTGACGGGCCTGCCAGCTGACTGTTCGAAATCTTGAGGACCGTATTTGGGGGCGCGTCAGGCTCGCATCAGCCGCGCAGCGACCGGCAGGGAGAGCGATGTGGGCACGTAACGGTTGGGAGCAAACGCCGCGCGGACGTGCGGTCCTCCGGGAATGACCACCCGCTTCCCCGCCTCCGCCGCTGCGATTGCGTCGCGCGCCACCCGGTCGGGGCCCAGCCAGACGAAATCCGGCAGCCGCTCGGCGAAGTAAGCCTCGTTGCGCTTCTGGAATTCGGTGCGTACGGGACCGGGGCAGACGGCGGTCACGGTCACGCCGCTCGGTTTGACCTCGGCGTGCAGCGCCTCGCTGAAGAGCAGAACGTGAGCTTTCGCCGCGGCGTAGCCAGCGTTCCCCGGTAGGGGCTGAAAGGCGGAGACCGACGACACGTTGATGACGCAGCCGCGCCGCCGTTCGACCATGGCCGGCAGCCAGCGCGCGGTGAGGTCGACGACCGCCTCGACGAGCACCCGCACCTGCCGCAGCTCCTGTTCGCGGTCGCTCTCGACGAAGGGCTTGTAGATCCCAAAGCCCGCGTTGTTGACAAGCACCTCGACGGTGCGCTCGACGGCCTGCGCCATCCGCTCGCGCTGCTTGGCGTCGGCGAGGTCGCAGGTGATCACATGCGCGCGGCTCTCTCCGCCGAGCTCCTGCTGAAGCTCGCGCAAGCGCTGCTCGTCGCGGGCCACCAGCGTGACGTGGTGGCCCCGCTCGGCGAGCTGGCGCGCGAACTCGCGGCCGATGCCGCTCGAGGCACCGGTTATCAGAGCGGTGGATGTTTCGGTTGGTGAAGGGATCGCCATGGGCGCAAGGCTATGCAGGCGCCGTACGGGTTATCGCGAGCAGCCCGCTGGCCGCGCCAACGCGGGTGGTCGCCAACAAGCACAAGGCTGTGAGGCTCGTCACCGACAGCTAGGAACCACAGCCTGGGAGCGCGACGCAGCGTGAGCTAGCGGGCCGCGATCCGGATTATTCGTGCGAAGGGCAGGTACGAGCGATCGCCGGGCCGCGTGACCTTGACCGTGAGCCGTGCGCGCACGGGCACAGGATCGCCGAGGCGCATTCTGCCGCGGCACGAAACGCGGCCGCGGCGGACTCGGCGACAGCGCAGACGCATCACCCGGCGAACTGTGCGTCGCCCAATTCGGTAGCTGAGGTGCGCCCGCCATCCCCGCGCCGTCCGGGCAGTGAAGGCGACGCTGACGGTGCGCCCACGCAACCGCGCAGCAGGTGTGCCGAGAAGCGGGTTGAGGCGCCGGGTGCGTGGCGTCGGCCCAGTCGGCGACGGGAGTGGGGGAGGCGTCGGTGTCTCAACATGGGCGGTACCGCTCGAGCCGCGCCCAGGCTGGTCGCTTGAGTTTGAGGGCGGCGGGGGCACGGGGGACGGCGCTTGGCCGGTCGCCTGCACCGCGCGCTCGTCGCTCAACTCCTCGCCAAGCGCGGAGGCGCGACTGTAGACCCTGATCGGGTCGCTCCCTTCCTGCACGGCGCGGAAGGCAAGCTCGAAAGTGACTTGCTCGCCGGGAGCGAGGTTGCCGAGCTGAAGTCGCGTCGAGTCGCTGGTAACGAGGTGGCGGGGGAGAACGACTTCGACGTTAACGCCGCTCGCTTGGAGCTCGTCGGACGGGTTCCGGACCGTGACGCTGAGCGTGTCGCCGTCCCCGATCGTGGTCGCGCCCCCGCGACCGCGCGAGGCACTGATCTCCGGCACCGGTGCGACAAGCGGCGTGAGCGGCCTGGTGGCTGCGATCGCGAAGCGCTCCTCGCGCTGACCTTCGACGGTCGAGCGCGCGACCACCTTGTAGATCGCGCTGCGCGGGTATGGGCCTTGCCCGCCACGCACCTGCTCGACGTTGTCGATGCGCGATCCAGATAGTTGTTCGCGTGCACCGGTCGGGGTTATCTGCTCGAGGTCAAGATCGGTGAGCGTGTAGAGGATTAGCTCGCCCCCGAGGTAAGGCAGCGGGCGGAAGGTGCCGCGGCGGTACCAAGCAACGGTTGCACGGTCGTCGGAGCCTTCGAGGCGTACGCGGTAGAAAGCCGGTTTGCCTGGCCGCGCCCAACCGGACGCCCAGTTCGCCCGCTCTCGCCAGGCCCGGTCGAGATCGAGCGCGCCCCAGCCCCAGCACGGGTCCCAGAACCCCCAGGTCGGGCTGAACCCGGCCGCGTCGCGCCCTGCGCCGGCGTCCTGGGGGCAGCCGAGGGTGGGCGGCTTGTATGCGGAGTTGATCAAAAGCGCCTTGCGGGCTAGCGGGTCGGTGACACCGACGCTGTGCAGCAGTACCGCTGCACCGGCCGCTTGCGGAGCCGAAAAGGAGGTGCCGGTCTCTCCACCTGTGTACAGGGGCTGGCCGGAGCTGCGCCAGAAGGGGTTTGGAAAGCCTCCGAACCCCTGACCGACGGCGACGATGTCGGGCTTCTTGCGGCCACCGGGGGTAGGCCCTCGCGCTGAGAAGTCGGACACCCTGTCGTCGCTTCGGTCGGTGAGGTTCGCTCCGGGAGTGAACGAGCCGACGCAGAACTCGTTGAAGCCCATGCACTTGGCGCGACTTCCACGGTCGTAGCTTGCACCCAAGTTGCCGGCCGCCGCCGCCGAGAAGAGAGACAAGGACCAGAGCCCAATGTCGCGGGCTTGATCGAAGGCGTCGTCGTCGGGATCGGTCACCTGCGCGTCGCCGCCGTAACTCACCGAGGCGTTCTCGGCCGGATCGGCGGCGATCGGCCAGACGCCCGAGCCGCAGTTGCTCTCGAAGGGCACCGCCTCACCGAGCGCCCAAGATGCGGCGCTGAACGGAGGCAATCCGCGACCACCGCAAAACAGCTGATCGTTGAACCCGCCCGGTGGATCGTCGCCGCTCATCAGCAGCTTGTCGAGACCGGGGGCAATTCCCAATTGCCGCCGGTCACTGGTCAGCTCACAGATTGCGCCGTGCTCGCTGGGGCAGCCCTGGCCGACGGCCATGGCAACAATCATCGTTCCGTGCTTGCAAGGATCGCCGCCGCCCGAGACCCCGGCGGGGCAGGTAGGCCTCTGCCCGGGGGGAACCAGGAACCGCCCCGCTTCCAGCAGGCGGCGGTAGGCGGGGTGTTCGGCGTCGATCAGGTCTCCCACAACGTAAAGGTCGGGGCCGCTGCCGTTCGCATCGGCGGGGGCCCCGGTTGCGAGCTGACCGAAGAGCCCTTGCCCCCACCAGGTGGGCGCACCGACCGCCTCGCTCCCTGCCCACACCGCCGGGCGCTCCGTTCGGGCCGGCTGAATCGAGAACACCAGCGGCTCGCGCGCCAACTTGGGCAGCGAGCGAGCGGGGACGACCGCGGTCAGCGTCATTGACAAGGGATGCGCTTCGACCGTGGTCCCGCCCAGTAGGGCTACCCGGCGCGCGAGCCGCACCAGTAGCTCGCCGGCCGGCAGCGCCTTGCGGCGGAGCAGCGCGATCCCTCGTTCGCGCTCGCGTTCCTCGCGCAGGGCGAGGCGCCTTGCGAACCCGCGATCGCGAGTGATCCGCCGCGCGCTCGCCGGCGACACCGCGCTTGCACGCGCTACCTCGAGGGCCGCCTTGAACGCCGGCTCAAGTAAGCGCGCGCCGCGAGCGAGGATTACTACGCGTACCGCCCCGCGCGCGTCGCGCAGGCGTGGGTCGAGGCCGCGGGGTGCGGTGACAAGCGCGGGACGCGCGAGGTTCCCGACGCGCACCGAGGCGGCGCCGCCCTGCGGCGCCCGTGTGAACCCGGGGGCGGATGGCGCGACTGCAAGGGCTAGCAAGAGGCCGGCGGCCACTGCCAGGCACGAGGGTTGGACTTGCAACCGCCCTCCGCACCAACACCTCGTGTTCACCGGTGCCCCCTGCTGCTCGGGGTCACCGTCACCCGAGCGATCGGACTAGCCGCCGGCTCATATGGCCAGTCCTGGTCGCGCAGCACGAGCGCTCGCAGGCGGTAGCGGCTCTTCACCAGCGTGGCCCGGAACGTGTAAGTCGAGGTGAAGCGGCCGGCGCCGTCGGTGCGGACGGTTTGAAAGGTGCGCCACGTATCTGCCGCCAGCGCCTGCAAGGCGACCACCAGGCCCGGCCGCGGGACGTACCCCCCGAACACGCGGCCCGACAAGCGCAGCGTCTGGCCGTTGCGGAGTGCACGCCTCGAAAGGCGAAGGGTCACGCGACCCGAGACCCGCACAGGGATCGTGGCAACGAGCGGAAGCAGCGTCGAGCTTCCCGAGTACGTGAACGCGAGCTGGGCGCTCGGTCCAGCCGGCACCTGCAACGCGAACCGGCCGTCCGGCTCGGTAACTACCGCGCCCAGCGACTCCACTCCCCAGTCACCAAGCGGCTGCCGTGCGACCGTGATGCGGGTACCTCCGAGGGGCCGCCCGTCCGGCGCCATCAGCCGCCCCTCGATCGCAGTGCCGCTACCGAAGGGCAAGGCTTCGGGTACCACGTCGAGGTCGAGGCGTGCCACTCCCCGCAGTCCCTCGCCACCGCTCCGTTTCGCCACGAAGCTGAGGCGCGCTGGCGCAAGCTCGGCGCTGCCGGAATAGAGAAGCGTCACACCGACGCGCCGGGCCACTCTTCGCAGGCTTGTACTGGCCGAAAACCGTCCGGACCGCAAACGGCACTCGATCACGCGGCGCGTCGAGCCGGCCCGTACGACAAGCCGAACGCGGCCTTGCCCGCGCGGCTCGACGCGTCCGAACACGCGCACCGTGCGCCCTCGAAGCAGGGCGATGGCGACGAGCTGCGGGCTCCGCCGGTGCGCCCCGGCGCGCCGCTGCGCCAGCTCGAAACGAGGACGCAGGCGTAGGGGAAAGTTGAACCGCGCAGGGACCAGGTGACCGGCGGGGTCACGGAGCTGCTCGATCTCAGCGACGTTCCCCGCGTTGTCCTTGGCAAGCAGCCGCACCTCGTAGGGTCCCGGCGCGAGCCGGTCATCGGGAAGCTGCGCGGCGAATAAGTCAGCAGCAAGCTTCTCCGTGGGCAGCGCCCGCCAGTCACCGCCAGGGGCCCGCAGTTCGAAGCGCGCGCCCGCCACCCCGGAGACGCCGTCTGTCACCCGCCCAATGACACGCGCGGGGTCGTCGGCCGGCGGCGTGTCGATCCAGCCACTTGGCGCCGTCGCATCGACGAGCACCACGATCGATCGCTCGCCGCTGCTGTTGCCGGCGACGTCAACCGCCTCGTAAACGATCTGGTGGCGGCCATCGCGGCGCAGCGTGACCGTGCAGCTCGCCTCTTCGTGGGTCTCGCCGGCGCACAGCTGGTCGCCGTCCGGTCCCTGAATGCGCACGTAACCGCCGGGGTCTTCTTGCGTCTCGTCGCGCTGCATGCCCGATAGCCGCTGTTGGTCGCGGGCAGTAACAGTGACCGTCACCGGCTGGGTGTGCCAGCGACCGGGAGGGCCAGCGTTGGTGAACGCAACCGGCGGTGTGCGATCGACGTGCAGCGTTGCTCGCTGTACTGCCGGGTGGGCGACTCCCGACCCGGTGATCGCTTTGGCGCGTACCTCGTGTTCGCCCTCCGGCAGATCGTGGAGCTGCCAAATAGCCGGGAAGAGGCCTGCGCGATCGCCGTTCGCCGGTACGTCGAGCGTGTCGTCGGGATCGCGATCGAAGGCCACGGAATAACCGGCGATAGCAGAGGGCGGAATCACAGCACTCAGGTTCCGGAGGACGTACGGGTCCAACGTGATCCGCTGCGCATAATCAGCGGCCTCGCGATCGTTCAACCAGCCGTTGGCGTGCGCTGGAGAGGACGGCGGCGGCGTTCGGTCGTCGAAGCGCAGGATGCGGGCGGCTGACCAAGGTCCCGCGTGACCCGCGTCGTCACGGAGCCGCAGCCGCAGCTGCCACTCACCGATCTCCGGGACTTGAGTTGTGATGGCGTTGCGCGCACCTCCCTCGCCATCTACGAGCCGCGAGTGAATGCTGCAGCGCTGACCGTCGAGCCGACATAGCTCCCACTCGACCGTGCCGTAGGGGGAGCCACCGAGCCGGTCGGGGTTGCGCCACCGCACCGTGAACCTGTTCTCCCGCCGCCACGCGGAGGGATCTTGAGGATTCAGCGAGCGAGGGGAGGGGTCGACCTCGACGGTCACCTCGGGAGGTGCGGTGTTGTCGACGCGCACGACGTAGGCGTTTGGGTCCACCGAGAAGTTGGCAGCCGCATCGACCGCGGCCAACCGCACCTGATGCTCCCCGTCAGCGAGCTCCCCGGTGTTAACCGTGTAGCGACCGCCATACACGCTCGGGCACGGCTGGAAACTCGCGTAGGTCGGGCGCGCCTTCGCTGCTTCCCACTCTTGCTGCCAACCGTCGCCGGTTCCGTAGTAGGGGTTCTTGAGCGCCGGGAAGGTCGCGTCCCGGCAGTCGAAGTCCTGGAAGCGCGGCGATTGCTGGTCGATTACGAGGGCTACCCGGCGAACGCCGGCGTCGTCGACGGCGTCGTAGGTGAGGTCCTGCACGCCGGACACCCAGCGACCACTGGCAAGGCCGCCACCCGTCAAGCGCACCTGCGCGCCGGCAGGGTCCTCGACCGTGAAAATCAGTGACGAAGCGCCAGCGCGGAAGCGATAAGACGGGTCGCCGGTGTCGGCCGGGCAGGCGACAGCGCGGCAGAGAATGCCCCACCTGACCGCCGCCCGCATGCCGGCACTGACAGCGACATAGGGACGCTGACCGTCGGGCACCCAGTCGCTGAGGCAGGCTTTCTCAGCCCCCAGCTGGCCAGCGTCGTAGCCCCAAAACCAGCCGAAGCCGCCGTCGAAAAGCCCGCTGTACCAGCCCTTTCCGCCGCACATCATCGAGGCGTGCAGAAAGACCCAGCGAAGGCGGTTCGGGCCGGGCGCCTGAAAGTGGTAGAAGGCGTGCGCTCCGTTGCCGAATGTCAGCGTACTGCGCGCCACGCCAGCGACGATGCCCTGGAAGTTGTCGCGCGGCGCTGGGCACGAGGCGTACAGCGTCGCTGCGGCGCCGATGCCGTTTATCGGCTGGCCGGCGTCGCCGCTGCCGTTCTCGCACTGGTAGACGACGTAGGTGCCGGCATCTGCCGCGCCGCAAAACGCGAGTCCCAGCAACGCGACCGCAGCAACAGCGGTAAGCCCTCGCCAACGTCGCCGACGACACCTTTCGCTCCCGGCCGATCGCCGCCCACGGCAGGCTCGCCCGAGCAACCACGTCTTCGCCAAGTTCGCGCTCCTTTTGACCATCCGTGAAGCTGTGTCGCCGGCTGCGCCGAAGCCGAGTGATCACCGGCGCACGCCGCGCCGAACGCTGGCGCACCGCGGGAGCACCGCTCCAGTCGCATTCCGTTCGCTGCTCTAAGCGACGAACCGCGGAGATTCGCCCCCCGAGCTCGAACGGAAGTGAGGGTCCAGGGGGACGACCACCCTACGGCAGCAGTGGCGTCAGCGCAAGGCGACCTACCGAGGCGGCGCGGCCGGGAACAGATTCGAAAGCTCAGATCGGTCGCGGTAGCTTTACATAATCCGCATTAGCGTGCATAGTGTGCGCGAACACTAAGCTCCCACGGGCACTCTGCCTCCGCAAGCCGCTCCCACGGGTACTCTGCCTCCGCAAGCCAAGTCGCTCGCAGAACGAAGTGACCACCGCCGCCGAACCAGCCACGAGCGCGGAGCGCCAGCGAGAACGGTCGTGGAAAGCACCGGAAAGCTGCTCCTCCTAGCCGGCGCCACCTTGGCGCTGGTCGGCCTAGTGCTGATGGTGGCCGGAAAGTTCGGGCTCGGCCGGCTGCCGGGCGACATCGTGATCAAGCGCGACGACTTCGCGCTCTATTTGCCGATCACCACGATGCTGCTCCTCAGCGCACTGTTGACGCTGCTGCTCAACCTGTTGCTGCGACGCTAGGAGCGGCAGTACTGGCCGGGCTGCTCCGCGCTGCCAACACGACCTCGCCGTCTGCTGCCGGCGCCCAGGTGACGGCGCGGCGAACCCGGGCCTCGTCGCCCGGCCGCCCCGGGGTTATGTCAAATCGCTGCACGATGCCCGCCAACGCCAGCGCGAGCTCGAGCTGCGCCAAACTGGCGCCGATACAACGCCGCACACCACCGCCGAACGGCAGCCAGGTGTAAGTGCCAGGCGGCCGCTCGAGGAACCGCTCCGGACGGAAGCGCATCGGCTCCGGATAGACGTCGGGTCGCTTATGCACAAGGTAGATCGCCGGCGCTACGACGACGCCTGCCGGCAGCGACCATGGTCCCAGCGCGACCGGCTGCTTGAGCAGCCGCACGACCAGCGGAATCACCGGCCGCAGACGGAGAATCTCCTGCACCGTCGCATCACGGTAGGCGTGCCCCCCGCTCGCGACCTCGCGCCGCAACCGCTCGACAACTTCCGGGTGTCGGGCGAGCCGCTCGAGACCCCAGGCAAGCGCCGTCGCGGTGGTCTCGTGGCCCGCTACCAACAAGGTCACGAGCTCGTCGCGGAGCTCCTCGTCGCTCAGCGCGCTGCCGTCTTCGCGCCGTGCGCGCACGAGCATTGCCAGCACGTCTTCGCGCTGCTCGAGCCGCGTGTCGGCACGCGCCCGGCGCACCTCCTCGCGGATCAAAGCTTCCACCGGCGCCAAGGCACCCCGCAAGATGCCGCTGCGCTCCACGCGCTGCGGCCCTAGCAGTGCGAACGTGAACAGACGGCGCCGCTCGGCCGCCCAGGCGAGCGCGCGCCGGAGCAGCACACAGGCGTCGTCGACCGCTTGACGCCCGCTCAGACCGAACACCGCGCGTGCGATCACCTCCAGCGTCAGAGCCTGCGCAAGCGGGCGGATCCGCACACGCTGCCCCACCGGCCAGTGCGCGAGGTGCCGCTCGCAAACGTCCCGAATCAAGGATTCGAGCGCCGCTAGCGCGCGACCGTGGAACGGTGGTAGCAGCAGCTTGCGCTCGCGCAGATGCTCGTCCTCGTCGAGCAGCAGCAGCGACCGGGGCCCAAGCAAAGGACGCAGCACCCGATTGCCCTCGCCGGCATGGAAGACCCGCGGGTCGCCGCGAAACACTGACTCGATGAGCGCCGGATCGGACACCACGACGAACGTCCCGACCCGCGCCAAGCGCAGCGTGAAAACATCGCCGTAGCGGGCGAAGCAGCGATCCAGAACGGCCCACGGCCGCATCACCCACTCCAAGAACTGGCCCGTCGCCGGCGTACGCGGCCCCGGGGGCAACTGGAAACCGTTTACCGGCACGCTCACACGGTAGCTTTAGCGGCCCGCTGGAAGCTCGTCCTCGACCGATAACGGAGGTCACAGATGCCGCTTCGATCTGCCAAGGCGCGTTGGGAAGGGTCCCTCAGGGAGGGCAAGGGTACGGTCGCGCTCGGCAGCGGCGCCTTCGAAGGGTCTTACTCGTTCGAGTCGCGCTTCGAGGAGGGGTCCGGCACCAATCCCGAAGAGCTTTTGGCGGCCGCCCACGCCGGCTGTTTCGCGATGGCCCTGAGCGCGGCTCTCGAGCGTGCCGGGTTCGCGCCTGAGCGGGTCGAGGCACAAGCCCGGGCGCGACTAGAGCGCATCGGTGAGGGGTTCAAGATCACGCGCATCGACCTCACCGCACGGGCGCGCGTGCCCGGCATCGACGAGGCCCGCTTCGCCGAGGTGGCCGAGCAGGCAAAGAACAACTGCCCGCTTTCGCAGGCGCTCCAAGCGGTCGAGATCACGCTCGACGCGGCGCTCGAGCGCTGACGGCGGGCGCGGCCTCTGGCACACTCGGAGCGGCGATGGCGAAGCAGCGTCAGGTCAAGCGTCAAATGCGCGTCGGCGCCCTGCAGGCGATCCCCGAGCTGGAATCCCGCTCGGACGAGGAGCTGCTGCGCGAACAGCGACACCGAGTTGCCGCGCGGGCGATCCTCGGTGCGCGTGCAGCCGAGCGCTACGACGCGAAGACCGCCCGCCGCTACTTCAACGAGGCGCTGGCCGGCGCGCATCCGCACGAGCGCCCCGCCCTTCGCCAGATGATGAAGGCCTCCCTGGCGCTCGCCGAGCGGCGCCCCGACGAGCTCGCCGAGGCAGTGCAGAAGCTCGGTCAGGAGCCGCCGAGCCGTCGCCAGTTGATGGTGTTGCGACTGGTGGGGCTGATCGCGCCACCGCCGGGCTCGAGCCTCGCGGTGCGCGCGCGCGCCTTCCTGCTCCTCGCTCTGATCGTCGTGCTGTTACTGGCAGTCGGTGCGGGCATCGCGCAACTAGCCGCCCTGCCCTTTGGCGGCGTCGGGTTCTTCGGGTCGGTGCTACTCGGAGGACTGATCGTTGTCGCGGTGATCGCCGTGCTGGCGCTCATGGGGCGACGCCGCCAGGGGCGGTTGCGTGAGCGGCAGCGCGAGCGCTTGAACGAGCTGCGCGAACGGGCGCGTCCCTAGCTGAGCAAGCTGGCCAGCCGCCGACGGAACTCGGTGGCCAAGGGATGCGTTTGCCCGAGCTCGTTGAAAACGCCCACGATCACGCGCCGGAGACGATCGCGCGCAACCGGGTCGGCAGTATCTCGCAGCAACGCCTCGAGCGCTTCGAGCGCCTCGCGGGTACGCCCCTCGGCGAGCAGCGAGAGCGCCGAGCGAAGGCGCTTGACGAGCTGTTGATCGCCGGCTTGCAGCAACTCGACACGGGCGGCGAGACCGTCGGCCACGAAGTCCCCGCTGACCTCTCGCAGCAGGGCCGCCGCTTCTTCAAGCCGACCCTGCTCGATCCTCAAGCGCGCGAGCTCGCGACGCGCAACAGGATTGCGGGGGTCGAGTTCAAGTGCGCGCTCCAACTTCGCTTCGTCGCGCTCGCGGGCCGCAATCGCCGCCAGCTCATCGGCCTCAGAAGGCAACAGCGAGTCGAGAAACGCCGCCACTTGCGCAGGTGGCTGCGCCCCGGTGAACTCCGCCACCACCCGACCGTCGCGAAACGCCTTTACCGCGGGGATCCCGCGCACGCCGTAGCGCGCGGCGAGCGTCGGGTTGCGGTCGACGTCGACCTTTGCCAGCAACACCCGCCCGCCGCGTTCCAGCACCGCCCGCTCGAGCACCGGCGCGAGCATCCGACAGGGAGCGCACCAGTCAGCCCAGAAGTCGACGACCACCGGTCGCTCCTTCGAACCCTCGACGACCACGCGTTCGAAAGTGGCCGCGTCGACATCGACGATCGGGGGGCGGGCGTCGTGCTCGGGCGCCGCGGACGCAAGACGCGTGGCAGTGCTGCTGTGCTCAGTTTCCCCCGCCATAGCCGCCAATGGTAGACAGGGCGCATGGCTCAGGAAGAGCGCCGCACTCCGGAGCGTCCGTCGGGGGTGCCACCGCTGCACCAATACGAGGGCGTGATCGTGGACCTCGACGGCTGCGTTTGGATCGGGCCGCAGCCGATCGCCGGCGCTGCCGAAGCTCTAGAACGCCTGCGGGCTGCAGGCAAGCGGGTGGTGTTTGCGACTAACGACCCGCGTGGATCGGTCGAAAGTTACGTGCACCGCCTCTGGCGCGCCGGGGTGCGCGTATCGGCCGACGACGTCGTCACGGTAGGTCTTGCGCTGGAGCGCTACCTAAGCGACCGTCTCGCAGCCGGCGAGCGTTGGCGTACAGCGCTCGTGGTCGGCGCCGAGCAGCTCGCTCGCCACGCAGCGGCGGCGGGACTGGTGCCGATCTCGCCGCTCGCGCCCGACGTCGACGAGCGGCGCATCGACGTAGTCATCGTCGGTGGCGGATCGGAGGTGACGTTCGAGCACCTGCGGCGTGCGACCGTCGCGCTCCACAACGGCGCAGCGATGATCGGCACCGGGCGTGATCCCACTTATCCACATCCGAGCGGCCCGATGCCCGGCAGCGGCGCCTTCGTGGCGCTGCTCGAATACGCCAGCGGTCGGCGCGCGACGATCGTTGGGAAGCCTGAACCGCTGATCTTCGAGATGGCCCGGGAGCGGCTAGGACCGGTCACTTCGGTACTCGCGATCGGAGACCGCCTGGACGCGGACGTACTCGGCGCGCACCGCGCTGGGCTGCCGGCTGCGCTCGTGCTGAGCGGTTCGACGAGCGAGCGCGAGCTGGCTCAATGGCGTCACGAGGCGCAACCGGTGGCGGTTGCCGCGTCGCTGGCGGAACTCGTGGATAGCGCGATCGGGGCGGGCAGCGACGGCACCTAGACTTCCCGGCGATGTGTCGTCTGCTCGGAGCCGTCGCCCGCGCGCCGATCTCGCTCGGCTACGAGCTCCTGGAAGCGCCGAATCCCCTGATTCGTCAGGCGGAAAGCCACGACTCCGGCTTCGGCATCGCGGTCTACCGGCGCCCCGACGGATCCGACCCGGGACTCGTCAGGTTTCCCCAGGCGGGGTCCGCGAAGGAGGGTTTGCGAGCTCTCGCGGGGCTGCGTGGTCAGATCTTCAACGCGCACGTGCGGCGCGCCACCGTCGGCGGCCTGCGCCTCGAGAACACGCACCCTTTCGCGTTCGGTGTGTTCACCTTCAGTCACAACGGCACGCTCGCGCGCTATCCGCGCCTGCCGAAGGATGCCCCCGAGGTGCGCGGCGACACCGACTCGGAACGCCTCTTCGTGCGCGTGCTCGCGCACTTCGACGCAGCACAACCCGTTCGCTCGCTGCAGCGCGCGTTGGCGCCGCTGATCGACGAAACAGCGTTCTCCGCGCTCAACTTCCTACTCTGCGACGGCGAGCGCCTGTACGCCTACCGGCTCGGCGTCTTCGAACTGCACTGGTGGTCGGACGGTGAACGGCTCCTTCTGGCATCTGAGCGTCTCACCGAGGAGCATTGGCGCTCCGTTCAGCAGGACGTTCTGCTGATCGCCGACCCCAGCGATCCCACCGAGCCGGCGGTCGCGCGGGTACTCGGTGACGCCCTCGTGGAGCGCGCCCGAATCGAGCGCCTAGAGCCCGACCCCGCGCTTTCCGGTGAAGCTCGGGGCGTCGCCGCCGCGCAGCGTGCCCAGGGTCTCGCGGCGGCTACCGCAGGATGAGTCGAGGGCACGCTGAGATCGTGCTGCTCGCCAATCCAGCGGCGGGCGGAGGACGAGCGAAGCTGGCGCTCGACTGCTGCGTGGCGGAGCTTGCGCGTCGGGGTGTCGCCCACCGCGCGATCGTCGCTGACGACCCCGACGACGTGCGCCGGCAGGCGGCTGCTCTCGCCGGTCGCCAGCTGCGCGTAGTGGCCGTCGGCGGCGACGGCCTGTTGCGGCTTGTTGCGGGGGAGCTGGCGGGAAGCGGCACGCCGCTCGCGATCTGTCCGGCCGGACGCGGGAACGACTTCGCGCGGGTACTCGGCATCCCCCGTGAGCCGGCGGCGGCGATCGCGATCGCTCTGGAGGGCCGCGAACGCACCGTGGACCTCGGCAGGGTCGACGGCAAGCCGTTTTTGGGGATCGCAAGTCTCGGCTTCGACTCCCTGGCCAACGAGATCGCCAACAAGGTGCGGGTGGTGCGCGGCCAGCTCGTATACGCGCTGGGCGCGCTTCGCGCGCTCGCCCAGTGGCGTCCGGCGCGGTTCGAGGTCGTGGTCGACGGTCGCGAGTTCGAGCTACACGGCTACGCAGTCGCGGTTGCCAACTCCGGGTGCTACGGCGGCGGTATGTGGCTTGCGCCACACGCCTCGCTGTTCGACGGTTACCTCGACGTCGTGGCAACGGCGCACGCGTCACGCCTGCGCCTGCTCCGCAACTTGCCCCGTGTCTTCGCTGGCACCCACCTCGCCCTGCCCGAGGTCATCACCGACCGCGGCCGAACGGTGACGGTGATTAGCGACCGCTCATTCGACGTCTACGCCGACGGCGATCCGGTGTCTCGATCACCGTGCACCGTTACCGTCGAGAGGGGCTCACTCAGAGTCGTGGTCGCTGCCGATCGTGCCGAAGCCACCGTGCTTGTGCCCGCCGAGAGCGAGCGGACAGGATCGGTGGTTCGGACGCCTGGCCGGTGAGCTGGCCACAACGATGGACCTAGAGACCGAGCGCAGAAGTGCGCGCGCAGGCGCTGCGGGCGCAGCCACACGTGAAGGGCAGGGGGAACGCCCCTCCCCCGCGCGTGCCTCCGCACCCGCCAACGCCAGCCGCCCGCCACAGCGTCGTCCTGGACGACCATGGCCGCGCCGCCGCCTCGGCGTCCCCCTCGCGGTCGCGACAGCGTGCGCGCGCATCGCCCGGCGAGCCAGCCGAGCGATCGCCCGCGGCGGCGGCACGACGCTGCCGGGGCGGGTGCTGCTCGCGCTACGTCCGGACGCCCTCGAAGCGCTCGGTCGACGCCTCGATGGCGGCGCCGTACTGGTCTCGGCGACCAACGGCAAGACCACGACGACCGCGATGATCGCCCAGATCCTGCGCGCGCAAGGACGCCCCGTGGTTCACAACCAAGCGGGCTCGAACCTCGCGTGGGGGGTCGCAACCGCTCTCCTCGACGCTCGGCCGGGGGATGGCCAAGTCGGCTTGTTCGAGGTCGACGAAGCGTGGCTCGGTGCGGTCGCCAGAGCGCTGCGCCCACGCATCGTGGTGCTCGCGAATCTCTTCCGCGATCAGCTCGATCGCTACGGCGAACTGGAACGGCTCGCCGACGAGTGGGCCGCACTCGCCCACGAGCTGGTCGAGTGGGGCACCAAACTGGTGCTGTGTGCCGACGACCCGCTAGTTGCCGACGTCGCACCGACGCCGCAAGCTGCCCTCTACTTCGGGCTCGAGGACGATGCACGTGCCCTCCCCCATCGCGACCACGCCGCCGATGCCACGCACTGCCGGCGCTGTGGCGCGCCGTACGAGTACACGGTTTCGTGGCTCGGTCATCTTGGGCGCTACTGCTGCCCGGCGTGCGGGCATGGGCGTCCCGAGCCGACGGTCGCCGCCCGGCGGGTCGAGCTGCGCGGGATGCGTGGTTCCCTCGTCGAGATCGAGCACAACGAGCAGCGCGCGCGCATCGAGCTGCCGCTGCCCGGCGTCTACAACGCTTACAACGCGCTCGCCGCGTGCGCCGCTGCGATCGCTCTTGGGTTCGGTCTGCGCGACGCCGCGACGGCGCTGGCCGACGTGCAAGCCGCCTTCGGGCGCGTCGAGGTGGTGACGCTCGAGGGACGCGAGCTCGTGCTGATGTTGATCAAGAATCCCGTTGGCGCGAACGAGGTGCTGCGCACCCTGGTCCTCGAGGATCAGCAGCTGTGCCTGTGGATCGCGCTCAACGACGGAATTGCCGATGGTCGCGACGTCTCCTGGATTTGGGACGCCGAGTTTGAGTTGCTGCGCGGTCGCGTGCGCTTTGCGTCGTGCAGTGGCACTCGCGCCCCCGAGATGGCGCTGCGCCTCAAGTACGCGGGGGTCGAAGCACCGCTTGCCGTGAACCGGGAAGTTGCGAAGTCGCTGGAGCAGGCCCTCCGCCACACCGACGGCCGGCTCTACGCGTTGCCGACCTACACGGCGCTGCTCGAGCTCCGCACCTGGCTGGCGCGCAAGGGAGCGGCCAAGCACTGGGCAGATCGGTGAGCGCAGGCGCGGGGACGCCGCTCACTTGCGCCCCCCCACAGGCCGCCACGGTCGCGCTCCACGACCTCGCTTGCGGCTCCTACCGAGTCGACATCGATCAGTGGCTGGCGCTGGCGAGGCAGGCACCGGCCGGCCCGCTCGCCGAGCTCGGTGCCGGCACCGGCCGCGTGACCCTGACGCTGGCGCGCGCCAGCGGTCGGAAGGTGTGGGCGTTCGAGCAGGATCGGTCGCTAGCTGCCGAGCTCGCGGCACGCGCGCGCGGCCTGCCGATCGCCGTTGTGCGCGCCGACGCAAGCGATTACCGCGCCTATCCCGCGAAGCTCCAATTTGCCCTGGTGATCGCCCCCCAACAGCTGGTGCAGCTGGTCGGTGCGCGGCTGCGACCGCTGCTCGCTGCGGCGGTTCGCCACTTGTGCGGGGGTGGCTTGTTGGCGCTGGCGGTTTGCACCGACAGCGACCTCCGTGCGGCCGGGATCGCGCAAAACTCCTGGCACGAGCTGTCTTTGCCGTGGAGATCGATGGAAGTTGACGGTTGGCGGGTCGCGACGCGCGTGGTTGCGGTTGGCCGACGTGGTCGCGAGCTTGTCATCGAGCGCGAGCAACGCGTAGAGCGCACCGACGCCTGCCAACGTGGTTGGCGCCGTTACTTACGCGAGCGGCTGAGCACACTTGAGGCGCACCAGTTGGAGCGGCTTGGCCGCGAACTCGGACTACAACCGGCGCGCAGGATCGCTCTGCCCGCAGACGCGGAAAGCGCGCCGGCCACGATCGTGGTGATGCGCAAGGCGAGGTCGCGCGACGGTCAGCGGGCCGCCAAAGGAGCAGGGGCGTGAGCGAGACATTTCGAGTCTGCGCTCTCTACCCGGAGCTCATGAACATCTATGCGGACCGCGGCAACTTGCTGGTGCTCGAGCGGCGCTGCCAATGGCGCGACATTGGCTTTGCGGTAGAGCGCGTGTCGTTCGACGACCGTCTGCAGCCGGAACGCTTTGACCTCATCTACATCGGCGGCGGACAAGACCGCGATCAGGCACTTTGCGCACGGGACCTGGTGACCCGCAAGCGCGACGCGATCTTCGCGGCGGTCGAACGGGGCTGCGGGATCCTCGCTGTTTGCGGCGGTTATCAGCTGCTCGGCCGCAGCTATCGGCTCGGTGACGAGCAGCTGCCGGGACTCGGGCTCGTCGGTCTCGAAACAGTGCGCGAGCCAGGCCCGCGCCTGATCGGCAACTGCGTGATCGAAACCGAGCTCGGCGGCCGCCTGCGACTGCTAGCCGGCTTTGAGAATCACGGCGGTCGTACCTACCTCGACCCCGACGAGCAGCCGCTTGGGAGAGTCCTGCGTGGACACGGCAACAACGGTCGTGACCGCACTGAGGGCGTGGTGCGCGGCAACGTTATCGGCACCTATCTCCACGGACCGCTGCTACCGAAGAACGTCTGGCTCGCCGATTGGCTCATCGAGCGGGCGCTTGGGAGGCCGCTTGAGCCACTCGACGATGGCCTCGAACAAGCCGCGCACGAATCCGCGATCCGCGCTGCCGGCATCGACCCGACGTTGCTCGACACGGCCGTTTACGACGATCTTGCGTGAGTTCGAGCACTGCCGCTCAGGCGCGCGCTAGGCGCTGCCGAGGGCGCGCAACGCTTCTTCCAGCGAGGTCGTTCCGTCGCGCACCTTCGCGAGCGCATCGTCGCGGAGCGTGCGCATCCCGCGCGCGCGGCCGGCGCGGCGCAGACGGTCGGCGGATGCTCGTTCGAGCACCAGCGCGCGCAAATCATCGTCGAAGCGCAGGAGCTCGAAGAGGCCGACGCGGCCGCGGTAGCCCGTCCCGCCGCAGCGAACACAACTCCCCGGACCGTAGGCGTCGATCGGGCCGACCTGCCCAAAGCCGTTTTCCCGCAACACCTTGCGCGTAAGGCGCAGCGGCTGCTTGCAGTCGCAGAGCCGGCGCACCAGACGCTGGGCGACCACGCACTCCAGACTCGAGGCGACCAAGAACGGTTCGATCCCCATCTCGATCAAGCGCGCGGCCGCGGTCGCAGCATCGTTGGCGTGGAGAGTCGACAGCACCAAGTGGCCGGTGAGAGCCGCCTCGATCGCGATGTGCGCGGTCTCACGGTCGCGAATCTCGCCAACCATCACAACATCGGGATCCGCGCGCACAATCGCGCGCAGTCCGCGCGCGAAGGTGAGGCCGGCCTTGAGGTTCACCGGAACCTGCTTGATGCCGTCGATCTCGTACTCGACCGGGTCTTCGATCGTGACAATCGTCCGCTCCGGTTGGTTGAGCAAGTTGAGTGCTGCATAGAGAGTGGTTGTCTTCCCCGACCCGGTCGGCCCGGTTGCGAGGATTGCCCCGTGTCCCAGTCGCAGAGCCCGTTCGAGGCTCTCGCGGTCTTCCTCGGCTAGCCCCAACTGATCGAGCTCGACGAGCGCTCGTCGCTGATCCAGCACACGCAGCACGACGGCCTCCCCACGGGCGACCGGCAAGGTGGCGACGCGCAGGTCGACCTGCCGCCCGCCGACCGACAAGCTGATACGACCGTCTTGCGGAAGGCGGCGTTCGGAGATATCGAGTTCCGCCATGATCTTCAAGCGCGAGATCACACCCGGCACAAGCGCTCGCGGGATCGTCGTGGAGTCGCGCACGACCCCATCGATGCGCAGGCGCACGCGCATGTCGCCGCCGCTCGGCTCGAAGTGCACGTCGGACGCTCCTCGCTCGACCGCGTCCGTGATCACGGAGTTGACCAGCCGCACCACCGGCGCCTCGGCCGCCGAGTCGCGCAGTTCGATGACCTCGCCCAGCTCTTCGCGATCCCTGCTTTCATCGCTCTCAATCTCCGCGACTGCGCTCTCCGCGCTCGAAAGCTGCGCGAGCAAAGCGTCGATCTCGCCAGCGGCGGCGATCGCCCGCTTGGTCCGCAGACCGGTGGTCAGCTCGATCTCGTCGAGCGCCGGCAGATTGGCCGGATCGGCGACCGCGACCAACAGCGTCCCTTCATCCCAGAAGGCGATCGGCACGGCCCGCATCCGTCGTGCGTGAGCGGCGTCGATGAGGTTCGCCGCCCCCCAGTCGACGTCGAACTCGTTGAAGTCGACGTACGGCAAGCGGTTGCGTTCGGCGAGCGCCCGGGCGAGACCACGCTCGTCGACCACCCCCTCCTCGAGCAGCACCGCCCCGAGCGGTCGCCGCTCCGCTTGTGCGCGCTCTACGCATTTACGAACCGTCGCCTCGTCGGCCAAACCGAGCGCCACCACGGCTTCCCCGAGGCGGCGCGGTCGGTTCGCAGCTGCTGAGGGTGGGTAGAGACCGCGCGGCAGCCGGCCGCGCGTGGCGGGGCTTGGGACCTCCACGTCCTCGATATCGGCCGGCCAGCTACCGCCTGAAGACGCGCGGCGGGCGCCCGGGTGCGCGCCGACTAAGCCAGTGTGCGTGCGCGGGGGCGGACACCGGTCGATCCGAACCCGCGCTCGCCCCGCTCGCCCGCGTCGAGCTCCTCGACTTCCAGCGGCTCGGCAGCGACGAACGGGACCAACAACAGCTGAGCGATGCGATCCCCAGGGCGCACCACGAACGACCGCCGGCGATCGGTGTTGAGGAGCACCACCCGCAGCTCGCCGCGGTATCCAGGGTCGATCAGGCCGGGGGCGTTCACCAGCGTCACGCCGTGGTGGAGAGCAAGTCCCGAGCGCGGCACCACGAGCCCGGCGATCCCTGCGGGCAGCTCGATCGCGATGCCGCAACCGATCACCGCACGTTCGCCAGGCTCGATCGTCACCGTCTCGGCGGCCGCGAGGTCGAGACCGGCGTCGCTCGCGTGGGCACGCTGCGGCAACGTCGCTTCGGGGCGCAGGCGCCGGCAGCGCAGCCGGTAGCTCGGCCCCTCGATCGCGCGGTAAGCGCTCACACCGCGAACCCTACGGCCCGCCGGGGCGCCAAACCGGCGCGGCGGTCGCAGCGGAAGCGTTCGTAGCGTGGCAGCAAGCGCTCCGGAAGGCGTGCGTGGACGAGCACTCCCTCGGCCGTGTGCTGTTGCTGGACACGACCGGCCACCTCGTAAAGCTCGGCGAGCCTGGCTCCCTCCGTATAGGGCACGAAGAGGTCGACGGCTCGCAGGTCCTTCGTCAACTCGGCATCGATGCGGCGGCGAAGCAGCTCGAGCCCTTCGCCGGTGGCGGCCGACACTTGCACTGCGCGCGGCCAACGCCGCTGCAAGGCCCGCCGCTCGGCGGCGTCGAGCCGGTCGACCTTGTTGAAAACGAGCAAACGCGGCCGCTGGTCAGCGTGGATCTCGCGCAGCGTGCGGTCGACCGCTTCGAGCATCGCGCCCAGCTCGTCTTCCGCCACCGAGGCGTCCTGCACATGCAGAATCAGGTCCGCCTGCGCGGTCTCTTCGAGGGTCGCCGCGAACGCTTCAACTAGCTGGTGCGGAAGCTTGCGAATGAAGCCGACGGTGTCGGTCAGTAGGTAGGTGCGACCCTCGATGCGGAAGGCCCGCGTGGTCGGATCGAGCGTGTGGAAAAGACGCGAGCGCACGCTCACACCGGCGCCGGTCAGCGCGTTCATCAACGTCGACTTGCCAGCGTTCGTGTAACCGGCAAGCGCGACCGAAGGCAGCGCCGCCCGTTCCCGCTGGGCCCGCATCGTCTGGCGGACGCGTCGCGTGTGCGCGAGCTTGCGACGGATTTCGGCGATGCGGTCGCGAGCGAGACGGCGATCAGTCTCGATCTGGCTTTCGCCGGGACCACGCGTACCGATGCCGCCGCCCAGACGCTCCAGGTGAGTCCACAAGCCGCGCATCCGCGCGAGGTTGTATTCGAGCTGGGCAAGCTCGACCTGTAGCTTGCCCTCGGCGCTGCGCGCGTGCCGCGCGAAGATGTCGAGGATGATCGCGGTGCGGTCGACCACCGGCAGCTTCAGCTCAGCCTCGATGTTCCGCTCTTGGCGCGGGAGCAACTCGTCGTCGCAGGCGATTACGTTCGCGTCGACGGCGGCGGCCAGCTCGGCTAGCTCTGCGAGCTTCCCGCGCCCCAAGTAGCGGTCAGGATCGGGTCGCTCACGCCGCTGCCAGAGCTCGCCGACAACCGCAACCCCGGCGGTGCGCAAAAGCTCCCGTAGCTCCGAGAAGTCCGGCTCGCGCGGTGCTGCGGCTATGCAGATCGCCCGCTGGCGCGCCCTCGGATTACGGAGTCCCTGACCGAAGCGCGCATCGTCGCGAAGATCCTGCATTCGCGACTTAGTCTACGTTGCCACTAGCGAGAAGCCGACGCGTCGCTGTTCGGCCGGCCAGTCATGGCAACGCGAGACGCTCCACCAACGGCACGGCGCCACGCGTCTCGAAGCGACGCAGGGGCTCGCGACCGGGGAGCACGACCATCCCCTCGGCACGCTCCCCGACCAACAGGCAGTTGCCCGCCGCAAGTTCGAAGGCACAGAGCGCGCAGGCCAGTGCCTCGATCTCCTCGATACGCCGGTCCCAGGGCGACCCACCGCGTAAGCGCACAGCTGCACGACCGAGCGCCTCGATGCGGGCACGCACGCCGAACGGGTGGCGCCGCGCTGGCGGGCGCACCCCGAGTAGCCGCCCGAAGATCCCGTCGACAACGCTTTCCGCGACCACACCGGCCGGCGGGCGCGCGGCGAGGGTGCCGCCAGCACTGACGCAGGACTCGATGCGTCGCAGATCGGCGACGGCTTGGGCGCCCTCGGCACACCAGGCGTTCGGGCGAACACCCGCCTCGGCGAGCAGCCGGTCGCAGGTGCGCTCCCCCGTGTTTGCGGCCGCTCCTTCGGCGGCTTGCGGATCGCCCGTCGACACGCTCTCAGGGGGTGGCAGCCGGTAGCCGCAGACCACCGCCACCGGCGCCAACGAGGCGAGCTCGCGACGCACCGCACTAGCTTCGCCGGGTTCGAAGGTGAGCGCGTCGAGCGCTCCCGCGTGCTCGCCCCGACGCTGCTCGACGAGCGCCAACTGGAGGAGGCCGCCGAGCGGCACCACTCCACAGGCGATCAGCGGCGCAGCCACTTAGGCCAGGCTCGATCGCATCCGCTCGACCGCTTCGAGCAGACGCTCGTCGGGGACGGTCAGCGAGATGCGAAAGAAACCTTCGCCGGCGGCGCCGTAGGCGGCGCCTGGTGAAACCACGACGCCGGCACGTTCAAGCACGTGTTCGCACCAACTTGCTGCGTCGTCGAAACCGGCCGGTACGGGTGCCCATACGTAGATCGTGGCGCGGGGCCGCTGGACGCGCACACCGATGCGCTCCAAGGCCTCGCATACCAAGTCCCGGCGGCGGCGGTAGATCTCGGACATCTCGCGGGGGAAGTCGGCCAGGTCGGTGAGCGCGTGCGCCGCCGCCAGCTGAAGGGCCTCGAACATCCCCGAGTCGACGTTCGTCTTGAGCTTCCAGTAGCTCTCGATCGCCTGCCGGTTGCCGACGATCGCGGCGGTCCGCCAACCGGTCATGTTCCAGCCCTTGGAGAGCGAGAAAACCTCGACGCCGACGTCGCGCGCCCCTGGGGTAGCGAGGAAGCTCGGCGCCTCGTAGCCGTCGAAGCAGAGCTCGGTGTACGACGCGTCGTGCACCACGAGCAGCTGGTACTCGCGGGCGAAGTCGACGACGCGTTCGAAGAAACCGTCCGGCACGACCGCCCCGGTGGGGTTGTTCGGATAGTTCAGGTAGAGCAGTCGCGCTCGCGCGGCGACCTCGCCGGGCACCGCCGCGAGGTCCGGCACGAAGCCGAGCTCTGGCTCGAGCGGCAGCGGGTGCGCACTCGCTCCGGCGAGCACCGGCCCGCCGGTGTAGACGGGATAGCCGGGATCCGCTGCCAAGGCGAGGGAGTCAGGGTCGAGGAACGCAAGGTTCAGGTTGAAGATGCACTCTTTGGCTCCGAGCGCGGGGATGATCTCGCTCTCGGGATCGAGCTCCACACCGAAGCGACGGCGGTAAAAGTCGGCGACCGCCTGTCGAAACTCCGGACGCCCACGGTTCGTCGGGTACCCGTGGGTGCTGGGATCGCGAACCGCTGCCGCCAGCGCATCGCAGATCGCGGCAGGCGTCGGTAGGTCGGGGTCGCCGATACCGAGGCTGATCACATCGACGCCGGCACGCCGTTTCTCCTCGATCTTGCGCTCGAGTTCGGCGAACAGGTAAGGCGGCAGGCGATCGAGCCGGGCGCTCGCTCTCATTCCGTCGGCACCTCCTTGTGCTGGTCGCGCTGGAGCTCGCCGGCGCGCGGCGCTACCGCCTGGTCGCGGTCGGCGGCGGCTCGCAGCCTCTCTACGAAATCTCCGTCCAACTCCGCTGCGAACAGCGGCCGCGCCCAACCACGCAGGTTGACGTGCATGTCCTCGCCGACCTCGACCTCCAGCTCGCCACCGTCGAGCACCACCCGCACTGGGCTCTCCATGCCCCGGAGGACAGCGGCCACCGCGGCGCCGGTCGCACCGGTGCCCGAGGAGCGCGTCTCCCCCACCCCGCGCTCCCAGATCCGCGCCCGGATCGTGCGCTCGTCGAGTGCGCGCCAGAAGGAGACGTTCGTACGCTTCGGGAAGAGCTCGGAGTGCTCGATCGCCGGCCCGATCGCCTGCAGATCGAGTGCTTCCAGCTCTTCCCCGACCTCGATCGAACACTGGGGATTGCCGACGTCGACGAACTGGAAGCGCCAGCGCCGACCGGCGGCCTCGACCTCGCCGCGGCCGTCGCGCGGACCGTTGGGAAAGGAGTCGCTAACCAGGCGTACGCGGCCGATGTCCATCACGCAGGTATCGGGGCCAGTGATGCGTGCCCGCACTTCGCCCTTGCCGGTCGCCACCGAGAAGGAGTCGTGCGTGACGTGGCCGCGCCGGCGCAGGTAGATGAGCGCCTGGCGGACACCGTTGCCGGAGAGCTCGGCCTCCGATCCGTCGGGATTGAAGATGCGCAAGCGAGCGACGATCCCTGGCTCCTGACTCGCTTCGATCAGCACGATGCCGTCCGAGCCGACACCTTCGTGGCGGTCACACAGCATCCGTACGACCGCAGGGGTCAGCGGCAAGGGCCAGCGCTCCCGCTCGACCAGCAGATAGTCGTTGCCCAGCGCGTGCCACTTCTCGAGTCGCACGGCGGGGCACTCTACCCGCGCTGGGCGCGGCGGACGCGGTCGAGGACGATCTGCGCCACCTCACGTGGCGAGCGCGACGTAACGTCGATCACCGTCACTCCTCGTAGCTTGCGCATCCAGGTGAGTTGGGCCTTCGCCAGGCGCCGCGATGCTCGCTTCATACCTTCAAGGTCGCCACGCAGCAGCTCCTCGAACCCGATCGCCTCGCGGGCAGTGCGCGACGCGCCGGCGGCATCGGCCCGCAAGACCTCGGCGCGGGCGGCCGCGAAGATCCGCTCGGATCGCTCGTCGATACGGCGGTACAGCTTTGCGCGCTCCATAGTCAGTCCGACGAGGACCGTCGGTATCCGTGTCTCCTCGGTCCACAGCCGGTTCTCCGCTCCACGAACCGGCTCCGGGTCCGCCCCCATTGCGAGGAGCTCCAGCGCGCGCACGATCCGGCTCCGATCGTTCGGGGGGATGCGGTGGGCAAGCTTTGGAGCGCGCCGCGCAAGCTCGGCATGGAGCGCTTCGCTGCCCCGCACCGCAAGCTCCCGCTCGAGCCGTTCGCGCAGGCCGGGCGGCGGCGGTGGCCGCAGATCCAGCTCGCAGAGCGCCGCCCTCAGATAGAGCCCGGTTCCGCCGACGACGATCGGTGTTTGACCGGCTGCCAGCGCCGCGTCGATCTCGCGGTGCGCCATGGGCATGTACTCGCCGACGGAGAAGGTGTCGGTGACCGGCACGAACGAAACAAGTCGATGCGGCAGTCGCGCTAGCTGATCCGCGGTCGGCGCGGCGGTGAGCGTCTCCAGGCCGCGGTAAACCTGCAGAGCATCAGCGGAGATCGCGACCGGGTCCTCGCCCTCCGCGCGCAGAAGATCGGCGAGCTCGACAGCGATCTCCGTTTTGCCGATCGCAGTAGGGCCGAACAGCGCGATCAGGACCCTGGTTGGGCGCCCTCCAACGGAGTGCCCGGAACTCGCCGAGTGCCTACCCCCCTCTCGGCCCCGCACCGTCCGGCTGTGGCGGCAACGGGAAGCGCAGCTCCGCCGCGACCACGTGCTCGCGCAGCGGTGTTTCGACCTCGATGTGTTCGACCGTGCCGTGTTGAGCGACCACCGCCTCGGCGAGGTCGTCGATCACGTCCGGCACCTCCCGCACCTGCGACCCGCAAACCGGGCACTCTCGACGCTCACGGCCGAGCCATCCGCAGCCGTCGCAGCGCACGCCGGGAGCAGTCGCGTAATCGTCGATCAGCAACAGTCCGACAGCTCCGATCGAACCAGCCCAGAGGCAGGGATCGAGGCCGGTTACCGCTTGCCCGCCGGCGGCTGCCTCCTCCAGCACACGGCGCACGAGCCCCCGCTCCTCGCGCTCCTCGTACTCGCGTGCTGCGCGCGTGGCGATCTCGTGCAGCTGGCGCGCGTCGAGAGTGTCGAGATCGGCTCCGAACGTCGCCGCCACCCGCTCGCGAAGCTTGCGTGGCAGGAAGCGCAAAAACTGCGGCACCGCCTCTTCGTTGCCGCCGACGATCAACAGCTCGATGTCGCGCAGCCGCACGACTTCCTCGAGTTCGTCTACCAACGCTCGGAAGTGGCGCTGCGCAAGCACCTCCGCGCGGTTGCGGACGCGGTGCTCTTCAAGCCCGTACCACCCCGCGAAGTCGCGCTTGCGCAGATGGTCGCCGGTCAGTTTGCGGCTGGGCACCAGCTGGTCCCCGAAGAGCTCCCAGATCTCCGCCCGTGCGCGATCGAGCACCACCACGCAGTAGCGGTGGAAAGCGTCGAGCTGGGCAAGTAGCGGACGTAGCCACAGCGACTCGTCGACGACGGCGCGGTCACGTACCCGCCCGGGCAGCCGCAGCCGTTCGAAGAGCCCCGCGTGCGAGCAAGCAAAGAAGGCCACGGCGGGCGGCTCGGGTAGCTCGTGGGCGACGGACTCCTCGATCCGCTCGATGTCCTCGCGCAGCGACATACGTGCCTCGTGCGATAGGCGATCGCCGTCCTTTGCCAGTCGCCGAGCCTCCGACAGAAGGCTGTTGACACGGCTTTCTACGCGTTGACGCTCGCGGGGATCGGCGGGCACCTCCGCGTACAGCGAGATCGCCGGCACGCCCGCTCCCTGGAAAGCGAGCAGCCGCTCTACCGCCGACGGCTCGACCATTGCGACCTTCACGAAGCGACCCCTAGACGTGCCATCAAGACCTCCTCTCCCGACAACGTCGTGCTGGTCGCGGACGCTATTCGAACGCGCGCGAGCTCGCCGGCCTGCGCAACGCCGTCGAAGTTGACTGTCTTGTTGTGGCGGGTGCGCCCGCGCAGCCGCTCGGGGTCGGTGCGCGACGGCCCCTCGACCAGCACCTCGAGCGTCCGCCCGACAAACCGCTGCGCACGCTCACGTGCCACGCGCTGCGTGAGCTCCACCAGGCGCGCCATCCGCTCACGCTTGACGGGGTGCGGCACCTGATCCGGCATTTCGGCCGCCTCGGTGCCGCGGCGCGGCGAGAAGATGAAGGTGAAGGCACCGTCGAAGCGCACCTCTTCGACCAGCGACAACGTCTCTTCGAAGTCTTCCTCGGTCTCGCCGGGAAAGCCGACGATGATGTCCGTGGTGATCGAACAGTCGGGAACCAGCCCCCGGATCATCGCTACCCGATCGAGGTAGCGCTGGCGGTCGTAGGTGCGCCGCATGCGTTTGAGAATCCGGCTCGAGCCCGACTGCACCGGCAGGTGGATGTGTTCGCAAACGCTCGCGAGCTCGGCGTGCGCGCGCACGACATCCTCACGGATGTCCTTCGGGTGCGGGCTGGTGTAACGGATCCGCTCGATCCCCTCGATCGCATCGAGGCGCGCCAGGAGCTCGGCGAAGGTGATCCGCTGGCCGCGCGGCAGGTCGCGACCGTAGGAGCAGACGTTCTGACCGAGCAGGGTGATCTCGCGCACCCCCTCGCGTGCCAGCTGCTCGACCTCGGCGACGATCTCCTGCGGCGGTCGCGACACCTCGCGGCCGCGCGTCTGCGGCACGATGCAGTAGCTGCAGACGCAATTGCAGCCCTGCGAGATCTGAACCCAGGCCTGGAACGGGCGGGCGCGCTCGGCGGGCAGGTGGGCGGAGAAGTCCTCGAACTCAAAGAACCCCGCCTGCGCCTCCAACGAGTCGCGCACCAGGACTTCCCCGAGCTTGTGGATCTGGCCCGGGCCGAAAGCGACGTCGACGAACGGGAACATCTCGAAGACCTGCTCGCGCATCGACTGCGCCCAGCAGCCGCCGACCGCGACGATTCGCTCGGGCCGCTCGCTTTTCAGACGCTTGGCCTCGCCGAGGTGGCCGATGAAGCGTTGATCAGCCGACTCGCGGATCGAGCAGGTGTTGAAGAGGATGACGTCGGCGTCGGAACGCGCCGCCGCTTCACGCAGCCCGAGCGCCCGGAGCAGGCCTTTGATCCGCTCCGAGTCGTGCTCGTTCATCTGGCAACCGAAGGTCGTCAGATGGAAAGTTCGTGCCGCCCTCGCCATGGCCGCAGGCGAGGATAGAGACGCCTCCGCGATCCCGGCGCCGAGGACCGGCTGCCTGTTAGCTTGCCGCCCCCGTCGCGGCGGGGTTAGGACGCGCTCTGCGGGATTCACTCACGGCGTTTGGCGACAGCGCGAACGGCGTCGTAGGCGACTTCGCTCGCGTAACCTCGCCGTGCGAGAAACTGCCACGCCCGTCGTTGGGCGCGGGCGTCGCTTAGCGCTGCGAAGCGCCGCGCGAGCAGGGTGATCGCGGCCTCCAGCTCGCGCTCGTAGTCGCGCGCGGTGAGCGCAGCCTCCACGTGCTCCTCGGGAACCCCCCGCTGCCGCAGGGCGTACGCGATCCGATCCCTCCCCCACCCTTCGAACTCGATTTTGTCGGCCGCGAAGCGCCGCGCAAAACCAGCATCGTCGAGGTAGCCGTCGGCCTCGAGTTGACCGATTACGGCGTCGATCGCCGAGGGCGCGCAGCGCCGGCGCGCGAGCAGCGCACGCAGTTCAGCGACCGTGTGTTCGCGCCGGGCGAGCGCACGGAGGGCGATTGCACGAGCCTGTGACTCGGCATCGTCGGCGCCGCAGTGGTGCTTTTGCGCTTCCTCGGCCGACATCTTCGACGACCCCGCGGTCCGCGCGAAACAGGCCGACAGCACCGCGGCGCAGCCGGTACTAGATGCAGCGAGCGCGACTTAGGCCGCTCGGGCACCTGCACCGGCGACGGCCGCCGCGTCGCCGCCCGGATCCTCTCCCGCTACCGAGTTCTCCGCGGACTCGCTGCTAGCGGAGCGCCCAGGCAGTACGAGCCCAAGCTTCTCGATGATCCGTTGTTCGAGCTCGCGTGCCACCTCGGGGTGCTCGCGCAGGAACGCTTTGGCGTTGGTCCGCCCCTGGCCGATCCGCGTCTCGCCGTACGAGAAGAACGAGCCGGACTTCTGGATCAACCCGTGCTCCAGACCGAGGTCGAGGAGGCACCCCTCGCTCGAAATTCCGCGTCCGTACTCGATATCGAACTCCGCCTGTTTGAACGGTGCCGCGAGTTTGTTTTTCACGACCTTCACGCGCACCCGGTTGCCGACGGCCTCGGTTCCTTCCTTGAGCGTCTCGACACGGCGGATGTCGAGTCGCTGCGAGGCATAGAACTTGAGCGCACGGCCACCGGGTTGGGTCTCCGGCGACCCGAACATCACGCCGACCTTCTCGCGCAGCTGATTGGTGAAGACGCAGAGCGTGTTGGCCCGGTTGAGGTTGCCGGCGAGCTTGCGCATCGCCTGGCTCATCATCCGTGCCTGGATGCCGACCGTTTGGTCGCCCATCTGACCCTCGAGCTCGGCCTTCGGCGTAAGCGCTGCAACCGAGTCGATCGCGATCACGTCGACCGCCCCTGAGCGCACCAGGAGGTCGGCGATCTCCAGCGCCTGCTCACCGTAATCGGGCTGCGAAACCAAAAGCTCGTCGACGTTTACGCCGATCCGCTTCGCGTAGGCGGCATCCATCGCGTGCTCTGCGTCGATGAAGGCGCAGACACCCCCGAGACGCTGAGCGTTCGCGAGCACGTGGTAGAGCAACGTCGTCTTTCCCGATGACTCGGGACCGTAGATCTCGACGATCCGCCCGCGCGGCAGGCCGCCCACTCCCAGCGCGATGTCGAGCGAAAGCGCACCCGTAGGGATCGCCTCGACCCGCACGTTCGCGACCTCGTTCATGCGCATGATCGAGCCTTGACCGAACTGCCGCTCGATCTGCACGAGCGCGTTCTTGAGCGCGGCCTCCCGCGCCTTGGCGACCTTGTCGCGATCTCTCTCCATCGGCGTCGTCCTCTCCAGCAGCTTGCTTCCTACAAGCTAGGAGTGCGCTCGGACGGACTTTTCGCCCCTCTCGTAGCGTCTGCAGGCGGGGATCGCGACGCCCCGCTGCCGGCACTCAACTGCTGGTGACGCCGACTGCGCAGCGCGCCAAAGGCTCGTAGCGAGCGCCGGAGGGCGCGAGCAGGGAACGGTAGAGCACCAACTCCGCAGCTTCGAAAGCGAGCTGCGGCGGCGGTTCGCTCGGCAGCGGCGGCAGCGCCGGCTCGCCAGCGCGCTCGCGGGCACCGCGGCGAGCCGAGCGCGCCCGCACGCGAGCGATCGTCAAGTGCGGCCAGAACGGCCTGCGTTCGGGCTCCCACAAACCGGCTTCGGCGAGCGCACCACCGACAGCTCGCTGCAGCAGCGCCGCTCGCCCACCCTCATCCTCGAGCTCAAGCGCGTAGAGCCGAGGCCGCCGCGCGGGGATCGGGCGCACGGCGAGCGGACGGAGCCGGGGCGGTGCTGAAACGGCGCTGGCTGCGGCTGCGAACGCGACCTCCGTGATCTCGTCAAGGCGCTCGCGATCGCGTCCGCCTAGAAAGACGATCGTTACGTGCAGCGCGTCGGGCGGTATGAGTCGCAGCTCAGCACGTCCGCCGAGCGCCCGCTCGCGCCAGCCGACGAGCGCTGAGCGCGCAGGTCGCGGTAGCTCAAGCGCGAGGAACAGGCGCAGACGCCGGCTCGCTTCTGGCGAGGGCGCGTCCGCGCTGCTCAAAACGGTGGCTCCTCCCCCCGCGCGAGCGCCAGCAGCAAGTGCAGCGCCGCGGTCGTCGCCCGCTCCCGCACCTCGGCGCGATCACCAGGCAACCACAGTCTGGCCGCGCACGCACCGGCGCCGTCCCAACCGCCGATCCACACGGTCCCTACGGGCTTCTCCGGTGTGCCCCCTTCGGGTCCCGCAATTCCGGTGACCGAGACCGCGAGCTCAGCCGCCAGGGCGCGGGCGACTCCCTGCGCCATTGCTTCGGCGACCTCCTGGGAGACCGCACCGTGAGCGGCAAGCGTCGCTTCGGACACGCCCAGCTCGCGCACCTTGACAGCGTTGTCGTAGGCCACAATCGCTCCCCGAAAGTACGCGGAGGAGCCGGGTCGGGCCGTCAGCCGCGCACCGACCAGACCCCCGGTACAAGACTCGGCGGTTGCTACCGAGCGCCCTGCGAGCGCCTCCGCTACGAGCTCGTCGAGCGTCCTTCCGTCGCGTGAGAAGAGTTGTCGGGGGAAGCGCTCGGCGAGTGCCTCCGCGAGCGCTTCCGCAGCCCCCTCGGCGCTCGTTGGATAGCGGATCACGAGGTCGAGCTCGCCGCGATGTACGTAGCTGCCGATGCGTAGCTGTTGGTAGCCGTCGATGGCGTCGGCGAGCTCCCGCACGGCGGCCGCCAGCTGCGACTCGGGGATGCCAAAGAAGCGCAGCGTCCGCCTGCTAAGCGGCCGCGTGCGCGTGAGCAGAGCGCGCAGCGGGGGGGTTTCGAGTGCTCGTTCGAACAGCGGCTTGAGTTCGCGCGGGGGGCCCGGTAGCACGACGACCACGGGCGACGATCGACCGGTCTCAGCAACACTGACCACAAGGCCGGGCGCGGTCCCCACCGGATCGAGCGTCGTAGCTCCCTGCGGGACTAACGCTTGTTTGCGGTTCGAGCGCTGCAGCGCTGTTTCGTCGAAACGACGCCAGCGCTTGGCGGCAGCGCGTAGTCGTTCCGCGATCTTCTGCTCGAGATCGCTGTCCAGCGACAGGGGCCGCTGGCAGAAACGCGCGACTGCCTCGACGGTGCGATCGTCGTCGGTCGGACCGAGTCCGCCGCTCGTCACCACTAGCGCGCAACCGCGCGCCGCGAAGTAGTCGAGTTCGCTGATGATGTCCTCGAGCCGATCGCCACAGATCGCGATCCCGGCCACCTCGAAACCAAGGTCCAGCAGTCGCTGCGCGAGCCAGGGTCCGTTGCGGTCCACGGTCGAGCCTTCGAGCACCTCGTCGCCGGTGACGAGCACCCCTGCGCGCACCGCACTCATGTCAGAGACCGTTGCTCGGCGCGCCCGTCGGCGGCGCCGCCGGCGTAGTCGGCGTCGTAGTGGGCGTGACAGGCCGCTGGACGCACGGCCGTTGCCCGGGCTCGAGTGGCCGCACCTGGCCCTTTTCGATGTCGTAGCCCACTGGGTTGGGCCCGGGCGGGATGTCGACCGTGCGCCCGTCGACAAGCAAGCGGACACTGGTCTTTCCGAGGTTCAGGCGCAGCCGCGGCCCGGAGGCGCGCAGGGGCCGTTGCAGGATGCCCTCGAAGGCGACCGGCGTACCGGGGCCGCGATCCATGCATACGTAGGTAGGTACGGTCGGCTCGACGACCACGGTGCTGGCTGCGGCCTGCGCTCGGCGCTTGCGCTCCACTTGGGCGCGCTGACCGGGGACCGCGCGGGTATCGGCGCGTACAGCACCCGTCGGCCGCTTCGCTGGCTTCTCGTTGCCACCGCTGGTCAGCCCCAGCACGAACAGCACGAGCAGCAAAAAGCCCGCTACTAACCCAGCTATCGCCAACGGTCGCGGACCACCCGCCGGTCGCGGCAGCCGTCGCGTGCGCTCCGACGGTGGCGCGATCGCGACCAGCGGCTCCGCCTCCGTCGACTCCCGCTCGTACTCCGCCCGGTACTGCTCGACCAGGCGCTTGGCATCTAAGCCGAGGAACTCGGCGTAGGTGCGCAGGAAGGTACGCGCGTAGGTCGCTCCGGGCAGCAGCGAGAACTCCTCGTTTTCGAGCGCACGGAGATATTTGGCACGTATCTTCGTGCGCTCCTCGACGTCCGCGATGTCGAGCCGGCGCCGCATGCGCGCCTGCCGGAGGGTCTCTCCGATGCCGGGCACCGCGGCTATTCTGCCGCACGCTCCTCAGCTAACCGCGTCGGGCGCCAAATCACCGGCCGCGCGCTCGCCGGTGTCGTCTAGCGCGCTGCCGCCGCTTTCGACGATCTCGAGAATCCGCGGCAGGTCGGCTTCCCCGATCAGCACCTGCCGGGCCTTCGATCCCTCGTAGCCGGAGACCACACCAAGCCGCTCCATCATGTCGATCAAGCGCCCGGCGCGCGTGTA
The DNA here is from genome assembly GCF_900108055.1 of Thermoleophilum album. Classification (GTDB taxonomy): domain Bacteria; phylum Actinomycetota; class Thermoleophilia; order Solirubrobacterales; family Thermoleophilaceae; genus Thermoleophilum; species Thermoleophilum album. Next base: position 409,114 of record NZ_FNWJ01000002.1, on the reverse strand, counting down.
GCCGACACGCAGCCGTCGCTGGAGCATCGACGTCGAGGCGGTCCCCAATGCGACTACCGTGCGGATCGCCTCCGCCAGCAGCGGGTCATGATCGGCATCGGCGCCCGCACCCTGTTCCTCGTCGCTCTCCTCGGGCGGGGATCCCAACAACTCCTCGCGCAGCTCTGGCTCCCCCTGGGCGTGCCAGTGCGCGGTCAGGCGCGCGATCTCCTCCTCCGAAATGAAGGCGCCCTGGATGCGCGCGAGTCGGGAAGCTCCGGCCGGGCGGAAGAGCATGTCGCCCTGGCCGAGCAGCGACTCGGCACCGTTCTGATCGAGAATCACCCGCGAGTCCGTTTGCGACGACACGGCGAAGGCGATGCGCGCCGGGATGTTCGCCTTGATCAGGCCGGTGATGACATCGGCGCTGGGGCGCTGGGTGGCTAGCACCAAGTGGATGCCGACCGCTCGCGACTTCTGTGCGAGGCGAATGATCGAGTCCTCGACCTCGGCAGGCGCGATCATCATCAGGTCCGCGAGCTCGTCGATCACGCAGAGGATGTACGGAAGCGTGGGCTCGCCGGCGCGCGCACGCTGGCGGTTCAGCTCCGGCAGCGAACGCGCCTTGACGCGACTCATCAGTCCGTAGCGCTCCTCCATCTCGCGCACCAGGTTCGAGAGCACGTTGGCGGCCGCGCGGGGGCTTGTCACGACCGGCGTAAGTAGGTGCGGGACCTGCTCGTAGTGGTTGAGCTCGACCCGTTTGGGGTCGACCAACACCATCCGCACCTCGTTCGGGCTCGCCCGCATCAGGATCGAGCTGAGCATCGCGTTCACGCAGCCGGACTTACCGGAGCCGGTCGCGCCGGCCACCAGGATGTGCGGCTGCTTGGCGATGTCGGCAGCCACCGCGTTGCCGGCGATGTCCTTACCGAGCCAGACGGTAAGCGGCGACCAACCCCGCGGTGGCTCCTGGAAGACGTCGCCGAGGTGAACCAGGCGCCTGCTGCGGTTCGGCACCTCCACGCCGACCGCCTGCTTGCCAGGGATCGGCGCGAGGATGCGGACGTGCTCGGCCGCCAACGCGTAGGCGAGGTCGTCCTTGAGCTGCGCGATCTTCGCCATCTTCGTGCCGGGTGCGAGACGCAGCTCGAAACGCGTGACGTGGGGACCGACGATCGTCCCGATCACGCGCGCCTCGACGTTGAAGTGACCGAGCGCTTCGACCAGCTGGCGGCCGGTGCGCTCGATCTGGCGGGTGTCGATCTCCTGCGCTGCTTGGCTGCGACGCAAGAGCGTCGGCGCGGGCAGTTCGTAGCGCCCACCTTCGGCGAAGGTCACGCCGCCGCGCAGGGCGCCTTGCGGGGTTCGCGCCGTCGGCCCTGCGGTCGCCGCCGGTGCGCTCGAGACCTCGCTCGGCGTGGGCAACTCGACATCTTCCGGAGGAGCTTCGAAGACGCGCTCGGCGCCTTCGGGAGTGGCTGCAGCTGCGCGCTCGGCCTCCGCCGCGATCTGCTCCTCGCGCTCGGCGTCCGAGCGCCCGATCGCGTCCGCGCTTTCCGGCGCAATCTCCGTGTGCCGCGCAGCGCTTTCCTGTTCGTAGAGGTCGGGAAAGCGATCAGCAGGATCGATGGTGATGGTTGCCGCGGCGGCCGGGTCGGGCACTTCCGCTTCGCCCGAGTCAACGAAGTTAGCCGACCACACCGGATCCGCAGAGCTCTCGCCGGCCGGCGAACGATCAGCGCTGTGCCTGCCTGCTAGCGGCAGCCGCCGGGTGCGTGCGACGGCGGCGAGCTGCCCGCCAACTTCCCGCCGCATCGGAGCGAGGCGCTGCCAAAGCGCGCTCACGAGCTCGGCAAGCGGCCGCCCGGTCGCGAGCAACAGCGCCGCCAAAAGCGTGAAGAGGACCAGTAGGTAGACCCCCGTGCGCTGCACCAGCGCCTCCGCGAGCCCGTAGATCGCGGCGCCGACCGCGCCGCCCCCGGAGCGCAGCCGCTCGGCTGCGAACAGACGCTGCGGATCGCTTCCCGCGGGAGCGCTCGTCACACCGAAGAGACCGCCAGCGGCGACCGTGGCGATCGCAAGCCAGGCCAGCAGCGCGGCGATAAGCAGCCGCCTCGGGGGGCGCACCAGCGGTCGTGCGACGAGCGCCAAGCCGCCTAGCACCAGCGCCGGCGGCACCGCTGCCGCGGTAACCCCGAGCGCCAGCTCGAAGCCGCCGACCAGCGCCCGCCCGAGCGCGCCGCCGGCGCTTCCCAGGTAACCGACCAGTGCACCCCAGATACCGAACGCAGCGAGCAGCAACCCGAGGAGGTCGCGCTCGAGCTGCCCGAGCTTAAGCTCGGGCACTCGCAGGCGACTGCCTCGTGAGGCAGCGACTCTTGCTCGGCGCGCGCGCGGCATACGGTTTGAACCTAGAGACCGCTTCGACAGCCCCCCGTTGGTCCCTGCCCCAGCCGCCAGGAGCGCGATCGGCGATCCCTAGCATTGGCTGCGTGCGATGAACCGTCCAGCGCGGTTGTTGGTGGTCGAAGACGACCTCGAGATCGCGAGCGTGCTGCGCCGTTCGCTGCGTCGCGAGGGCTACGACGTGGAGATTGCCGAGGACGGTCCGAGCGCGCTGCAAAAAGTGGACTTCTACCAACCCGACCTGATCATCCTCGACCTCGGTCTGCCAGGACTCGACGGCATCGACGTTTGCAAGCGGCTGCGCCAGCGCTACCGGACGCCGATCTTGATGCTCACCGCCCGCGACGCGGTCGGCGACCGCGTGCGGGGGCTCGACTCCGGAGCCGACGACTATCTGGTGAAGCCGTTCGACCGCGCCGAGCTATCGGCGCGCGTGCGGGCGCTGTTGCGTCGTCATCCACCACAGGGCAGCGCACCGCTGGTGGTTGGCGATCTGCGCCTCAACCCCGACACCCGCGAGGTCGTTCGCGGCTCGCGGCAAATCGAACTAACCGCCCGCGAGTTCGACCTCCTCGAGTACTTGATGCGCAACGAGCGGCTGGTGATCTCCCGCCAGCGGCTGCTCGACGAGGTTTGGGGCTACGACCCGTTCACCGAGACCAACACCGTCGACGTGTTCATCTCCAACCTGCGCCGCAAGCTGGAGGCCGGCGGCGAGCCCCGCATCCTGCACACCGTGCGGGGCGCTGGCTACGTGCTGCGGGAGGCCTAGCGCAGCGATGGCGAAAGCGCCCGCGCACGCACCTAGCAGCGGCTTGACGCAGGCGGTCGTCAAGTGGTTCGTCCGCGCGCGCTTGCGCGTACCGGTGCGTCTGAAGCTGGCGATCGTCTCCGCCGCTTTGACCTGCCTGATTCTGTGCCTCTTCGCGGTGGTAGTTGGTGCGTTTGCAGGGGGACGCGTGCGTGCTGGGTTCGACGATGAGCTGCGCGCCACCGCCGCCGATCTGCAAGAGCAGCTGCGCGTCGACCGCGCGCTCGACGGTTCGCTACAGGTGCGCGCGCAGGACCTCTCGGTGATTCGCGCGGCTGCGAGCGGTGGCGCGGTTATCCGCATCCTCGACTACCACCAGCGCGTGATCGCGCCGCTCGATGCGCCACATCTCGGGCCCGCCCGCGAGGGCATCGTCGACGTCGGTCCGTACCGAGTGGTGGCGCGCCCCTTGCTCGGGGTGCAGAGCGTGCGCACGAACCCCTTCGACCCCCTATCGACGCCGGTCGCGACCCCCACCGCCTACGTCCAATACGCGCGCCCTCGTGCAGCCGTCGACCGCACGATCGATCGCATCAACGTGTTCCTGGCGCTTGGCGTGCTGGGCGGTACGGGCCTGGCCTTTCTCGGCGGCTTCCTGGTCGCGTCGCGGGCGATGCGGCCGATCGCCCGGCTCACCGCGGCTGCGCGCCACGTCGCCGATACCCGCGATCCCCGCGTCTCGCTACCGAAGCCGGAGGCCCACGACGAAGTTCACGAGCTCGCGACGACGCTCGAGCGGATGCTGCGCGAGCTGGCCGCCGCCCGCAGCGAGGTGGAGGCGGCACTCACCGTGCAACGGCGGTTCTTGGCTGACGCCTCGCATGAGCTGCGCACACCGCTCACCAGCGTGCTTGCGAACCTCGAGCTACTGGAGCCTGACCTGGCCGGCGAACAGCGCGAAATCGCGCGTGCCGCGCTCCGCTCCGCGAACCGCATGCGCCGTCTTGTAGGCGATTTGCTGGCGCTTGCCCGTGCTGACGCCAGGGCCGCAGACGGCCGCGCACCCGAGCGCCGACCGGTCGACTTGGCAAGTGTCGTACGCGAGGCAGTGGCGGAGCTCGCGCCGCTGGCAGAGCGACACGATCTGCACACGGACTTGCCGGACAACGGTCCCGTGGTGTCGGGCGATCGCGACGAGCTGCTGCGGGCCGTACTCAACCTGGTCGAGAACGCGCTTGTGCACACGCCCGCGGGAACGCACGTCGAAGTCGCGCTGCGACTCGAGGACGGGGATGCGATGCTGACCGTCGCCGACGACGGACCGGGCATTCCTCCGGCCGTCGCGGCGAGAGCCTTCGAGCGCTTTGTACGCGGCGGCGCGCGCACACCCGGGAACGGTCTCGGACTGGCGATCGTAAGAGCGGTCGCCGAAGGCCACGGCGGCTCCGTGCGGCTCGAGCCGCTGCGGCCGAGCGGCGTGCGCTTCGAGCTGAGGCTGCCTGCGCAGCTTGCGGCGACCGCCGCCGACGCGCAGGCGCGCGATCTAGCCGCTGCCGGTAGCGCTCAAACCTCGACGACCACTGGCAGCACCAGCGGTCGGCGACGCAGCCGCTCGTAGACGAAGGCCGCCACGTCGTCGTGCAGCTGCTCCTGGAGCAGGTCGATCTCGCGAACCTCGTCGGCCGCCGCCCGCGCCAGTGACCGCTCGACCTCCCGGCGCAGGTCCTCCACGAACCCGTCCTCGCTGGAGGTAAGAAACGGCACGCCACGGAAGAGCACCTCGGGCGGCGCCACCGAGCGACCGTCCTGGCCGGAGATCGTGGCGACGACGATGAAGATGCCGTCCGCCGAGAGCATGCGGCGGTCGCGCAGAGCTACGTCCTCGATGTCGCCGACCTCCATGCCGTCGACGAAGATGACTCCCGCCCCCACCGTCTCGCCGAGGCGCGCTCCCTGTTCGTCGAGCTCGAGCGGACGCCCGTTCTCGGTCACGAAGATGCGCTCCGGCGGAACACCCACCGCCTCGGCGAGGCGCGCATGCAACCGCAGCCGCCGGTAGTCGCCATGGATCGGCATCACGTAGCGCGGGCGGGTGAGGTTGATCATCAGCTTGAGGTCTTCCGCGTAGCCGTGGCCGGAGGCGTGAACGTCGGCGTCACGCGGCGTGATCACGTCGGCTCCGATGCGGTAGATGCGATCGATCGTCTCGTTCACCGCGCGCTCGTTACCTGGTATCGGCGTGGCCGAGAAGACGACCGTGTCGCCCGCGCGCAGGCTTACGTGCGGGTGTTCGCCGTGCGCCATGCGTCGCAGCGCCGAGAGGGGCTCCCCCTGGGAGCCCGTCGAAAGCACGACGAGACGCTCGGGCGGGAAGTCTTCGATCTCGTGGGGCGGCACGAGCGCTCCCTCGGCGGCGTTGAGGTAGCCGAGCGTGCGCGCGATGTTGAAGGCCTTGCGCATCGAGCGCCCGACGATCGAAACCCGACGATCGGTCGCCGCCGCCGCGTCGAGGACCTGCTGAAGCCGGTGGACGTTGGAGGCGAAGGAGGTAACCACCACGCGGCCTTTGCACTGTGCGAACACGCGCTCGAGCTGCGGGCCGACGATCGCCTCGGAGGGCGAGATGCCCGGGCGATCGGCGTTGGTCGAGTCCCCGCACAGCAGCAACAGTCCCTCGCTTCCAAGCTCGGCGAGTCGCCGGACGTCGGGCGGGTGACCGTCGATCGGTGTCTGGTCGAACTTGTAGTCGCCGGTGATCAGCACGCGCCCGAGCGGACATGAGATAAGCACCGCGAAGGAGTCCGGGATCGAGTGCGACATGCGGATCAGCTCGATCTCCATCGGGCCGACCGCGACGCGCTCGCCGGGACGCAGCTCCTGCACGCTCTGGATCGCTCGCTTAAGGCGGTGTTCGTCGAGCCGCGAGCGCACCAACGCGGCTGTCAACCGTCCCGCGTAGACCGGTATCCCGCGCTCGACGCCGAGGTCGCGGAGAACGAAGGGAAGCGCCCCCACGTGGTCTTCGTGCGCGTGGGTCAGCACGAAAGCCTCGATTCGGTCGGCCCGCTCGCGCAGGTAACCGAAGTCCGGCAAGACCAGATCGATCCCCAGCTGGTCGGGCGTGGGGAACATCAGCCCGGCGTCGACCACGAGGATGCGCTCGTCGTACTCGACGACGGTCATGTTCTTGCCGATCTCACCGAGCCCCCCAAGGGGCAGGACGCGCAGCAGGCGCGACACCGTGCTCAGACGGTCGCGAGCAGGCCGTGGCGCTCGAGCGCGGCGCGCACCACGGCCTTCTCCTCTTCGCTCGCTTCGACCAGCGGTAGACGCAGACCTCCGACGTCGTGACCGAGCATGTTCAAGGCCGCCTTGATCGGGATCGGGCTGGTGGTCACGAACAAGGCTTCGAAAAGGTCGCGCAGCGAGTCGTGGATCTGCTGGCGCTGCTCGGGCTCGTCGATCATGCGCCGCATCTGCGGTCCCACGAGGTGCGAGGCAACCGTGATACCGCCGCTGCCGCCGAGGTCCAGCACGCGCGCCAGCATGTCGTCGTTACCGGCCAGGAGCTCGAGTCCCTCGATCGGTTCGAGATCCTCGTAACGCGCCTGCTTGACGGCGACGATGTTCTCGACCTCCGCGAGCTCCCGCAACAGATCGTTCGGCATGTCGACCGCGCAGCGGGAAGGGATGTTGTAGAGGATGATCGGGAGGTCGGTGGCAGCCGCGACCGCCCGGAAGTGGGCGAGCAAACCGCGCCGATTGGGTTTGTTGTAGTACGGGGCGACCACCAGCGCAGCGTCGACTCCGGCGGCTGCCGCGCGCTCGGTCAACTCGATCGTGTGCCTGGTGTCGTTGCTACCGGTACCGGCGATGATCCGTCCGCGGTCGCCGCACTCCTCGACCCCGAGACGCCAGAGCGCGACCTTCTCGTCGTCGCTGAGCGTTGGCGCCTCCCCGGTGGTGCCGGTCAAGACCAGTCCGTCCGAGCCGTTGTCGAGGAGGTGGTGCATGAGACGCACCGCTTGCTCCTCGGCGAGCGCCCCGTTGCGGTCGAACGGGGTCACCATCGCCGTCAGGATCCCGCCGAACGACGACATGAACCGCGATTATCGCACCCCCAGGGGCGAGCGGCGGGCCCCGGCTTACAGCGCCGAGGCCGCCGCAGCCAATGTCACAATGGGCGCGATGGGCGAGGACGTCAAGGCGGTCGGCGAACTCGCGCGGCGGTTGGGCATCGGCGAAGGCGAACGCGTCGAGGTAGCCGGTGAGATCGGCGCCGATCTACGCCGGGAGCTGCGCGCCGCGATCGGTCGCGGCTTCGTACGGTCGGGCGAGCTCGATGCCGCCGTCGTCGCTGTGGAAACGGCGAAGGACGCCGCCGAGGCACTGGTGCGATACCGCCCGCGGCTGCGCGACACCGGTCGTATCTGGCTGGTCACACCCAAGCGCGGCGGGCGCTGGCAGCTCGAGCAGCTACGGGTCCTGCCGGTCGCCCGCAAGCTGGGGCTGATCGACAACAAGACCTGCTCGCTGGATGCCGAGCGCTCAGCGATTCGCTTCGTGATCCCGCGCGCGCTGCGCGCGCGCGAGGCCGGCGGCGATTAGCCGAACAGCAGCCGCTCGAGCCCCACGACGTACCGCTCCGGGAGCTCACCGACGCGGCGGATCGCCAAAAGGACACCCGGCATGAAGGCTTCGCGCGACGTGGTGTCGTGCCGGATCGAGAGGGTCTGTCCGAGCCCTCCGAAGATCACCTCCTGATGAGCGACCAGGCCGGGAAGACGCACCGAGTGGATCGGTTCGTGAACGTTGCCGCCGGCTGCGCGGACCAATTCGGCGGTGCGCTTGGCGGTCCCGGATGGCGCGTCGAGCTTGGCTTCGTGGTGGAGTTCGACGATCTCGCACTCCCGCATGTGGGGTGCAGCGAGGCGCGCAAACTCCATCATCAGGACCGCACCGATCGCGAAGTTAGGGGCCACAAAGAGGTTCGCTCCCCCGCTGCGGGCGACCGACTCGAAGTCCGCGCCGGTCGTTCCCATCACCACGTGCACGCCGCGCTCCAGCGCCGTTCGCGCGTTGTCCGCGGCGACCGCGGGGGTCGTGAAGTCGACCATCACGTCGGCGTTGGCGATCGCCTCCTCGACGCTCGTGCCGAGGCGCGGGTCGGCCCTCCCTACGAGCTCCATGTCCTCCGCCGCGTCGACCGCGCGGCAGACGGTCTCTCCCATCCGCCCCGCGGCACCGCTGACGGCGACGCGTATCAAGCGGCCGCCTCCGCCGCCTCGGCGGCGGCCGCGAGCGACGGTGCGACCGCCCCCAGACCGCGCCGCCAAGTCTCCTCGTCGCGGCCGATCGCCGCTGCGCAGAGCCGCTCGGGGCGCCAAAGCTCGCGCGCGAGGGTCACGACTTCGTCGGCGCTTACGGCGTCGTAACGCTCGAGCACTTCGTCGAGCGAGAGCAGCGGCACATCCGTCAGCAACGAGCTGCCGAGCCGGTTCATGCGCGCGAGCGTCGATTCCATTGCGAGCACCGTGCGCCCCTTGGCGTTTTCGCGCGCCCGCTCGAGCTCTTCAGCGGTCACTCCCTCTTCGATCAACCGCCGAAGCTCGCTGCCGATCACCTCCAGCGACTCGTTGACGCGATCGGGCCGCGTGCCCACGTAGATCGCGACCTGGCCGGAATCGACGAACTGCGAGGCGTACGAGTACACGGAGTAGGCGAGTCCGCGCTTCTCGCGAACCTCCTGGAAGAGCCGCGAAGACGAGCTGCCGCCGAGGATCGTGTCGAGGATGCGCAGCGCGAAACGGCGCTCGTCGGCTCGCGCCAAGCCGGGCGCCCCGATGCAAACGTGGAACTGCTCGGTGTCCTTGCGTTGGAACCGGACCCGCGAGGCCCCGTCGCTGGGCGCGTCCGCCGGCAGGTCGGTGGGACCGTTGTCGGGCTCGAGGTCCGAGAACGCCTGTTCGCAAAGGGCGACGAGCCGCTCGTGATCGACGGAGCCAGCCGCCGCGACGACGATGTTGCGCGGCCGGTACGTCTCATCGTGGTAGCGCGCGACCCGCTCGACCGGCACGTTCGCGATCACTTCTGCACGACCGAGGATCGGGCGTCCCAGCGGATGATCGGCGAACAAAGCACGCGCCAGCAGGTCGTGGACCCGGTCCTGCGGCTCGTCCTCGTACATCGCGATCTCCTCGAGGATCACTTGGCGCTCCGAGTCCACCTCGGCGTAGACGGGCCGCAGCACCATGTCCTGGATGACGTCGAAGGCCCGCTCGAGGTGACGGTCGAGGAGGCGGGCGTAGACGGAGGTCGTCTCCTTACCGGTGCCGGCGTTCGCCTCGGCGCCGAGCGCATCAAAGATCTCGTCGATCTCGCGCGAGGAGTAACGCGCCGAGCCCTTGAACAACAGATGCTCGAGGAAGTGCGAGACCCCTGCGAGATCCTCAGGCTCGTCGCGCGACCCGCAGCGGATCCAGAAGCCGACAGCTACCGACCGCACGCCCTCGATGCGCTCGCTGGCGACGCGCGCGCCGCTCGCGAGCCGCGTAATCAAGGGCCCGTCGCTATTTGCGCCGACGGCGGCGGGCACCGCGCTCAGCCGCGGCCGCCGCCGCGCCGACGACCGTTGCCTCCCCGCGCCGGATGGTCCGGGCCACGCGGCGATCGCTCCTTTTCACCGCGCTCGCGCGGCGCGCGGTCGCCGGTGCCGATCTGAGCGAGCTCCTCCGGGCTCTTGCCCTGAATCTCCGGATCGTCGGCGAGACGCAAGCCGATTCGACCACGCTCGCGGTCGACCTCGACGACCTTCACGCGCAACTCGTCACCGCGCTTGAGGACCTCCTCCACGGTCTTCGGCCGCCGGCCCGGCGCGATGTTCGAGATGTGCAACAAACCGTCGGTGCCCTTCGAAAGCTCGACGAAGGCCCCGAAGGTGGTCGTCTTGACGACCTTGCCGACGTACTCGTCGCCGACCTCGACCTCCTTGGTGAGCATGCGGATCCGCTGCACGAGCTGCTCTCCGAGCTCGCCGTCGCGCGCGTAGATCCGCACCGTGCCGTCTTCGTCGACGTCGATGTCCGCGTCGTACTCCTCCTGGAGCGCGCGGATCGTCTCGCCGCCCTTACCGATCAAGGCACCGATCTTCTCGGGATCGATCTTCACCTGAGTGATACGTGGCGCATGCGGCGAGAGCTGTGGCCGCGGCTCCGGCAACACCGCGCGCATCCGCTCGAGGATCTCGAGCCGTGCACGACGCGCCTGCGCGAGCGCGTCGCGCAGGATGTCGAAGGTGACGCCGGAGATCTTGATGTCCATCTGCAGCGCGGTTACGCCGCGCTCGGTGCCGGCGACCTTGAAGTCCATGTCGCCGAGGTGATCCTCGACGCCGGCGATGTCGGTCAGCACGATGTAGTCGTCACCCTCCTTGATGAGACCCATCGCGATCCCTGCGACCGGACGCTTGATCTTCACGCCGGCGTCCATCAGCGCGAGCATCGAACCGCACACCGAGGCCATCGAAGAGGAGCCGTTCGACTCGAGGATGTCGGAGACCACCCGAATCGTGTACGGGAACTCCTCCTCGGACGGGATCACCGGCACTAGCGCCCGCTCGGCGAGCGCGCCGTGACCGATGTCGCGCCGCTTGGGCCCCCGCATGGGACCGGTCTCCCCTACACAGAAGGGCGGGAAGTTGTAGTGGTGGAGGTAGCGCTTGTACTCGATCAACCCAAGGTCGTCGAGCTTCTTTTCGTCGCGCGTCGTGCCGAGCGTCGCGACCGAGAACGCCTGCGTCTGGCCGCGCGTGAAGATCGCGGAGCCGTGCGTGCGCGGCGCGACGCCGACCTCGATCGAGATCGGCCTGATCTCGTCGGCCGCGCGCCCGTCGGGCCGCTTCTTTTCGACCGCGATCCGCCGGCGAATGATGTCTTTCTCGAGCTGATCGAAGGCCAGCTGCACGGCCTTCCGCCGCTCGAGCGCCGCCGCCGGATCGAGCCCCGCGAGCGCTTCCTCGCCGGCCAACGCCTGGAGCACGCGCTCCTCGACCGCCTTCGTCGCCTCCTGGCGAGCGAGCTTCTCCTCGACCTGGGTGGCAGCGTCGAGCTCGGCGCCGAAGCGCGCACGGATCTCCTCGTAGATCGCTGGGTCGACCTTGGGCTCCTCGACCGCGATCTTCTCCTTGCCGACCCGCTCCCGTAGCTCCCACTGGGCCTTGCAGATCCGCTTGATCTCGGCGTGGGCGATGTCGAGCGCGTCGAGGATCACCGCTTCGGGAACCTCGTTGGCGCCAGCCTCGACCATCAAGATCGCCTCTTCGGTTCCCGCTACGACCAGATCCAACGGGCTCTGAAGGAGCCAGTCCTCGTCCGGGTTGACGAGGAAGTTGCCCTCGGCGTCAAGGCCCACGCGCACCGCGCCGACCGGCTGCGGGAAGGGGATGTCGGAGACCATCAGCGCGGCGCTCGCGCCGTTCATCGCGAGCACGTCGTAGGGGTTTTTGTGGTCCACCGACATCGGGATCGCGATCAACTGCGTTTCGCGCGTCCAGCCCTTCGGGAAGAGCGGCCGCAGCGGACGGTCGATCATGCGCGCGACAAGGATCGCCTTCTCGCCGGCGCGCCCCTCGCGACGGAAGAAGCTGCCCGGGATCTTGCCGGCCGCGTACATCCGCTCCTCGACGTCGACGGTCAGCGGCAGGAAGTCGACGTCGCGATCGGCACCTGCAGTCGCGGTGCAGAGCACCATCGTCTCACCGGCGGTGACCAGCACGGCACCGTTCGCCTGCCGCGCGAGACGGCCGGTCTCGAAAGTGATCTGCTTACGCTCGATCTCGATCGAGACCCGCGTTGCCTCTAAAGCCATTTCCATCCTTTCACTGCCGCCTCCGGTCGGCGGCCACACTCGCTTCGATCCTCACTAGAGCGCGCCCGATGCTAGCAGTGACTTCGCCTCCCGCTAGGCGCCGGCAAGCGCCAGTTAGTGCTGCCCGAGCAGGCGCAAGACCGGTTCCGGCCAGGGCCGGGTGTAGCGCTGGCCGTCAAGGAAGAGCGTCGGTGTGCCGGCGACGCCGGCGCGCAGGCCACCGGTCAGGTCGGCTTCGACGCGCTCGCGCACCGCGGCGCTGCGCCGGTCGCGCTCGAAGCGGTCGAGGTCGAGTCCCAAGCGCTCTACTCGGGCCCACAGGTGAGGCGGGTCGAGCCGCCCCTGATCGCCGAAAAGCGAGTCCGCGAACGCCCAGAAGGCCCCCTGCAGACCGGCCGCCTCGGCGGCGCAGGCGAGCTGGAAGGCTCGTGGGTGCCTGGCGCGCACGGGGAAGTGCCGAAGCACGACGCGCAGGTCAGGCACCTGCGCCAGCGCGAAGTGCAGTGACGCGCAGTGTGGGCATTCGAAGTCGGCATAGAAGATCGCCAGCCGCTGACCTTCGCCACGCACGTGATCGTGCGCGGAGAGGTCGGGCAGCCCGGCGCTGGTCAGCTCACGCGACAGCTTGCTCGAGCGCGTCGAAGACGAGGTTGATGCCGGGGATCTCAAGCGGCGTCGGCGAGCGGTAGCTCCACCGGACGATCCCATCGGGATCGATCAGCACCAACGCACGCTCCCCGTGACCGCGCTCACCGATGTAGAAGCCGTAGCGCTCGGTCACAGCTCCCTTGGGGTGGAAGTCGGAGAGCAGCGTCGTCGAGATGCCGAGCTGCTCCCGGAAGGCGCGATGGCAAAACGGCGAGTCAACGGAGATCCCCAACACCTCGACCCCCCGTTCCCGCAGCTCGGGCAGGGCCTCTTCGTAAACGCTGAGCTGGTCGGTGCAGACGGGACTGAAATCGAGCGGGTAGAAGACCAGCAGCACCCACCGTCCGCGCAGGTCGGAAAGCGAAACTTCCCGACCCTCGTGGTCCGGGAGCGTGAACTCGGGAGCGGGCTGGCCCGCGGCGACCGCCATCGTCAGCGTCGGAGGCCGAGCTCCTTGATGATCGCTCGGTAGCGCTCGACGTCGCGATCCTCGAGGTAGCGGAGCAGGCGCCGTCGCTTCCCGACCAGCATCAGCAGACCGCGACGGGAGTGATGGTCCTTGCGGTGGACCCGCAGGTGGTCGGTGAGATGGTTGATGCGCTCGGTGAGCAGCGCGATCTGCACCTCGGGCGAGCCGGTGTCGTCGGGCCCTCGCCCGAAACGTTCGATGATCTCCCGCTTGCGCTCGGCGGTCAGCGTCATAGCCGCGGGAAAGCTAGCACGGGCCCTTGCGTACCGAGCCCGACGGCCGCGATCAGCCAGCGACCAGCAGCGCGCGGTCGAGCGCGGCGAGCCAATCCCCCGCTTGGGCACAGGCCGCTCGTGCCTGCTCGACGTCGATGCGCATCTGGGCGACCAACTCTCCCGGGGAAGCAAAGCGCAGCTCGTCGCGCAGCCGCTCAACGAAGGCGAGGCGCAGCGTGCGACCGTAGAGGTCGCCGGAGAAGTCGATCAAGTAGGCCTCGATCAAGAGGCCTCGGTCGCTCTCGAAGGTCGGTCGCTCGCCGATCGACACGGCCGCTGGTTGGCCGTCCGCGAGCGCCGCGTAGATCCCTGCAGCCGGGATACACAGGCGCCGGTCGGGAACCATGTTCGCGGTCGGAAACCCGAGCTCCCGGCCGCGGCGATCGCCGTGCACTACCTCGCCCTCGAACAGGTAGGGATGTCCGAGCAGCCGCGCCGCCTCCGCCACCTCGCCACGCTCGACCAATCGTCGGATGCGGCTCGAAGAGATCGGTTCACCGCCCTCGCGCGTGATCGGTACGACCCGTGTTTCGAAGCGCTCGTCCTGGGCGAGCAGCGCGGGGGTTCCACAGGCACCACGACCGAAGCGGAAGTTCTCGCCGACCGACACCAGCGCCGCCCCCAGCTTCGCGACCAGCACCTCGTCGACGAACTGTTCGGCCGAGGTCTCTGCAAGCGCGCGGTCGAAGCGCGCTACGACTAGCTCGTCGACGCCGAGCGCCGCGATCAGGTCGCGCTTGACCGAGAGCGGCGTCAAAAGGCGTGGCGCGTCTTCTGGACGCAATACCTCGAGCGGATGCGGCTCGAACGTGAGAACCGTGTCGCAGCCTTCGATGACCCGCTGGTGTCCACGGTGGACGCCGTCGAAAGTGCCGATCGCAACACGCCGCCCCGGGCGCGACTCGACCTCCTGGAGCCAGCGGACCTTCACTGCTCTGTGCTCCGCGCGCTCATCGTTCGCGGGGGAACACTACGGCCGGTCGCAGGGTGGCGTCACGTGGCTCGCCGATCGCGACGAGGCGGTCCCCTTCGAGCAGGCGCACCGGGCCGCTCGTTCGCTGCTCGCGCTTGACCACGCCGCCATGTTCGACCCGCCGAGCTTCGATCGGCGAAAGCTGGACTGCGGGCAGGAACGAAAGCGCCTCCTCGAGTGGCACTACGCGCCCCGGGTCGGCATCCTCGAGCCGGAAGGGCCCGATCGCCGTGCGCACCAGACGTTCGCAGTACGCATCACCGAGCGAGGCGACCAGCTGGCGAACGTAGGTTCCCGACGAGCAGACGATCTCGAACTCGGCACGCTCGCCGTCGGCGTCGACCAGCTCGGCCCGATAAACCTCCACCGGCCGCGGCTTAAGACGGGGTGTCTCGCCGCGTCGGGCGAGACGATAGGCGCGTTCGCCGCCGACCTTCACCGCCGAGTAGGCCGGCGGCACCTGCATGATCCGGCCGGTCGGGAGCGCCAGTTTCGGCGGCACGCGGCCGGTCCGCTCGAGGCTGCCCTCGGGATCCCCCGTGTCCGAGCGCCAGCCGAGTCGCGCCACGGCGCGGTAGGTCTTGGGAAGTTCCATAAACCAGCGCTGCGCCCGGGTAGCGCGACCAACCAGGATCAGCAAAAGTCCCTCCGCGAAGGGGTCGAGGGTGCCGGCGTGGCCGACCCTGGTTCTCCCCGGCAAGACACGCCGCACAGCCTCGACGACGTCGTGCGAGGTCGGACCGGGCGGCTTCGGGAAGAGCACCACGCCGCCGTTGGCGGGGAGCGGCCCGCGGAGCTCCAAGGGGTGGTCGAAAACGCTCCGCTGCGCGCGCATCTCGCTAGGCAGCGTAAGCCGCTCAGTTCGCTCGCGAGAGCTGCGCGGCGACCGCGCTGCGCACCCGCTCGATCAACTGCTCGTAAGGCAGGTCCGTGGTGAAACCGGCGGCCTGGCGGTGCCCGCCGCCACCGAGCGCACGCGCGATCTCCGAGACGTCGACGTCGCGGGTTGCGGCCCGCAGGCTCACCTTGTACTGGCCCCGGCGACCGTCGGTTAGTTGTTCGCGCACTAACGCGGCCACTGCCGTGCCCTCCACGGCGCGCAGTTTCTCGACGATGCCCTCGGAGTCGGCCTCGCCGGCGCCCGCACGTTCAAAGTCGGCACGAGTCAGTCGCGAGACCGTGAGCAGACCGTCGTCGAAGCGCTCGAGGTTGGCGATCGCCCGCTCCAGTAGCCGCAAGCGCGCCAGCGGTACGTTCTCGTAAACCTTGCGGTAGACCTCGTATGGCTCGACCCCGGCCTCGATCAGGTCCGCCGCGACTCGGTGCGCCGACGGGGTGGCGTTCTCGTACATGAAGCGACCAGTGTCGGTGACGATGCCGGTGTAAAGCGGCTCGGCGATCTCCGCCGTGATCTCCACCCCTAGTGCGCGCGCGAGGCGGTAGACGATCTCGGCGGTCGAGGAAGCCACCGGGTCGACCAGGTTGAAAGCCCCGAAGCGAGTGTTGTCGTGATGGTGGTCGACGTTGACGATGTGCCGACCGCCGTCGCGCAAGAAAGCAACGGGCATGCGGTCGATGTTGCCGCAGTCGAGAAAGACGATCACCCGCTCGTCGACGTCGGCCGGCGGCTCCCCCAGGATGCCGGTGAAATCGAGGTGGCGGTACTCGCTGGGCAGCGGAAACTCCTTCGGCGAGAGGTACATCACAACGTCCTTGCCGAGCGCGCGCAGCACGCGGTGCATACCGAGCAGCGAGCCGAGAGCGTCGCCGTCGGGATTCTCGTGGGTCGTCAGCAGCAGCTTGTCGGCGGAACGAAGCTCCTCCACCACGGCGGCCTCTGCCGCCGCGAGGTCGACCTCGGCGGCCCGAGTCACCGCTCGTCGCCCTCTCTTCCTCGCCGCACACCGCTGATCAGCCCCTGCAAACGCAGGCTGCGGTCGATCGAGGCGTCATAGACGAACTCGAGGGTCGGTGTGCGTTTGAGATGTAGCTCCTCCGCTAACGCCCGCTGCAGTAAGCCGTGCGCCGAGCGCAAGCCGGCAAGCGTCCGCTCGCGTTCCGCCTCATCTCCGAGGACGCTCACGTAGACGCGCGCTCGCCGTAGATCGGGGCTGGTTTCGACGGCGGTCACTGTCACGAATCCTATGCGCGGGTCCTTGAGATCTTCCGTGATCCTCGTTGAGAGGACCTCGCGCACCGCCTCGTTGACGCGGCGCATACGAGGGGTAGTCATCCTAGCCCCCAAGCAAATCGTCTCGCGATGCGATGCCCCGCTCGACGCGCACGGTGCCCGGATAGCGCTCGCAAACGAAGCGCTCAATGCGGTCGGCCGCTGCCAGGACCGGGCCGGGGTCAGGCCCCACAAGCGCTGCGGAAAGCGTCGCCCGTTGCCACAGGTCGTGATGTGCGGTCTCCGCTACGGCCGCCCCGAAGCGGCGCTGGAGCTGCGCCTTGAGGGCCGTGAGCTCCCGTCGCTTGCCCTTGAGGCTGCCGTTGGTCGGCAGGTGTACCTGAATCTCCAGGAAGCAGACGAAGCCCATCGGACCTCCCTCCCGTCGCCCCCTCACGTCCCGGTGCGCGCTCGCGGGGGCCTCGCGAGCTACCGGTCGTCAGGCGAGCTTCTTTTCCACCTCGCGTACCTCGTACGCCTCGATGACGTCCCCCTCCTTGACGTCTTGGAAGTTCTCGAGCGTCAGGCCGCACTCGAGACCTGCTTGCACCTCGCGCACGTCGTCCTTGAAGCGCCGCAGGCTTGCGATGCGTCCGTCGTAGACCACCGTTCCGTCGCGCACCAGGCGGGCGCGGGCGCCGCGGCGGATCGTTCCCTCGCGCACGTAGCAGCCGGCGATGGTGCCGATCCTCGAGGCCCTGAAGATCGCGCGCACCTCGGCGACGCCGAGCACTTCCTCGACCTGCTCGGGTTCCAGCAGGCCCTCCATTGCCGCCTTGAGATCCTCGGCCACCTGGTAGATGACCGAGTAGGTGCGGATCTCGACACCCTCGCGCTGTGCCGCCGCTGCGGCACCACCGACCGGGCGCACGTTGAAACCGATAATCACTGCGTCGGACGCCGCCGCCAGCATCACGTCGGACTCGGTAATGCCGCCGACGCCCTCGCGGATGACGTTTACGGTGACCTCGTCTTGCGGGAGCTTCGCAATCTCGTCGACGATCGCCTCGAGTGAACCCGTCACGTCGGCCTTGACGATCAGGTTGAGCTGGCGCTCACCGCGTTCCGCGCGAGCGAGCACGTCCTCGAGCGACACGCGTCGCCGCATCTGACGGGCCAGTGCTTCCTGCTTGAGGCGCTGTGCGCGCTCCTGCGCAAGTCGCCGCGCCTCCCGTTCGCTTTCGACGACACGGAAGCGGTCACCAGCCTCCGGCACGCCATCGAAGCCGAGGACCTCGACCGGCGTTCCCGGTCCTGCCTCCTTGAGGCGCTCACCGCGATAGTCGGTCATCGCCCGTACGCGCCCGGCCTGCGTGCCCGCGACGATCGGATCACCGAGTCGCAGCGTGCCGCGCTGCACGAGCAGCGTGGCGACCGGGCCGCGACCAGTGTCCAAGCGCGATTCGATGACCGTGCCGGAAGCCGGCGCGTTGGGGTTGGCGCGCAGCTCGCTGAGCTCGGCGAGCGTGACGATCGTCTCGAGTAGCTGGTCGAGGCCTTGCCCGGTCTTGGCGGAGACGTCGACGAACTCGGTGTCGCCCCCCCACTCAACCGGCGTCAGGTTTTTCGCCGCCAGTTCGGCGCGTACGCGCTGCGGGTCGGCGTTCTCGCGATCGATCTTGTTGACCGCCACGATGATCGGCACGCCGGCAGCACGAGCGTGGTCAATCGCCTCCAAGGTCTGCGGCATCACGCCGTCGTCGGCCGCCACCACGATCACCGCTATGTCGGTGACCTGTGCGCCGCGCGCGCGCAGTGCCGTGAAAGCCTCGTGGCCCGGCGTGTCGATGAAGGTGACACGGTGGCCATCGACGGTCACCTGGTACGCACCGATGTGTTGCGTGATGCCGCCGGCTTCACGTGCAGCTACGTCCGTTTTGCGGATCGCGTCGAGCAGCGACGTCTTGCCGTGGTCGACGTGTCCCATCACCGTGACCACGGGCGGGCGCGGCTCGAGCTGCTCGCTGTCGTCCTCAACCTCCGGCTCAGCCGTCTCGTCCTCCGCAGCACCGATCACTTCGACACGCTTGCCGAGGGCGTCGGCGAGTACCTCAATCGCCTCGTCCGACAGCGTCTGCGTGAGCGTCGCCAGCTCGCCGAGCTCCATCAGCTTCTTGATCACTTCCGGCGCGGAGACGCCGAGGGCCTCGGCGACCTCCTTGACGGTCGACCCGGAGCGAACCGGAATGGCCTCCTCGACCTCGGCGGGCGCCTCCTCCACAACAGTCGTGTCGGTTGGTGCCGGCTCTTGCTCGGGGAACGGCTGCGAGCGACGACGGCTACGACGGCGGGGCCGCTGTCCGGGCGGCGCCGCAGGCCCTCCTGGTCGCTCCGGGCGCGACGCTTGCGCATCGATCACCACACGTCTGCGGCGCCCGCCCTCGCCGAGCCGGGCCG
Source organism: Thermoleophilum album (assembly GCF_900108055.1). Classification (GTDB taxonomy): domain Bacteria; phylum Actinomycetota; class Thermoleophilia; order Solirubrobacterales; family Thermoleophilaceae; genus Thermoleophilum; species Thermoleophilum album. The sequence goes on along the minus strand of NZ_FNWJ01000002.1, from coordinate 390,178 downwards.
GCCGCGGGCTGCGCGGGCGAGCGCTGCGCTCGCTGGGAGCTGCGCGCCGCGATCCGGCACCGACTCGCCCTTGACCGCCCTCGGTCCGCCCGCTCGTGCCCTCGGCACGGCCTCCCGCACCTTGTCGCCTGGTGCGATCCGCAACGCCGTCCGAGGGCTCGCGCGCCGTGCCGTGCGCGCTTGTGCCGTGCGCGCTGCTCGACGCCTGCCCATCGCCTGCGCGAGCAGTTGCGCGCCCGCTGCTTGCGGCGGTGCGCGTTGCACCGGCGGCACGGGTGGCGCTTCGGTTATCTCGCGCGGCGCCCCCTTCTCGCGAGCTCGCGCCATCCTCCCCCGGTGCCGGCGGCGCATCGGGATCCCCGAACGCGCGCGCGACCGCCGCCTCGTCGACGCTGGAGGCGGCAGCCTTCACGTCGAGCCCGGCACGCTGGAGGATCGCGATCACCTCCTTGCTGGGAATGCCGCGCTCTTTCGCTATCTGATGGACGCGCTTCTTTGCCACTCGTTCACGAAGTCTACGGTTTCACCTGGGACCTCAACCGGCGCGCGAAAGGCCCGAGCCAGGCGCCGTTGGTCGCCGAGTCGGCGGCCACACGCTGGATCTGAACAGACGTACGCACCGCGGCCGGGCATCCTGCGAGCGGGGTCGGGAACGACCTGTCCGCTAGCGCTGCGCGCCAGGCGCAAAAGCTCGTCCTGGTAGGCGCGCCGCCCGCAGACGACGCACATCCTGATCGGGCGATGGCGATGATCGCGCGCCGCCGCTATCGCTCGCCGCCGGCTTCGTTAGCTACCTGCTGTGCCTCGTCAGCATTCTCGCCGCTCCGCTCGAGCGCCTGATGGGCCGGCAGACCACAGTAGCGCGAACCGGGCAGCGCGGCGTTGGGACAACGACGACCGTTTGCCAAAACCGCAGCACAGCGACCCGACGCCTCGGCCTCCTCCTCCTCGAGCCCGAGTTGCGACTCCTCCTCGGCAAATTCGCTCTCCGAGCGGATGTCGATACGCCAACCGGTCAGGCGCGCGGCGAGTCGCGCGTTCAACCCTTCTTTTCCGATCGCCAGCGAAAGCTGATCATCGGGCACGATGACGGTCGCCTGCCGCGCCTCGTCGTCGACCAGGACTTCCCGGACGCGTGCCGGCGACAGCGCTTTGGCGATGAAACGCGCCGGCTCCTCGTTGTAGGGGATGATGTCGATCTTTTCGCCGCGGAGCTCCGAGACCACCATGCGGACGCGCGAGCCACGGGGTCCCACGCATGCGCCCACCGGGTCGACACCGGGAGCATGCGAAACCACCGCGATCTTCGACCGGTAACCCGGCTCACGGGCGACGCCCACGATCTCGACGAGACCGTCAGCGATCTCCGGTACCTCTAGTTCGAACAGCTTGCGAATCAGGTCGGGGCTCCGGCGGGAAAGGATGATGCTCGGCCCCTTTGCCTGCGCGGAGACGTCGATGATCACCGCTTTCAGCCGCTGGCCGTGGTCGTAGCGCTCACCGGGGACTTGTTCAGAGCGCGGCAACAGCGCCTCCACGCGGTCGCGCAGCTGCACCAGCGTGTAGCGGTTGTCCGACTGCTGGACGATCCCGGTGACCAGCTCGCCGACACGATCCTGGAACTCTTCGTAGGTCATGTCGCGCTCCGCCTCGCGGATGCGCTGCAAGATCACCTGCTTCGCGGTCTGTGCGGCGATCCGGCCGAAGTCGCGCGGCGTCACGTCGCGCTGCTCGATGCGATCGCCATGCTCGGCGAGCAACCGCTCGACATCGATCTCGACGGGCTCGGGCTCGCGGCGCTCCCCTGTCTCCGGGTCGATCTCGGGCTCGGGCCGCTCACGCTCAATCTGTTCGAGCAGCTCGCGCTCGACGTCTTCCGGCACGACCAGCTCGTAGACGCGGAACTCGCCTTGCTCGAGGTCGAAGTCGACGCGCGCGTACTTGGCGGCACCTGGAGTTTTCTTGTAGGCGGAGAGGAGAGCGTCCTCGACCGCCGCCTTCAGGCGGTCCGCAGAGATCCCCTTCTCTTTGGCTAGCGCCCGTACCGCTTCCGCTATCTCCCTCGACATCCGCTACCCCTCCAGCAGGTTCCCGCGGTTGATCTCGGCGTAGGGGATCGACACCAACCCATCTTCGGCCGCGACGGTCACTTCCTGGTCGTTGGCGCCGACCAGTTCTCCGGTGTAGGTGCGGCGCCCGCCGCGCTCCTGCCGCAGCTTGAGGCGTGCCCGCCGCCCAAGGAAGCGTCGAAAGTGCGCGGGCTTAGTCAGCGGTCGGCGCGGCCCCGGTGACGAAACCTCGAGGCCGACCTCGGCGACGAGGTGCCAAAGCTGCCGTGTGACGCGTTCGCACAGTGCCAAGTCGACACCTTGCGGGTGATCGATTACCAGTCGGATGCGCTCGCGTCCCGCAGGCTCGCAAGCGAGCAACTCCACGTCCGGCTCGACGGCCGCGAGCCGTTGCTCGATCTCTGCTCTGAGTTCCTCGATCTTGCGTGCCATTCGACGACGGTATCTCCGAAAAAAAAGTGGGCCGAGGCCCACCTCAGGCGCGGCAACAACCGCAGTCTGAAGCTGTCCGGCCGAGTATAGCCCGCGTCGCACCCACGCCCCGAACCGAACGGGCGCCCCCGGAGTTGCTCCGGGGACGCCCGTTGGCGCGGAAATGCTGCGCGCAGGAGCTTCCTGCGCGAGCGCTAGGAGGGCAGGGAGTCGCCCCCGCTAGCCGGGGGTGCCAGCCGGATCGCGAAGGGGTTGTTGGGACCCGCCATCAGCAAGTTCAAGAGCGGCGTCGACAAACCGCAGCCGGTCAGCGGCGGCAGCGTGGTGACACCGCTGAAGGTGAGTCCCTGGGCGAGCGCCGTGAAGGGCGCCCGCGCGGAGAGCGGCAGCTCCACCGGTCGCGACGTCCGGCAGGTCGCGCTGCGCACGAGGTTGAGCGGTAAGTACGGCGACGCGAGGCGGCGGATGTAGATGGTCGCTGCACTGCGCGCCGAGACCGTGACGTTGCCGTCCGCCCCGATGCTGATCGACCCGGAGACCGGTTGCGCCTCTTGCAGCTCGAGGGTGGCGTCGACCGGGAACCCGAGCACGCGCAGCCGCGTGCGGATCGTCGGCACCGAGACGTGGCCGGTGAGGGAACCTGTGGCGACGTTCCAGCTGCCGTTGAAGGCGGCGCCGGCCGGGATCGTGATCGACTGGTTGAGCTTGCGGATCCCGAGCGTTCCCGAGACTGTCCAGTTCGTGAAGTTGACCTCTTGGGCCGACGCAGCGGGTGCTCCGACGGCGACAGCGGCGAGCACCGACGCCGCCGCACACAAGCGACGCAACGACATATCTCGGTTACCTCCCTGGTCAGGGGTTTGTGGGGGCTAGGGGCAGTTCGCCCCAGGGGCTCTGACTGGTCGTTCAGTAAAGAACGACGACGGCGTCATGCTACGGGCGAGCGCCAGCGCCCGCAAGTGGTCCGAGGCGGAGCGTCAGGGTTACCGCGGAGCATCAAGAGGTCGCCCCGCGGGGCATCACGAGGTCGCCCCGCGGGGCGCTAAGCGAGAGTCAACGTCCTCGGCGGCTGTCGACGATCACTGTCACCGGCCCATCGTTCACCAACTCCACCGCCATGTGCGCACCGAACCGGCCGGAGCGTGCACCGAGGAGCTCGACCACCCGTTCGTAGAGTGGCCGGGCGCGATCCGGCGGCGCTGCGCGCTCGAAGCTCGGGCGGCGTCCCTTGCGCGTATCGGCGAGCAACGTGAATTGACTTACGCAGAGGATCTCGCCGGCGACGTCATCGAGGGCGAGGTCCAGCGGACGCCGCTCGCTGGGAAATAGGCGCAGATTGCGGATTCGCCGAGCGAGCTGCTCGCAGTCACGTTCGTCGTCGCCATCGGCGACTCCCACGAGCACGAGCAGACCGCGGCCGATAGCGGCCACCAATTCATCATCGACGCGGACGGCCGCTCGCGAGACCCGCTGCACCACAGCCAGCACGCGGCGGCAGGCTAACGGCACAATCGGGGTGCCAGTGCCCGAAGCTGCCGAGAACACAAGGGCTGCCGCCAGCGCCGTCGATCGCTACCTGGGTTCGCTGGGGATCGGCGTGCGCAGGCTCGCATACGGCGAGTGGGGTCTTTGTCTGCCGCCCGGGGTGGCTGGGTGCCGCGAGCTCGAGATGAGCGTGCGCATCGAGGACGGGCTGCTCGCGATCCGCGCTTTCGCGGCTGCCGCGAGCGAGCAGTTGCCAGCGCCGCTGCTTTTGCATCTCAACCGTCAGACGCGCCTAGCGCGCGTTGGCTGCTCGCTGAGCGGCGAGGTCTGGGTGCACGCAGAGCTACCCGTCGATCAGTTGCAGACGAGCACCCTCGACCGCGTGCTCGGGCACGTGGTCGAGGCGGCAGCAGCGATCCGCGAACTCTTGCGTGCGCGCACGGAAGGCGTGGAGCGCTGGCCATCGCCCTGGGCCGACGGCCCGCAACGCCGCTGGGACTAGGCGGCGCGCAAACGCTCGAGGAACGCGCGATAGTCGGCGCGGTCGGGCCGCATACAAGCGGCGAGCGCGGCATGCCGTTGGGCCTCGAGCCGCCGACCGGTCTTCTCGGCTGCGCGACCGAGGCAATAGTGGGCGTAGTCGTCCACTGGGTAGCGCTCGACGACGGCTGCGAACTCCCTTCGCGCCTCCTCGAAACGGCCCGACCGGAAGTAGGCACGGCCGAGCGCCTCGCGGATCGAGCTCTTGTCGGGCTCGAGCCGCTTGGCACGCTCCAGCGGCACCTGCGCAGCCATGAAGTCCCCGCTCGCCAAAAGCGCGCGACCGCGCTCGAGCAGGTCGTAGACGTGGGCTCCTCGTTCCTCGGGCGTTTCGAAGTGTTCGCCAGTCACCGGCTCTCGCTCTGCAGCACGACGCTAGCGCGCAAACGCGCGACCTCGTCGAGAATCGCGCGCGCGACCTCCAACTTAGAAGTCGGCCCAACGCTCCGTTCGCGTCCGTCGCGAGAGATCATCACAACCGCGTTATCGGCGCTCTCGAAACCGATCCCAGGTTGAGAGACGTCGTTTGCGACGATCGCATCGAGCCGTTTGCGTCGCAGCTTTTCGCGCGCCCGCGCAACGAAGTCGCCCCCGTGCTCGGCCGCAAAGCCGATCACCAGTTGCCCCGGGCGGCGCCGCGCCGCGAGGCCCGCTACGAGGTCTTCGGTGGGCTCGAGTTCGACCGCTAGAGAGTTGCCCCGCTCGAGCTTGTCGTCCCACACCCGCGCCGGACGGAAGTCGCTGACCGCCGCCGCCATGAGCACCACATCAGCGGCCGCGAAGCGCTCGTCGAGCGCGTGGGCAAGATCCTCGACGGTGACGACCGGCACGTAATCGACCCCCGCGGGCGGATCGACCGCGAGGTTCGCGCCGATCAGGGTGACCTGTGCGCCGCGTCGCAGCGCCGCCTCGGCGAGCGCGACACCCATCCGGCCCGACGAGCGGTTGCCAATGAAGCGCACGGCGTCGAGCGGCTCGCGGGTTCCGCCAGCAGTCACGATCACGCGCACGCCCGCGAGGTCTCGGACCGATCCAGCGATCGCCCCGCCGCTCTCTCCATCCGCGACACGCGACCGCTCGCGGTGCTCGAGCACCTCCTCGAGCACTGCCAGGATCCGTTCGGGTTCGGCAAGACGCCCCACCCCCCACTCTCCAGGGGACGCGAGACGGCCCTCCGCAGGCGGCACGACCCGGATTCCGAGCTTCCGCAGCCGCGCCACGTTCGCGCGGGTCTGCGCGGCCAGCCACATCGCTTCGTTCATCGCTGGCGCCACCACGATCGGTGCGCGGCAGGCGAGCGCTGCGGTCGTTACCAACGAGTCGGCATGCCCGCCGGCGATCTTCGCCAGTGTGTTGGCCGTAGCCGGCGCGATGCAGTAAGCGTCGCACCGCGCCACCAACTCGAGATGCGAGATCGGCGCGTGCGTCGGTGGCGGCTCGCCGGGGAAAGCACCCCGCGCAGGGTCCTGCTCGAACTCGTCGACGAGCACCGGCGCCCCGGTGATCGCCTCGAAGGTAGCGCGACCCACGAAGCGCAAGCTCGTCTCGGTCTGAATCACGCGCACCGAGTGGCCTCGGGCAGTCGCTGCCCGCACCAGCTCAGCGGCCTTGTAGGCGGCGATGCCGCCGCAAACCCCGAGCAGGATGCGCGCCATCGCGAGCGCCGCGGCTAGCGGTAGCGGTACCGGAGCTTGCCGGCGGCGAGCTCCTCGAGCGCGATCTGCAGGTAGTTGCCCGAGCTGGACTCGACCATCGGCGGCGGGTACTCGTCGAAGGTTCCCTCGCCGAGGTTGTGGTAGTAGCTGTTGATCTGCCGCGCACGGCGCGCCGCGACGATCACCGCCGCGTAGGTCGAATCGACGTGCTCGAGGATCTTGTCGAGTCTCGGTCGGATCATCCTTGCGACTGCTGCTCGGGCCGGTGCGTTTCTGCGCGCTCTCCGTCCGGTCCGGAGCCCGCGAGCATGTTACCGATCACACGCTCCAGCTCCGACAAGGCGTCGTCGAGGCGTTCGTTGACGATCACCTTCGCGAACTCGTCGCGCGCGGAGAGCTCCCGTTTTGCAACCTCGAGGCGCCGACGGATCTGCTCCTCGTCGTCCGCTCCGCGCGCTCGCAGCCGCCGTTCGAGTTCGTCGAGCGACGGCGGCGCGATGAACACCTGCAAGGCGTCGGGGCGGAGTTGCCGGATCTGCCGCGCCCCCTGCACATCGATCTCCAGCACGATTAGTCGAGCCGGTCGCTCAAGCTCCGACAGCAGCGTTCCGTAGCGGTGGCCGGCGTACACGGCGTGCTCGGCGAACTCGCCCGCGCGCACGCGGCGCTCGAACTCCTCGGGACTCAGGAAGAAGTAGTCGCGCCCGTCGACTTCGCCCGGGCGGGGCGGCCTGGTGGTCGCCGAGACGGCGACGTGAATACCAGGGATGCGTTCACGGAGGGCCTTGATCAGCGTCCCCTTGCCGACACCCGAAGGCCCAGTTATGACGACGAGCGGCGTGGCTATCGGCGCAGGTAGGCGACGAGCTCGTTGCGCTGCCGCTCGGACAAGCCGCCGATCGTCTTGCTCGGCGAGATGCGGCAGTGCGTGAGCGCACGGTTGACCTTGACACGGCCGAACTTCGGGACGGCGAGGAGCAAGTCGAAAACTTTCGCCGTGAGCACATAGTCGGGGGGATCGAGCAACAGCTCGTCGATCCTCACCCGCCCCGCCTTGAGGTCGCGCTTCAGCCGCGCGCGCCGCGTGCGGATCTCGTTAGCGCGCCGAAGCGCTTCCATCCGTTGGGCAAGCGATCGCTCTGGAGCCGCAGCATTACGCCGCCCATCCTGTGCGGCGGCAGGCGCCTGGCGGTCTTCGCGGGCCGCAGCCTCTAGCCGATCACCGACACCGCCGCTGGCGGTCGCACGCACCGGATTGTCGCCGACGTCCTCCAAGGTCCGTGGGCAGGGGTCGCCATCGGCCACGTCGAGCGACCCGCCGCAGTCCGCGTTGGCCACCGAGCGGTCCTTGGGTTGGTCGCCGGTTTGCGAGGTACCTGCTCCGGAGAGCGGCTCTGCGAGGGTTCTCCGGGGGACGAGCATGGGCGGCGATCTTACACTCGCTCGGCGCCTGCGACTGGCCACCGAAGCGCAAATAGCGGATAAATCACCTAACCCTTAGGTTGAGCTTGAAGCTACTTCTCCTGCCTTTAGACAATCGCGCGCTTTGCAGGAGATTCCTGCCCCTCGGCGGCGAGCGCTCGGCGAATCGCCAACCCCGCCAGGGGATCGCGGAAGCTCGCGGTGCCGACCGCCACGAACGAGGCGCCGGCAGCCAGGTACTCGCGCGCATCGGTGGTCTCACAGATTCCTCCCATACCGATCACCGGGAGCGAGACGGCGGTCGCTACCTCGCGCACTTGGGCAAGGGCGATCGGCTTAATCGCAGGACCGGAAAGACCCCCCCGGCCCGGTCCCAGCAGCGCTGAACCGCGGGCATCGAAGGCCGTCCCAGGGAAGGTGTTGACCAGCGAGACGGCGTCGGCGCCTGCCGCCTGAGCCGCCCGTGCTACTGCCGCCTGGTCCGCCGCCGTCGGGGTGAGCTTGACGATTAGGGGCTTCTCGGTGAGCGGCCGCACTCGTTCCACCGCGCGCGCCGTCTCGGCGGGATCTTGACCGACCACGAGCCCGGTCTCGACATTCGGGCAAGAGACGTTGAGCTCGAGCGCTGCGACCTCGCCGCGCTCGCCGACCCGCGCCACCAACTCGGCCAGCTCCTGGCGGCTGAAGCCCATCACCGAGACGCACAGCGGAACGGGGAGCCGGGCCAGCCGCGGAAGCTCCTCACGCAAGAAGCGCTCGACCCCCTTGTTCGGCAAACCGATCGAGTTCAACATGCCGATCGCGCACTCGGCGATGCGCGGCGGTGGGTTGCCGGGGCGCGGGGCGAGCGTGATCGTCTTGGAGACGTAGACGTCGAAAGGGAAGCTCGCAAGCAGTGCGTCGCCGAAAACTTCCAACGCCGCCAACGCATCGAAAGTTCCGGAGCCGTTGAAAACCCGCCCGGGCGGGCGGAAACCGCCGATCGCCGGCGGTTCGCAGCGCAGCGTGGTCGCCGGATCGCGAACCGCGCGATCCGGCGAGCTACCCCCCGCGTCCGCTTGGCTCACGGCGCTGCTCCGTGGGTCGGCTGAGCTCCGTGCGTCGGCTGAGCTCACGGCAGATCACGAGCGTCAACGACGGGCCCTTCTAGGCACAGCCGCATCCATCCCGCCTGAGTCTCGAACGCGCAGCCAAAGCAAGCCCCGAAGCCGCAGGCCATCGGTGCTTCGAAGGCCAGCTGAGCCGGCACGTTGGCGGCGCGCGCTGCCTCGGCGACCGCTCGCAACATCGGCTCCGGTCCGCAGGCGAAGAGCTCGAACGCGCCGCCAGCTTCGAGCCGTCGCGCCAGGAGGTCGGTGACTAGGCCGTGATGGCCGAGCGAGCCATCGTCGGTCGCGAGCGCGACACGGCGTGCCGCAACCAGCGCAGCCGCCTCGGCAGCCAGCGCGTCTTTGAATCCGAGCAGCGCTTCGCAAGCGCCGCCGAGCCGCTGCGCGAGCGCACCGAGCGGTGCGATGCCGATGCCACCGCCTACGAGCAGGGCCGTTGCGCCTGTCGCGGGTGGGCGAAAACCTTGACCGAGCGGCCCCACCAAGTGCACCCCCTGGCCTGCCTGCAACGCCGCCAGACGCCGGCTACCTGGGCCTACCGGGTCGATCAGAAACGCGAGCGGCTCGCTGCGCACGTGCGAAAAGGGGCGTGCTAACCACGGTCGCCCGTCGTCGCCGAGCCAACCCTCCGCGCTCGCGAGCATGTAGAACTGGCCGGGTGTGGGCCGTCGTGGCCCAGCGTCGTCGTCGACCTCGATCAAGCGGTACCGACCGGCCGCGCGGTTGCACAGCACGCGCGCCCGTCGCCGACCAGGCGGCGCGGTGACCCGCCGCGGCCACTCGGACTTGCCGGGCCGAACGGTCGGCGGGCCCTCTTGCCCGCTTTTTGCAGCCGCCGTCCGCCCCACCGTGGCTCCTAGCGGCGGCCGCGCTGGCCCAGCGGCTCGGCTTGGGCGTGCAGCTCTTGCAGCGACAGCACCTCCGGTTCGCCGCGCTGGAGCGCGGCGATCGCCCGCTGCGCTGCGCTGGCCCCGGTCATCGTCGTAATGCAGGGAATGCCGCGCGCGACCGCGGCCCGCCGAATCTCGTAGCCGTCAGCCCGCGCGCCCGACCCGGTGGGCGTGTTGATCACGAGGTCGATCTCGCCGCGCTCGATCAGCTCGACGACGTGTGGCGGCCCCTCCGAAAGCTTGTTCACGGTCTCCACCGGAACGCCCATCCGGCGCACCGCCCGCGCCGTTCCCCGGGTGGCGACGATCCGGAAGCCAAGGTCGTGCAGGGCCGCCGCGACCTGGGTCGCCGCCGGCTTGTCACCGTCGGTGACCGAGATGAAGACGGTGCCGCGGCGCGGCAGCGCCGACCGCGCGGCCGCCTGCGCCTTGCCGAAAGCGGTCGGGTAGTCGCGCGCGATACCCATGACCTCGCCCGTCGAGCGCATCTCCGGACCGAGTCGCGCGTCGGCGAGGGGGAAGCGACGAAACGGCAGCACCGCCTCCTTGACCGAAACATGCCCCGGCTGTCGCGGGATCCGCAAGTCGAGATCGCGTAGACGCTCGCCGAGCATCAGTCGGCACGCCACCTTCGCCAAGGGCACACCGATCGCCTTCGAAACGAACGGCACGGTCCGCGAGGCGCGCGGGTTCGCTTCGAGGACGTAGAGCTCGTCGTCGCCGGCGACCGCGAACTGGATGTTGATCAGTCCGACCACGCCGAGCTCGAGAGCGATCCGGCGGGTCGCCTCCTCCACCTGCCGCTCCATCTCGGGTCCGAGCGACATCGCCGGGATCACGCACGCCGAGTCGCCGGAGTGGACACCGGCCTCCTCGACGTGCTGCATGATCGCCCCGATGACCACATCCTCGCCATCGGCGAGGGCGTCGACGTCGACCTCGATGGCGTTCTCCAGGAAACGGTCGAGGTAGATGCAGTTGCCGGCAGCGCCAGCCGCGGCGGCGCCGGAACGCTCAAGGTAGGCGGCGAGATCCTCGCGCGAGTAACAGATCTCCATCGCCCGCCCCCCGAGCACGTAGGAGGGCCGCACGAGCAGCGGGAAACCGACACGCTCGGCTGCCGCCAGTGCCTCCTCCGCCGATTCCGCGGTGGCCCACGGGGGGCTTCGCAGCCCGAGCTCGTCAAGCAGGGCGCCGAAGCTCGGCCGATCTTCGGCCCGGTGAATCGACTCGACCGGCGTCCCGAGCAGCGGCACGCCGGCAGCGGCGAGCCCCCGCGCGAGCCGCAGGGGCGTCTGACCGCCGAACTGCACGATCACGCCCTCCGGCTGCTCGAGCTCGACCACCGCCAAGACGTCTTCGAGCGTGAGCGGCTCGAAGTACAGGCGGTCGGAGGTGTCGTAGTCGGTCGAGACGGTCTCCGGGTTGCAGTTGACCATCACCGCGTCGCGACCGGACTCGCGCACGGTCATCGCCGCGTGGACGCAGCAGTAGTCGAACTCGATGCCCTGGCCGATGCGGTTAGGACCGGATCCAAGGATCACGACCGCGGGGCGTTGGCCGCGGCGGACCTCGTGTCGCGGCCGCCCGTCCGGGCCCGGCCGCTCGAGACCCGAGTAGTAGTAGGGCGTCTCGGCCTCGAACTCGGCAGCGCAGGTGTCGACCGCCTTGTAGGTGCGCACGAGCCCCTCCGCGCGATCCTCGCCGCGCGCCACCGCCCCGATCTCGGCCAGGAACCACGGGTTGATCGACGTTCGTCGATGCAGCTCCTCGTCTGGAACGCCGCGGCGCATCGCTTCCATCAGGAGCTCGTAGCGGTCGTGGCTCGGTAGCTCCAAACGCCGCAACAGCTCCTCGGTGTCGGCCGGCGGTTCCGGCACCACGTCGAGCTCGCGCGAGCGCATGGCCTTCGCGAACGCTTGCCGGAAGGTCCGCCCAATCGCCATCGCCTCGCCGACCGAGCGCATCGACGTTCCCAGCCGACCGTCGCTGCCAGGGAACTTCTCGAACGCAAAGCGCGGCCACTTCACGACCACGTAGTCGAGCGTCGGCTCGAAGCTCGCCGGGGTCTTGCGGGTGATGTCGTTGTCGATCTCGTCCAGCGTGTAACCGACGGCGAGGCGTGCCGCGATCTTCGCGATCGGGAAGCCGGTGGCCTTCGAGGCAAGCGCCGAGGAGCGCGATACGCGCGGATTCATCTCGATCACCACCACTTCGTCGGTCTCCGGGTTGACCGCGAACTGGATGTTCGAACCACCGGTCTCCACACCGACGGCGCGGATGCAGGTGATCGCCTGGTCCCGCAGCGTCTGGTACTGCCGGTCGGAGAGGGTCTGCTGGGGTGCGACGGTCACCGAGTCGCCGGTGTGCACACCCATCGGGTCGATGTTTTCGATCGAGCAGACGATCACCACGTTGTCCGCCCGGTCGCGCATCACCTCGAGCTCGAACTCGCCCCAGCCGATCACCGACTCTTCGACCAGCACCTGATGGATCGGGCTCGCGGCGAGACCCTCGCTGACCCGCTCCCGGAACTCGGCCTCGCTGCGGGCGATGCCACCGCCCTCGCCGCCCATCGTGAAGCCCGGGCGCACGATCGCCGGCAGCCCGATCTCGGCCAGCACGTGCTCGGCCTCGGCCAGCGAGGAAACCGCGACCGAGCGCGGCACCCGCAGGCCGGCCTCCTCCATCGTCTGGCGGAACAGCTCGCGATCCTCAGCGCGACGGATCGCGTCGTAGTTAGCGCCGACCAGTTCGCACCCGAAGCGCTCGAGGGTGCCGTCCTCGGAAAGGGCCCGCGCGATGTTGAGCGCGGTGCCGCCACCGAGGGTGGGCAGGACCGCATCCGGCCGTTCGCGCTCGATGATGCGAGCGACGGTGGGCGGATCGAGTGGTTCGATGTAGGTGCGCGTGGCGAATTCGGGGTCGGTCATGATCGTCGCCGGGTTGGAGTTGACGAGCACGACCTCGTACCCCTCCTCGAGCAGCACCTTGCAGGCCTGAACACCCGAGTAGTCGAACTCCGCGGCCTGGCCGATCACGATCGGGCCCGACCCGATCACGAGGATCCGACCGATGTCGTCGCGGCGCGGCACTAGCGGCTACCTCCGATGAGCTGTTCGAGGAAACGGTCGAACTGGTACACGGCGTCGTGTGGACCCGGCCCGGCCTCGGGGTGGTACTGAACGGTGGCGGCCGGCACGTCGCGCAGTACCAACCCCTCGACCGTGCGGTCGTAGAGGTTGAGCTGCGAAAGCTCGGCGGTTCCGAAGTCGGTCTCCCAACGCAGCGGCTCGTCGCCCTCGACCCGCCGCTCGCCGCGCGGACCGAGCACCGCGAAGCCGTGGTTTTGGGAAGTGATGTCGATGCGACCGGTGGCGAGATCCTTGACCGGGTGGTTGGCGCCGCGATGACCGAACGGCAGCTTGAACGTCTCCAGCCCGACCGCTCGGCAGAGCAGTTGGTGACCAAGGCAGATGCCCCACACCGGCACCTTCCCCACCAGCTCCCGGACGGTCGCGACGATGCGATCGAGCGCGGCCGGGTCGCCGGGACCGTTGGCCAGGAAGACTGCGTCGGGGTTCGCGACCAACAACTCTTGGGCCGAGCTGTAGGCCGGGAAGAGCCGCAAGCGAACCCCCCGCTCGCGGAGGTTGCGGACGATCGAGGCCTTGATTCCGGTGTCGATCGCGGCTACGAAGGCGCGCTCCGCGACGCCGTCGGCGGGCGGCAGCTCGAACGGCTGCTGCGGGGTGACCTCGCCGACGAGGTCACGTCCGCTCATCGGCGGCTCCGCTTCGATCAAGGCGCGGGCCTCGGCGGGCGACACCGCTGCGGGGAACACGCCTCCCCGCATCGCACCTTTGTCGCGCAGGTGGCGAACCAGCGCGCGGGTGTCGGCGCCGGAGAGGGCCGGTACCGCGCAATCCGTCAGCCAGCTGAGCCAGCCGCCCTCGGCGCAAGGCGCGTCCTCGGCATCAACGCCTTCCCGCATCACGACCGCACGGGCGTGGATGGCGTCGGATTCCATGTGTTCGCGCGCGACCCCGTAGTTACCGATCAGCGGATAGGTGAAAACGACGATCTGCCCGCGGTAGCTCGGGTCCGTGACGGTCTCCTGATAACCGCTCATCGAGGTCGTGAAGACGACCTCGCCGACCGCTGGCGCGTGGTGCGTGACGGAGAAGCCGTCGAAGCGCGTGCCGTCCTCCAACAGCAGGTAACCGGGCTGCGCCCCCTCGGGACCGTGGTTACGGGGCAGTGGCTGCGGAGCGCTACCGGCTGGCGTGACGGTGCTCACTTGACGAGCTCCTGCACGTCCTTGAAGCGGGGATGGTCAGCACCGCGGATCAACTCGAACAGCACCGATTCCACGGTCTGTGGGACCACGCCGGCCTGCTCCAGCCGTCGCAGCGCCACCTCTCGGTCGCGCTCGTGGCGCGAGGCGACGGCGTCGACGACTAGGTGCACTTCGAGGCCTCGACGCAGCAGTAGCAGTGCGGTCTGAGCGACACAGACGTGAGCCTCGATGCCGCAGAGGACGACCTGCGAGCGACCAAAGAGCTCGAAGCCCTCGGCGTCGCACGCCGCGAAGCGCCGCTTTTCGAGGCGCAGATCGCCATCGAGGAGCTCCGCCACCGACTCCACCGTCGGCCCCAGGCCTTGCGGGTACTGCTCGGTGACTACCACCGGCAGCTCGAGCAGGTGCGCCGCCTGGATCAACTTGCGCGTGGCCTGTGCGACGCGGTCGAACTCGGCTACGGCCTTGGCGAACGCGCGCTGGACGTCGACGACGACCAGCGCGGTGCGCTCGCGATCGAGCATCGTCGGTGCGGTCAAGCGGGCACCTCCTTGAGCAGGATCGAGCGGTCGCGCCAAGCGACCTGGCCGGCGCTGGTCGTGAGCAGCACCCGACCGTGCACCTTCCGCCCGAGGAAGGCGTTGTTCGCGGAGCGGCTCTCGAAGCCGTTCTCGCCGACCGTCCACTCGGCGTCGAGATCGACGAGGCAGAGATTGGCGGTCGCGCCGACGCTGAGCGTCGGTCGTTCGATGCCGAACAGCGGAGCTCCTGCCGTTAGCCGGTCGACCAGCGTGGCGAGCGTGATCCGGCCGGGGCGCACCAGGCCGTCGTAGAGAACCGCGAACGCCGTCTCAAGGCCGGTGGTGCCCATCGGGGCGAGTTCGAACGGCTGTTCCTTCTCCGCCGCCGCGTGTGGCGCATGATCCGTAGCGACGCAGTCGATGGCGCCGCTGCGTAGCGCTTCGATCAGAGCTTCCCGGTCGTCGGCGCTCCTGAGCGGCGGGTTCATTTTGCGAGAGGTGTCGAGGTCCGCGACGTCGTCCTCGCACAGCAGCAAGTGATGCGGGGTGACCTCGCAGCTCACCGCGACTCCCCGCTCCCGTGCCCACTCGACAAGCGCCAGCGTTTGCCGCGCCGAGACGTGCTGGACGTGGATGCGCCCACCCTCTAGTTCGGCGAGCAACAAGTCGCGCGCGACCATCGTCGCCTCGCTCGCGCTCGGGATGCCCGAAACGCCCAGTCGCAGGGCGACTTCGCCCTCGTGCATAGCGCCGCCGGCGGACAATTCCGGGTCTTCTTCGTGGAGCGCCAGCGGCACGCGATGCAGCCGCTGGTACTGCAGGGCCTGCCGCAGGAGGCGGGGCGAGCGCACCGGCAGGCCGTCATCGCTCAGACAAAGCGCGCCGGCATCGGCGAGCGCCGCCATGTCGGTGAGCCGCTCGCCCTGCTGGCCGACCGTGATCGCAGCTGCAAACCCCACTTGCACGCGTGCTTCTCGCATCGCCTGCGCCCGCAGCGCGTGAATCAACTCCGGGCTGTCGACCACCGGCTCGGTGTTCGGCATCGCGATCACACAGCAGAAGCCACCGGCGGCAGCAGCCCGCGTACCGGACTCGAGGTCTTCTTCGTCCTCGCGGCCGGGCGTCCGCAAATGCACGTGGGGATCCACGAAAGCCGGGAACACGCACTTGCCGTCTCCGTCGATCCGTTCCCCGGCGTCCGCCTCGGCGGTGCCTGGTGCTGCGAGCTCGGCGATCCGCCCGCCTCGCACCACGAGATCGCAGACCGTGTCGACCCCGCAGCTCGGATCGAGAGCGCGCACGCGACTGATCACCAGCTCCGCCGGTGCGCCGACGCGCAGCGCGAGGTGGCGGTGGAGTTTCAGCGCTTCGCCGGTCATGCCGGTTGTGGGGCTCCGCGCTCGTCTCCCTGAGGCGCCTTGGCAGCTGCCGAGGGACCGGGACCGGCCAGCAGGTCGTAGAGCACCGCCATCCGTACGAACACTCCGGACTCGACTTGGGCGAGGATCAGCGACTGCGGGGAGTCGCAGACCTCGGCGGCCAACTCGACCCCCCGGTTGACCGGCCCCGGGTGCATCACCAGCTGACCGGGGCGCAGGCGCCGGCCGTCGATCTGCCAGCGCTCCACGTACTCGCGCAGCGATGGCGCAAGCGCCCCGGCGATCCGCTCGCGCTGGACGCGCAGCGCGTAGATGACGTCGGCCCGCTCGATGCCCGCGAGGTCGTAGCGGACCTCGCAACCGAGCGCAGCGATCCCCGGGGGGACCATCGTCGGCGGACCGCAAACCGTGACTTCGCAGCCGACCTTACGGAAAGCCTTGATGCCCGAACGCGCGACGCGGCTGTGGGCAATGTCGCCGACGATCCAGACGTTGAGCCCCTCGCAGGTACCAAGACGGGAGCGCAGCGCGAAGAGGTCGAGCAGCGCTTGTGTCGGGTGCTCGTGCTTGCCGTCGCCGGCGTTGACCACCGACGCTCGCGTCCAGCCCGCCACTTGCAGCGCCGCGCCGGCGTACGGCGAACGCACCACGATCGCTGCCGGATCGTAGGCCGAAAGCGTCAACACGGTGTCCTTGAAGGACTCGCCCTTTTCGACTGAGGACCCTTGGGTCTTGACCGTCACGACGTCCGCCGAGAGGCGCTTGGCAGCGAGCTCGAACGACGATTGCGTGCGGGTGGAGGGCTCCATGAAGAGGTTGATGACGGTCCGCCCGCGCAGCGTCGGCACCTTCTTGATCTCGCGGCCGGAGACCTCGGCGAAGCTCGCCGCCCTCGTCAGTAGCCGCTCGATGTCGGCTCGCGAGAGGTCGTCGATCGAGAGCAGATGACGGCTCACTGGCACTCCCCTCCCCTCACGAGCCGACCTCCGCCAACTCGGCGATCGTCACCTCGTCGATTCCGTCGAGCTCGGCGAGCCGCACGTTTACGCGCTCCCGGCGCGAGGTGGGCAGGTTCTTGCCGACGAAGTCCGGTCGAATCGGCAGCTCGCGATGGCCCCGATCGCAGACCACTGCAAGCTGCACGCGGCGCGGACGCCCGTAGTCGAACAAGGCCTCGATCGCCGCCCTGACGGTGCGGCCCGTATAGAGGACGTCGTCGACCAGCACCGTCGTGTAGCGGTCGACCGGGAACTCGATGCGCGTGTCTCGCACCGTCGGCTGGTGTTCGGGGCCGCGCAGGGTCAGGTCGTCGCGGTAGAAGGAGATGTCGATCTCCCCGAGAGGCACCGGTTCGCCGACAAGCTCCGCGACTTTCGAGCGCAGACGTTGAGCGAGGATGACGCCGCGCGGGTGAATACCGACGATGGCGACGGCGTCGCCGCCGTTACGTTCGACGATCTCGTGCGCGATGCGCACGAGCATCCGCCGCACGTCCTCGCTGTCGAGGACGACTTTTTCGCGCTCGCTGATCTCTTTCGCTCCTTCCGGCCTCGCTGGACGCGGTTAAAGGATGCGCCCGAAAGGTATCAGGCGCCCTGGACGAGCTCGACCGTCTCGTCGTCGCGCGAACCCGGCTCCTCGCGGCGCCCCACCAGCGTCGGCCGGCCGCGCTCGGGAAACGGCACCACCAGCCGGTCGAGGTCACGCGGAACGACCGTGCTCGGGAACAGCGCGCGCGCCTCCTCCTCCAGCACACGTGGCGGATAGCGGGGCGAAAGATGGGTCAGCGCGAGCATCCGCACCTCGCAGGCAGCTGCCAGCTCGGCGGCCTCGCGCGCAGTCGCGTGGCCGGTCTCCGCTGCGCGCTGGGCGTCCTCGTGGACAAAGGTTGCTTCGTGCACCAGGACGTCGCAGCGCCACGCCGCCGCGCGCAGGAATTCGCAGGGACGGGTATCGCCGCTGAAGACGAGCTTGCGGCCGGGCCGTGGCGGTCCCATCACCTGCTCCGGACGCACCTCTCCAGTCGATCCGCAAACCGGCTCGCCACGCTGCAAGCGCCCAAAATCGGGGCCCGGCTGGACACCCAAGGCCCGCGCCCGCTCGGGGTCGAAGCGGCCCGGCCGGTCGTCCTCGACGATCGCGTAGCCGAGCGCCGGCACCCCGTGCTCGACCGGGAAGGCACCGACCCGCCAACCGTCGCGCGGCAACTCGACCGGTGCGTCGAGCTCCTCTATCTCGAGCTCGTAGCCCAGCCGCGTGAGCCCCACCACGCGCCCGAACGCGCGCATTAGCTCGCGTAGTCCGCGCGGACCGCGTACCACCAGCGGAGTCTGGCGGTCCATCAATGACCAGGTCTTGAGAAGCCCCGGCAAGCCCAAGACGTGGTCGGCGTGCAGGTGCGTGATCAACACCTCGGGGAGCTCGACGAGCCCCTCCGAGCGAATCAGTTGCCGCTGCGTGCCCTCACCGCAATCGATCAGCAATCGGTAGCCACCACGTCGCACTAAAAAGGCGGGGAGACCGCGCCGCGCGGTCGGCGCCGAGCCGGCGGTGCCCAAGAAAGTGAGCTCGAGGTCCACCGCTCAAATCTTCGCGGTTGCCCTGCCGTGATGCCTTGAGGAGCCCGAGCGATGGTCAACGGAGTCAGCGCGGACGCGGGTACGCACGCAATTAGACTGAGCTGAGCGTAGAGCGCCCGTAGCTCAGTGGATAGAGCGCTGGCCTCCGGAGCCAGAGGTCACAGGTTCGAATCCTGTCGGGCGCGCCTCTCCCGCCAGGCGATCGCGACTTTCCGGAGCTAGGCGATCTCGCGCGCGCTTGTGCGCAAGTTTTGTCGCCGGCCAACGTTTCCCTTGTTGGAGCGCGTTGGTCGGCGTTCGCCGTGCGCTGCTCCGGGGGCACGATGAGAAAAGCGATCGCACAGACGCCGCGGCTCGCCGTCGCTGCCCGCGACCGAGCCGCAAGCCGCCAGATCCTCTCGCCAGAGTGGCGCGACGACGGCTCCGCCACCAGCTCGGTGCGACGCGAGGCGCGCGCCAGCGTCGACCAAAGGGTGTTCACCCGTGCGCTCGCCGTCGAGTGTCCGACCTGCGGCATGCGCGCGGGCACGCCGTGCGTCCCAGCATCCCTAACTGAACCGCATCTCGCACGGCTGATGCGGGGGGCGGCGGCTTCCCGCGAGCTTCCAGAAAACCGGCTCCAGTCGTGTGAATAGGCAGCTGGTCGGCGGGCCGAACGACAGAAGCCGCTGGCCGAATTAGGCGGAGGCGGCGGTGGCTTTCTCCGCGAGGAACGCCCGGTACCACTGGTAGGTGCTGGCGAGACCGGCGTCGAGCTCCACTTGCGGTCGCCAGCCGAGCTCGCTGGCGATCGCCCGCGAGTCGAGCCACTGCTCGTCGATCTCGCCGCGCGGCGTGCCGGCACCGCGTACCTCGGGGGCAATTGAGTTACCAGCTAGCTCGATCAGCCGCTCGACCAACTCGATGACGGCAAGCGGCCGCCCGGAGCCGGCGTTCCAGGCGCGTCCGGCTAATCCCGGAACGGTGAGCGAGCGGGCGACCGCCAGGTACGCCTCGACCGCGTCGGCCACGTGCAAGAAGTCGCGCCGCGGTGAACCATCCGAGCGCAGCACCGGCCGCCGGCCCTCGGCCAGCGCGCGACAGGTCTCGGGAACGATCCGCGACCAATTGAGGTCGCCGGGGCCGTAGATGTTGGCCAGGCGCAGGACCGCGACCGGCAGTCCGAAGGTGGCGGCGTAAGAGCGCGCGATGAGATCGGCGCATGCTTTCGAGACGTCGTACGGGTAGCGCGGCTGAAGCGGCGTGTCTTCCGTGTAGGGCAGCTGCTCGGCCTGGCCGTAGGCCTTGTCGGAGGAAGCCACGACTACCCCGCGCAGCTGGTCGCTCACCGAACGACAAGCCTCGAGCAGAAGCCACGTGCCCCGCACGTTCGACTCGAAGGTCGAAAGCGGCGCCCGGTTGGCGGTGCCGACGATCGTCTGCGCAGCCAAGTGGAAGACCAGCTCGACACCCTCCTCCGCCAGCACCCGCTGCAAGCTCGCGAAGTCGGCGAGGTCGCAGTCGACGAGGTCGCAACGCGCCTCGACACCTTCACGACGGAAGCGACTGTCGGGGTGAACGTCACGGCGCGGAACGACCACCCGTGCGCCCTCCGCCAACAGGCGCTCGCAGAGGTGGGCCCCGACGAACCCCTGGCCGCCGGTTACGAACGCGGTCGCCCCGGCGAACGGCGAGGCGCTGCCAGGGAAGGCGCGCGACGGCGCCGGCACGGTGCTCAGCGACCGCCCGCGACGGCCGGCAGGATCGTCACCTCGTCGCCGTCCTCGACGGGTGTGTCGAGTCCATCGAGGAAGCGGATGTCCTCGCCGCCGACGTAGACGTTCACGAAACGGCGCAGGTCGCCGTCGTCGGAGATGCGCTCCTTGAGCCCCTCGTAACGCTCGTAGAGACGATCGAGGACCTCGCCTACCGTTCCCGCTCCCTCGACCACGGCCTCCGCTTCACCGCCGGTTACCGAACGGAGCTGCGTCGGAATCTTCACCGTCACGCCCATCGCGGCGAGAACTCTAGCCTTGTGCGCGGCCCCGATGTCGCGCGCCGGCAACGGCGGGCGTCGGTGTCAGCGGGTAAGCGCCTCGGCCAGTCCGAACGCGCGCTCGAACGCCTCCAAGCGCGGTTCGATCCGGGTAACCGTCACCGCTGCCTCGGCGGCATCGAGGGTCTTCAGCCCTTCGCCGGTGTTGAGCACCACGACCCGCTCGTCGCGAGCGATCGCTCCCCGCTCGGCGAGCTTGCGGAGCACGGCGACGGTCACGCCACCGGCCGTCTCCGGGAAGATGCCGGTGGTCTCGGCGAGCAGCGCGATGCCCTCGACGATCTCTTCGTCGCTCACGGCCTCGATCGTGCCCCCCGTGCGTCGCGCGAGCTCCAGCGCGTAAGGCCCGTCTGCGGGGTTGCCGATCGCCAGCGACTTGGCGATCGTGTTCGGTTTCACCGGCTTGCAGACCTCCCAGCCGTTAGCGAAGGCCTGGGCGACGGGAGCGCACCCTGCGGCTTGGGCACCACAGAAGATCGGGCCGCGCTCGCCGCGCGGTGCAACCAGACCAAGCTCGACGAGCTCGTCGAAGGCACGGGCGATCTTGGTGAACATCGAGCCGGAGGCGATCGGACAGACAACCCGGTCGGGTAGTTCGAAGCCGAGCTGCTCCGCGATTTCGTAGCCGAGCGTCTTCGAACCTTCGGCGTAGTACGGCCGCACGTTGACGTTCACGAACGCCCAATCGCGCTCCGCCGAAAGCTCGGTGCAGAGGCGGTTGACGTCGTCGTAGGTGCCTTCGACGGCGACGATCTTCGCTCCGTAGATCCCGGCCGCGAGCACTTTCTCCCGCTCGAGGTCGGCGGGAATGAAGACGTAAGCCTCGAGTCCGGCGGCGGCTGCGTGCGCGGCGACCGCCTGCGCGAGGTTTCCAGTGGAGGCGCAAGCGACGACGTCGTAACCGAGCTCACGAGCCTTCGCGATTGCCACCGCCACCACTCGATCCTTGAAAGAGTGGGTGGGATTGGCCGCGTCGTTCTTGACCCAGACCTCCCCCAGTCCGAGTCGCTCGGCCAGCCGGTCGGCGCGCACCAGCGGTGTCATGCCTACCGGCAGCGGGCTTTCCGGGGGCTCTGCGAACGGCAAGAGGTCGACGTAGCGCCAGATCGAAGGGGGACCGGCAGCGATCCGTTGCCGCACCGCCTCGGCGTCAAGAGCACGCAAGTCGTATTGGACCTCGAGTGGCCCGAAGCAGCGCTCGCAGACGTAGCGCGCATCGAGCCGATACCTCTCTCCACACTCCTTGCACCGCAGCGCCTCGACGGCCATCACGACCCCCTTGTCGAACCGAAGATCCCTCGCCGCTGCCTGCTCTTGTGACGAGGGCTTCGCCCGAAGCACTTCGTCACATCTCCCGGGCTCACGGCCCGCTTGGAATTGGCACCGTTCCCGAACGCGGCGGTCCGGGATGGTTGCCGGGGCTTCACAGGGCCAAGTCCCTCCACCCCTCTCGATGTGAGCGGCGCTATGTGAGCGCGAAAGCATAGCGGCTGGAGGGAGTGGCAGCGCCGGGCACGCACCACGGCGCTCTACAATCGCCCAGTCATGGTCGCGCCCGAGGAGCCACTGAGTCGCCGCGATGCCGAGCGTGCCGAGACCACGTATGCGCCGCGCGCGCCGCGCGAGACTCGCCGCCGGCGCGACCCCAAGCGCTGCCGCTAAGGCGGAGCCGAACATCCAGCAGGTCTCGCACGGGGGCCTGCGTTGGATCAACATCGAACGCCCGGGCCCGCTCGAGCGCGCTTGGCTCCAGGAACACTTCTCGTTCCATCCGCTCGATTACGAAGACATCGCGTCGCGCAACCAGCGGCCGAAGATCGACGAGTACCCGGACTACTTGTTCATCGTCCTGCACTTCCCAGTCTTCGACAAGACCGTCGGTCGTCTCAACGCAGCCGAGCTCGACATCTTCGTGGGACCCGACTACGTCATCACGCTACCCAAGCAGCCGATACCGCCGGTCTCCTACCTCTTCGAGCGATGCAGCACGAACGCGGAGTTCCGAGCCAATCTGTTGTCGAAGGGTCCTGGGTACCTGCTCTATCGAATCGTTGACGATGCCATCGACTACTGCTTCCCGATGCTGCGCAAGATGGGTAACAAGCTCGAGCGCATTGAAGAGGACATCTTCGAAGGCCGCTCTCAAGAGATCGTTCGCGACATTTCGAATGCCAAACAAGAGATCATCAACTTCCGCAAGATAATCCGACCTCAGCGTGCTGTGCTCAACGACCTGGAACGCACCAAGCATCGCTTCTTGACAGGCGACCTCGAAATCTACTTCGACGACATTGTCGACGCCTCGGAACGTATTTGGGACGTGCTCGAAAACTACAAGGAAGTGATCGAAGCGCTCGAATCGACCAACGAATCGGTCATCTCGCACCGCGTGAACGACATCCTGCTGGTGCTCACTGCGATCAGCGTGATCGTTCTGCCGCTGACGCTCGTCGCCAGCATCTTCGGCATGAACGTCGGGCTTCCAGGCGGCGGTGACCCTGCCCAAGGAGCATCGACGAGCTTCTGGATCATCATCGGCTCGATGGTCGTGATGCTGGCTGGCATGCTCGCCTACTTCAAACACCGGCGCTGGCTGTGATCGCGTTGCAGCCGCGAACACCCGCTCCGCGCAGATGAACGACCGACCGCTCTGGGCGCCCTGGCGCATCGCCTATATCCGCGGCCCGAAGGCCGGGGAGTGCATCTTCTGCACGAAGCCAGCGTCCGCTGACGACCGCGCCAATTACCTGTTGCAGAGGGGAGATCACTGCTTCGTACTGCTCAACGCCTACCCCTACGCACCGGGTCATCTGATGGTCGCCCCCTACCGTCACATCGGTGACTTCGAGCGCCTCCACGACGACGAGGCGCTGGAGCTCGTGCAGTTGACGCAGCGAGCGATTCGGGCCCTCAAGGTCGCGTTTCGCCCGGATGGCTTCAACGTCGGCTTGAACCTGGGCAAAGTGGCCGGTGCGGGCTTCGGGGATCACCTCCACCTGCACGTGGTCCCACGGTGGGAAGGCGACAACAACTTCATGCCCGTGATCGCGGACACGCGCGTGATCAACCAGTCGCTCGAAGCCGCCTACGCGGAGCTCGCGGCAGCTTGGCCGAGGGAAGAGGCGGGCTCCGGCGCACAGCGCGAGACGAGCCGCGCGGAAAGCGCGCCGGCGAGCGATTAGAGTCTCCGGACCGTGGCGGGCGCCGCGGTCGACAGCTCGATCTTCAAGGCCTACGACGTTCGGGGGATCTACCCCGATCAAATCGACGAGGACCTGGCCGAGCGGATCGGACGGGCCTTCGCGCAGGTTGTGTCGCGGCTCGAAGGCGTCGAGACGCAGAAGCTGCGGCTCGCCTTGTGCCGCGACGTGCGCCTCTCATCGCCCGCCCTTGCCAAGCGCTACGCAGCTGGGATGGCCGCCACCGGCGCCAGCGTGCTCGACCTCGGGACGACGCCAACCGAGGTTCTCTACTACGCGGTCGGCGCGCGCGGACTCGACGGCGGCCTCGCCTGCACCGCGTCCCACAACCCACCCGAGTGGACGGGCGCGAAACTCGTGCGCCGGGGAGCGCTGGCGCTGTCGGGCGACTCCGGCATCGCAGAGCTCCGCGCGCTCGTCGAGCGTCCGCCCGCCGAGATGGGGATCGCTGACGGCAGCCCGGCCTCGCAGCCGAGCGGGCGGGTTGAGCGAGTAGATCTGCTCGACGAGTACCGGGCACGTGTGCGGTCGTTCATCGACCCGGCGGCGGTGCGTGCGATGAAACTCGTCGTCGACGGCGGCAACGGAGTTGCGAAGATCGGCGTTGGGCCCCTGCTGGCGGAGCTACCGCTGACCTTGGTACCGATCGCGTGGGAGCCCGACGGACGGTTCCCGGAGCACGAGCCGAACCCCCTACTACCCGAGAATCGAGAGCTGGTAATCCGGCGCGTGCTCGCGGAACGCGCGGACCTCGGGATCGCCTGGGATGGCGACGCCGACCGTTGTTTCTTCATCGACGACACCGGCCGCTTCGTCGACGGTGATTTCCTGACCGCGCTGCTGGCGGAGGCAATCCTCGAAAAAGAGCCCGGGGCGACGATCCTTTACGACGTGCGCGCAAGTCGCGCGGTGCGCGATACGGTCGAGCGCGCTGGCGGCCGTGCGCTCGTCAACCGGGTCGGTCACGCCTTCTTCAAGGCGCGGATGCGCGAGACCGGTGCGGTGTTCGGTGGCGAGGTCTCTGGTCACTACTACTTCCGCGACTTTTACTGCTGCGACTCGGGGTCGATTCCCGCACTGCTTGTCCTCGAGCTGGTCTCCAAGCGCGGCAAGCCGCTGAGCGAGCTGCTCGAGCCGCTGCGTTCCCGCTACTTCATCTCGGGCGAGATCAACTCGCGTGTCGCTGACCCCCAAGCGAAGATGCAGGAGATCGCGGAGCGCTACGCCGACGCGGAGATCTCCTGGCTTGACGGGATCTCGGTCGACTACCCGGACTGGCACTTCAACGTGCGCCCATCGAACACCGAGCCGTTGCTCCGCCTGAACCTCGAGTCCCTGGTTTCGCCGGAGCACATGGCAGCGAAGCGCGACGAGGTGCTCGCGCTCATCCGCTCCTGATCGCGATGCGGGCGCTCGCCTCGGGCTGGGCGCCGCTCCGCTACCCGACCTGGCGACGCCTGTGGGCCGGCCAGCTCACCTCGCACGTCGGCACCTGGATGCAGCTGGTGGGCGCGCAGTGGCTGATGCTCGAACTCGGGGGATCGGCGCTGCTGGTAGCGCTCGTCCAGACGGCGGTGAGCTTGCCGGTGGTGGTGCTCGCGCTGCCGGCGGGCGTTTTGGGTGATCTCGTCGACCGCCGCCGCGTCCTCATCGCAAGCCAAGCAGTCGCCTTCGCCGCCGCCCTGGCGCTGGCGATATCGACGTTTGCGGGGAGCATCACCCCGCTGTCGCTGCTGCTCCTGACGTTCACGGTCGGTCTCGCCGACGCGCTCCGCCGACCGGCTTGGCAGGCAGTCCAGCAAGAGCTGGTGCCCCGCGAGCTGGTGGCTCAGGCGGTGGCCCTGAACTCCGCCTCGGTCAACGCGGCACGAGCGGTAGGCCCAGCACTCGGCGGACTGATCGTCGCCACCGCCGGTCCCGCCTGGGTGTTCGCAGCCAATGCGGTTTCGTTCTTGGCCGTGCTGGTAGCAGCTTCGAGTTGGCGGCGCAAGCCGCAGCCGACATCGGGCGAAGCGGTGCGTGGCGCGCTGCTCGCAGGATTGCGCTTCGCGCGCTCGTCGCCGCGCCTGCGGCGCGTGCTGCGCAGCACACTGCCGTTCGCTTTTTGCGCCAGCGCGGTGTGGTCGCTGCTGCCGGTAGTTGCCGCCGATCGCTTCGGCCTGCAATCAGGCGGCTACGGAGTGCTGCTCGGAGCCGTCGGGCTCGGCGCGGTGGCAGGCGTGGCGGCGATTCCGCGCTTGCGGTCGAGCGTCGGGCCGAACGGGCTGGTGATCGGCGGCGGCGCACTGCTCGCCGCGAGCTTGCTGGTGCTCGCCCTGGCACCTTCAGCGGCGCTGGCGAGTCCCGCGCTGATCGTCGCCGGCAGCGCCTGGATCGCCGCCGTATCTTCCTTGAACGCCTGCGCACAAACGATCTTGCCGGCGTGGGTGCGAGCCCGTGGTCTGGCCGTCTTCCTGCTCACGTTGCAAGGCGGACAGGCGGCCGGTGCAGCGCTTTGGGGGGCGCTCGCGGACGCGCAGGACGTGCGTTTGCCGCTCCTGTTGGCGGCTGCGGGGCTCGTGGCCAACGCGCTTGCCGGGCTGCGCTGGCCGGTACGCGGCGGTGAGGACCTCGACCTCACTCCCGCAGCCAGCTGGAGCGAGCCGCAGCTGGCGATCGAGCCCGCGCCGGGAGCAGGCCCGGTGCTAGTGAGCGTGGAGTACCGGGTTCCTCACGACGCGCAAAGCGCCTTCGAGCAAGCCATGCGCGCGGTCGAGCGATCGCGCCGGCGGGCCGGTGCACGTCGCTGGGGTCTCTTCCGCGACCTCGCCGACCCGGAGCGCTACCTCGAAGTTTTCCTGCTGCCGTCGTGGGAGGAGCACCTGCAGCTGCGGCGCCGTTTGACCGTCGCCGACCTGCGCTTCTACGAGCGCGTGCGCGAGTTGACGAGCGCAGAGCCGGTCGAGCGCCACCTGGTTGCAGCCGGGGAGCCCCATTCCGCGGTCGCGCAGTAGCTTCCCGCGCACATGGAAGAAGGATCCGAGACCACTACCGCGACCTACGGCTCGGCCGAGGGCTGGGCTGAGGCTGCTCGCGCCGGCATCCATCGCCTATCGATCCCCACGCCCTTCGCCGTCGGACGCGTCAACATCTTGCTGATCGAGGACGAGCCGCTGACGCTGGTCGACACCGGACCGAACTCCGGCACCTCGCTGACCGAACTCGAGCGCCAGCTGCAGGCCCTCGGCCGCCGGGTCGAGGAGATCGAGCTCGTGCTTGTTACGCATCAGCACATCGACCACACGGGTCTCGTACGGATCGTGGCCGAACGCTCGGGAGCCCAGGTCGCCGCCCACGAGCGGGCGGCTCCGTTCATCGAGAACTACCGCGCGGAGGCGCAGGCGGAGGAGGAGTTCGCCTGTCGCATGATGCTCCGCTACGGCATACCCGTCGACGTCGCCACCGCCTTGCAGGCGGTCTCGCGGTCGTTCCGCGGCTGGGGAGCGAGTGGGCCGGTCCACCGCCGCCTGCGCGACGGCGACACGATCGAGCTGCGGGAACGCCGGCTCGAGGTCCACCACCGCCCCGGCCACTCCCCCTCTGACACGTTGTTCGTGGACAACGCTCGGCGGATCGCGATCGTCGGCGATCACTTGCTCGCGCACATCTCTTCGAACCCGCTGCTGACACGGCACCCTGACGATCCCGACCGTCGCGATCGCGTTTTGCTTCGCTACCTCGATTCGCTGCGCCGGACCCGCGCCATGGATCTCGATCTGTGTCTACCCGGACACGGCGAACCGATCGTCGACCATCGGGCGCTGATCGACGAGCGTTTCGCGCTGCACCGGCGGCGCGCCGAGAAGATCTACCGACTGATCGCCGAACGCCCGCGAAGCGCCTACGAGATTGCCCAGGAGCTGTGGGGAAACGTGGCTGTGACGCAGGCGTACTTGACATTGTCGGAAGTCCTCGGCCACGTCGACATGCTGCTCGTCGACGGCCGCGTACGGGAGCGCGAAAACGACGGAGTGGTGGTGTTCGAGGCAGTCGACGGATGAGCGAACGGCGAGACGCAGGAGTGGCGCAGCGCGCGGAGGCGGCTGCCCGCGGCGAGCAGCGACCATCGGCCCCCGGTCGCGAGCAGAGCGCGCCGGAGCCGGTCGAGCGTCGCGCCGAGGCGCTCGCCGCTTCCCTGCTCGGTAGCACAGCTCGCAAGCACCGGATGCTGGTGATCGTCAACCCCTACGCGACCACTGTCTCCGACCGTCTTCGCAATCTCGTCGTTTACGCGTTGCGGTCGCGCTACGAGGTGGACGCGGTCGACACCGAGGCGCGCGGCCATGCCACCCAGCTGTGCCGCGAGGCGGCACGCGAGGGCTACGACGTGGTCTGCGCGTTCGGCGGCGACGGCACGGTCAACGAAGCGGCCAACGGACTGGTAGGCAGCGATACGCCACTGACGACCCTTCCCGGCGGCTCGGCCAACATCTTCTGCCGCACACTGGGGATACCGGCCGACGTCGTCGACGCGACCGAACACCTGCTGCGGCTCGCCGATCAGTTGCCGAAGCGACGCGTCGACCTCGGGGTGGTCGACGACCGGCATTTCCTCTTCGCCGCCGGCATCGGGCTGGACGCGGAGGTGACCGCGCGCGTCGACGCGCACCCGCGCTTGAAGGCGCGCTTCGGCCCCTGGTACTACGCCTGGTGCGCCTTCGCGATCTTCAACCGGCGTTACCTCTTCGGCCAGCCACCGCAGATGCGGGTAACGCTGCCTGACGGACGAAGCGTCGAGGCGATCACTTGCGTCGCCCAGAACTCGGATCCTTACACGTTCTTTGCGCAACGGCCGATTCGCGTCTGCCAACAGGCGGCGCTGGACTCGGGCGAGCTCGCACTCACCGCCCTCCAGCGCGTCGCACCTGTCGAGGTCCCCAGCCTGATCGCGCGTCTCTTGAGCGGTCGTGCCCGCGTGGTCGCAAACCACCGGCGCATCTGCGATCTCGGATCGACACCGTACGCTGCGGTCGAGACGCTCGACGGTCGACCGCTGCCGCTGCATGTCGACGGGGACTACCTCGGCGAGCGTCCGCGCATCGAGCTGCGCAGCGCACCACGCGCACTGGTTTGCGTCGCCTGAGTTGCCCGGTCGCGGCGGTGGGCGGGTAAACGCGAGCTCCGGCGGGCTCAGCGACTCGGCGTCACGCGGTAGGCGTCGAACACCGACTCGACGTTGCGGAGCTTTTGGATCACCGCCTTCAGGACCCTGGTGTCACCGCACTCGACGACGAAGCGGTTCTTCACCATCGGGTGATTGACCGTGCAACGCGCTTCGACGATGTTGAGACCGGACTCCGAAAACGTCCTCGAGAGGTCCTCGAGGAGACCCGTCCGATCCCAAGCCGCGATCTCGATTTCCGCCCGGAACGAGGTCTCCGCGTCACCGTCCCAGCTGACGGGCGTGAAACGCTCGGCCGAGTTGCGCCGCAGCGCACGAGCGTTGAGGCAGTGTTCGTGATGCACGGTGATCCCGCGTCCGAGCGAGATGTAGCCGCAGATCGGATCGCCGGGCACCGGCCGGCAGCACTTGGCGATCCGCACTGGCACGTCGTCGATCCCTTCGACGCGTATCCCGTAGGCGGACGCGGCGGCAGTGCGCTTCGGGCGCTTCTCGCGGCGCGACAGTAGCTCCGCCGACGCGCCCTCGGGCTCGGCCACCGCCTCGCCCCGCTTGAGGCGCTGCATCACCTTGTTGACGACGACGCGCGGCGAGATCTTCTCCTCGCCGAGCGCGACGTAGAAGTCATCGGCTTTGCGGAAACCCATCTCGCGGATCACGTCGGCGAGCAGCGACGAGCCCACCATCTTCTGCGGCGGCAGACTGTGGCGCCGCAGTTGCTCTTGCAGCAACTCCCGGCCGTGCCGCTCCGCGTCCTCGCGGTGCTCGCGCTTGAACCAGGCGCGGATCTTCGACTGCGCGCGCGTCGACTTGACCAGGGACAGCCAGTCGCGCGAGGGGCCGCGCTCTTTCTTCGACGTCAGGATCTCGCAGATGTCGCCGGAGCGCAGGCGATAGTGGAGCGGAACCACCTTGCCGTTGACCTTCGCCCCGACGCAGCGGTGACCGACGTCGGTATGCACCGCGTACGCGAAGTCGAGCGGGGTCGAGCCCGCCGGCAGCGACTTGACCTCGCCCTTCGGCGTGAACACGAAGACTTCGTCTTCGAACAGGTCGCGCTTGAGCGTCTCCGTGAATTCGCGGGGATCGGACAGGTCCTGCTGCCAATCGAGCAGTTGGCGCAGCCAATCCATCTTGTCCTCGGGCGCCTTGCCACCCTCTTCCTTGTAAAGCCAGTGGGCGGCGACACCGAACTCGGCCGTCCGGTGCATCTCATGGGTACGTACCTGGATCTCAAGCGGCTTACCCTCAGGACCAATTACCGTGGTATGGAGAGACTGGTACATGTTGAACTTGGGCATCGCTACAAAGTCCTTGAACCGTCCGGGCATGGGCTTCCACAGCGAGTGGATAACACCGATCGCACCGTAACAATCTTTTACCGAGTCGACCAATACACGCATCGCCGTGAGGTCATAAATTTCATTGAACTCACGGCCCTTACGTGTCATCTTCAAGTAAATTGAGTAGAAATGCTTTGCACGACCTGATATTTCCGCAGGGATACCAACCGCCGCGAGCTCGCGTTTGAGGATCTCGCCGGCGCGTGCTACGTAAGCTTCTCGCTCGGCGCGCTGCTGGCTGACGAGCTCCTTGATCTCGTTGTACTTACGTGGGTGAAGTGTTTGGAACGCGAGATCCTCGAGTTCCCACTTGATCGCGTGGATACCCAGTCGATGGGCAAGCGGCGCGAATATGTCGAGCGTTTCGCGCGCCTTCTCCTGCTGCTTGTGTCGCGGCAGCGAGGAGATCGTCCGCATATTGTGGAGACGGTCCGCAAGCTTTATCAACACGACCCGCAGGTCGGCGGCCA
This sequence comes from Thermoleophilum album, assembly GCF_900108055.1. Lineage (GTDB taxonomy): Bacteria > Actinomycetota > Thermoleophilia > Solirubrobacterales > Thermoleophilaceae > Thermoleophilum > Thermoleophilum album. The sequence goes on along the minus strand of NZ_FNWJ01000002.1, from coordinate 359,588 downwards.
TCGCCACCATCATCTTGCGGTAGTTCTCAGCTTGGCGCTCGTCGCGGCTCTGGAAAGTGACGCCGGAGAGCTTGGTCACGCCGTCGACGAGCGTCGCCACCTCCTGGCCGAACAGAGCCTCGATCTCCTCGAGCGACGCGCTCGTGTCCTCGACGGTGTCGTGGAGCAACGCTGCGCACAGCGTCTCGGTGTCGAGACGCATGCCCGCACAGATCTTGGCTACGCCGACCGGGTGAACGATGAAGTCCTCGCCCGACGCCCGCCGCTGCCCGGCGTGGCGTTGGCAGGCGAACACGAAAGCGCGCTCGACCATCTCCTGGTCGACCGGCTGCGCCGCCTCGTCGGCGTGTTCCGCCACCACCGCCAGCAGGTCGCCGAGCATCCGCCGCTGCTCTGGCGTGAGTCGATCGGCAGGACCGGCAGGTGCGTGCGGGGAGGGAGCCGCGTCGACCGGTGTGCGTTCGAACCCGCCGCCGGCGCCTTCGGCACGATCACTGGCGCGCTCAGCCGCCCGCGCTGGCGCGTCGCTACGCGCAGCGTCCGCCGACGCCGTGCCGCGTTCGAGTTGTTCGGTCGCGCCGGCCCCCGACGTGCCGGCTCCTTTGACGGCCTCGTTGCTCACTGCGATCGAGTCTAGAGTCGGCCGCTGAGGGCCGCTTCTGGAGGCTTCGCGGCGTCGATCGCGCGCACCACCACCCTTTCGAGCGCCTCTAGCAGTCGGAGCCGCTGGGCAAAAGTCGGCGATTTCTCGAGCTCGACCGTCCGCTCGGGCGGCTTGCGCAGTTTCAACTGCGTAACGGCGCCATCTTGCCCCCACGCGACCTCGGCCAGTCCAAGCTCGGCGAGCGTCTGCGCGAGCGCCCGGCGCAGCGCTGGCGGTCGCGCGTGGCGGTAGCGGCCTCTCAGCGCGCGCCGCAGTTCCTCACCGGCGAGCGTTCCGCCAGCCGCGCGCAGCTCTCGCCACAGCTCCCGCAAATGCGAACGTAGGTCGAGCCGCCAGCGCCAAGCATCGAGCGCGAAGCGCAGCTCCGGCTCGCCCCAACAAGCGATCAACTCGCCTGCGCTGCCCGGCAGACCAGCCGCGAGCTCCGCCAACGCAGCGTCCGACGCGATCGCCTCCGGCAGCGGCGGCGGATCGAGCGCGACGAGGCGAGCAAAGGGCCCAGCCAGCTCGCGGTCCGCACACAGATCCTCCCAGTCGAGCAGCGCTCCACAGGATTCGCGCGAAACGCCGAGCGCCACCAGCCGCTCGCGTCGGCGATCAGCGTCGGCGACGACCAGTGCGCAGTCGCGCCAGGCGAGTTCGCCGATCAGCCAACGGCTGTCGAGGCCTCGGAGATCGACGAGCCGGCGACGGCCAGCTAAGTTGGCGGGCGCTCGGCGGTCGGGCCGTGGCACCGCCAAGTCAGCGGCTTGCAGCGCGTCGGTCGACCGCGGCGGCGGCGTACGATCAGCTGCGCGCACAGCCGCGACTACCGCCCGCGCCTCCAGCCAGCCGTTGTGCTCGTTGCGCTCGAGCCGCACGGCGACCTCGTGTTCGCAGGCTTCGAGTGCCCGCAGCGAAGCCGGGCGCACACCGAAGGCGACCGCTTCCAGCCGGCCGCCGGGAGCACGCAAGGTGAGTCGCGCATGGCGAGCCCCCTCGCCCAGGGGGCGTATGCGCTCCGCCCGCGCCGCCCTCAAAAGCAGTAGCGGCGCAGGGTTGCCAGCGCCGAACGGGCGCAGTTTCTCGAGCTCGGTGGCCAGCTCGAGGTCAAGCTCGTGCCCCGAGACGACGGCGTCGATGCGGCAACGCAGCCGTAGATCGTGCGGCGACAGCTCCGCCGCAGCGTGCTGCGCCAACGCTTCGGCAAAGGCCGGCAGCTGCTCGCGGCGGATCTCGATGCCGGCGGCCAGCCGATGACCGCCGAAACGCTCGAGATGGCTAGCGCAGGCAGCCAAGCCGGCGTGCAGGTCGTAGGCGGGGATCGACCGCCCCGAGCCACGTCCGCGATCTCCGTCGAGCGCGACCACCAGGCACGGTCTTCGCCAGCGCTCGACCAGCCGCGAGGCGACGATACCGACGACGCCGGGATGCCACCCCTCGCCGGCCACCACCATCGCTGCGCGCGCCGCCTGCTCGGCGCACTGCGACTCGGCGGCGAAGAGCGTTCGCAGCTCTTCCTCTTGACGACATCGATTGAGCGCATCCAGCTCGGCGGCCAGCGCCGCCGCTTGCCGCGCGTCGTCGCACAGCAGCAGCTCGAGTGCGCAGTCGGGACGATCGATGCGGCCAGCGGCGTTCAGCCTCGGACCTAGCCGGAACGCCAGTTCGCGCTCCCCGACGGCGCTGGGATGTGTGCCGGCGACCTCGCACAGCGCCCGCAGGCCGACGCAGCGGGTGGTGGCGAAGGCACGCAGCCCCTCCGCGACCAGCCGCCGGTTCTCTCCCTCCAGCGGCACGACGTCACAAACCGTGGCAAGTGCGCACAGCTCCGGTGCGAACGCCAAGACCTCGCCCGCCGCTGACCCGAGCGTGCGTGCGCACAGCTCGAAGAGCTTGGCGACGGTCGCGGTCGCACAGAGGTTGGTGGTCGGGTACGGCGCCGGTCCGAGCTCGGGATGAACGAGCGTCGCTGGCGGTAATTGCTCGCCTGGCCGGTGGTGGTCGACGACGATCACTTCGATGCCCAGCTCGCGCGCCCGTCTTATCTCCGCGGCAGCCGTAACGCCGCAGTCGACGGCGAGCAACAGCTGGCAGCCGCGGGCAGCTAGCTGCTCGACGGTTCGCAAGCTGAGTCCGTAGCCCTCTTCTCTGGCCGGCAAGAACCAGTGCGGTTCGGCCCCCAGCGCACGCAGAGCGCGAACTGCCAGTGCCGTGGCGCAGACACCGTCGACGTCGTAGTCGCCGTGAACCACGATCCGCGAGCCGCTGCGCAGGTGTCGCTCGAGCACGCGAACCGCCTCACACGCACCCGGCAGCAACTCGGGATCGTGCCGCTCGCTGCGCTCCAAGAACGCGCGTGCGCGCACCGGGTCGCGGAAACCGCGTCGCACGAGGATCGCTGCGAGCAGAGGTGACACGCCGAGGGCGCGGCTCAGCTCACGCACCGCAGCGCCGTCGAGCGGCTCAATAACCCATCCTTGGGCGTACATGCGCGGCGATTCTCGCCTCTAGCCAAGACGGAAAGGGGCGGCCGCGGGTGGCCGCCCCTCGCACCGTCGGCGCGGCTGCGGTCGCTACGAGCGACCGAGCTCGACGCCTCGGATCGTCACGACCGCGCCGCGACCCAGAGCCGGCCGCTGCTCGGGCTCACCATGACGGCGAAACGGCGGCGGCGCGATGCGCACGCGCAACGTGTAGCGGCCGCGCCGTGCGACCGCGACGTTGTCCGCGTAGTGGAAGAACTCCGCGTAGTAGAAGCGCGGACGGACCCGTTCGACGACCCGCCCGTCGCGGTCCAAAACGTCGACCGCGATCTTGGCGTCGGGAACGATGCGGCCGGTCGCGCGCTCGATCGGGACGATCTCGAGATGGTTGGTTTCATTGGCCGCGGGCTTGCGCCAGCGGTAGCCGGCGCCGGTGGGTGCCCACCAGCCCTCGGCCTCCTCGACGATGTACGCGATCTTCCACTCGCCCGTCGTCACCACGCCGCCGTGATGACGAACTTCGTCGGCGAGCGCCCGCTGCTCCGCGGCAACCCCTGCGGGCACGCCGAAAACAGCGGCGCCGCTCGTGCGCGTGGGCGTGGTGCCGGTACCCGTGGTCGAGGTTCCGGACGTCCCCGCAGTGCCGGTGCCAGTGCCCTCGACCGTCACACCACCCCGCCGCTCACCGCCGCAAGCGGCAGCCCCCGCGGCAACCGCCAGCGCGACGGCCAGCACCGAAGAACGCCTTGCCAGTGCCTTCATCGACATTTCTCCTCCGTCTACGACGACCGTTGTGTGGTTAGGGCAGCCTAACAATTGCCTGTCTCGGGGATCGGGATTGCTTTCGGGCGCGCCTCGCAGGCACTTCGCAAGCACGCCTCGCAAGCACGCGTCGCAACTGCCGCGCGCAAGCGGGCGGCTTACCCCATTCGAGGACCCGCAGGGTCCAGTCGATCGCCGACGCCGACGCCGACGCCTAGCGGATCGCGGCGGGAGCGCTCAGCGCGCGACGGCACGCTCGGCCGCTCGCTCGCGGCGTGCACCGACCAGCCAGCACACGGTGAGCCCAATCAGCGCGCCGGGTACGGCGAGTACAGCCTGCTCGAAGTGGGTCTCAGAGCGGCCAGGCACGTCGAACCCGTTGACCGCCAACCCGAAGACGAAGGCGCCGACCACGGCCGCGCAGAAGGCGCCGACGATGCCGCCCAGGAAGCGATCGGGCACGAACACCGCGAAGTGCCAGATCGCGATCCCCATCATCACCCAAACGACGGCGCTCATCGCGGTCTCCCGTGTTTGCGTTTGCGCTCCCGTCGCCGGCGTGCGCGCTCGCGGCTCGAGAGCCCCGCCGTCGCCTCCGGCTCGGGAGCCGCCTCCGACGCTGTCGTCGTGGCGGTGGTAACGACGGGATCGGCTGTCGACGGCGCGCTCTCGTCGCCTCCCGAAGTCGCGTCGGCGCGGCCCGCGGCTACCGCCGTGCCGACCGGTACTTGGTCACTGCTGTCTTGACGTTGCGCGGTGGCCGCTGCCAACGCATCGGGGTCGTAGTAAGCAGGCACGTGACCCAGCTCCTCCAGCCACAGCTGGCGGCGCCGCCGGAACAGGCGCTCCCGCTCCTTCCATTCGACAAGCACCGGCGTCGCGATGAAGATCGAGGAGTAGGTGCCCGAGAGAACCCCAACCATCAGCGCGAAGGCAAAGTCCTTGAGCGTCTCCCCGCCGAAGAACAGAAGGGCGCCGATCGGCAGCAACGTCGAGAAACTGGTCGCCAGCGATCGCGTCAGCACTTCCGACATCGAGCGGTTGGCGATCTGTGAGAAGGTCGCCCGCGTCATCCGGGGCATGTTCTCGCGGATGCGGTCGAACACGATGATCGTGTCGTAGAGCGAGTAGCCGAGGATGGTGAGCAACGCCGCGACCGTGGCGGTCGTCACCTCACGGTCGGTGATCGCGTACACGCCGGCCGTGATCAGGAGGTCGTGGACCAACGCGATCAAAACGGGGATCGCGAACTTCGGCTGGAAGCGCGCCGCGATGTACACCGAAATGAGGGCGAGCGACGCGAGGATCGCGAGTACCGCTGTCTCCGCCACTTGCCGACCGAAGGTCGGTCCGATTGAGGTCACCGAGAAGTCGGCACGGCGCACCCCAAAAGCGCGATCGAGGCGGTCGCGCACCCGCTCGACCGCGCCGGGCCCCAACTCGCGGGTCGAGATCTGCACGACGTTATTGCCTAGCTGAGGGTCGTTTACCTGCTGGATCTTGGCGTCGGCGTACCCGAGCGGTGCCAACACGTCGCGAACCTGCTGGACGCTCGCGGGTCGTTCGAGCGGGGTCGTGATGCGCGTGCCCGACTCGAAGTCGATGCCGAAGTTGATGCCGAGCGTCGAGATTGCGATCGCGCCGGCAGCGATGATCACTCCGGACATCGAGAAGAAGAACTTCGACTTGCCCATGAAGTCGAAGTGCCAGCGCGCGTGCCGGCGCCCCACTCCGAGCGCCGACGGGCGGGCGAGCAAACGTGACCGCGCGAGCGTGCCGAGTACCGCGGAGGTAGCGAGCACCGCCGTGAACAGCGAGGCCAAGGTGCCGAGGAGCAGCGTGAAGGCGAAGCCCTTGACGCCCGCGGTCGCGAGCATGAAGAGGATGAAGGCAACGCCGAGCGTCACGACGTTGGCGTCGACGATCGTGCGCAGCGCCTTCGAGTAGCCGCTAGCGATCGCAGCCGGGATCGAACGGCCGGCGCGTACCTCCTCCTTGATCCGCTCGTAAATCACGATGTTCGCGTCGGCGGCGACGCCCAGGGTCAGGATCAGTCCGGCGATGCCGGGCAGCGTCAACGTCACCGGGATCAGCTTCACGACCGCGAACAGCAGCACCGCGTACACGAACAGCGCGACCGTCGCGATCACGCCGAGCACGCGGTAGAAGGCGATCAAGAAAAGGATCGTCAGCGCAAGGCCGGCGAGACCAGCGATCAACCCTTGCTGCAGCGCCTGCTTACCGAGGGTCGCCGAGACCTGCGTCTGCGAGATCAGTTTGAGGTTGATCGGGAGGGCACCGATGCGCAGGTTGCGCGCTAGGTCTTGCGCCTCCTGGAGGGAACCGATGCCCTCGATTTGGGCGCCGGTGCGGCCGTCGATGCCCTCGGGGTTCTGGACGAAGTCGATTGTCGCGCGCGAGATGATGCGACCGTCGAGAACGATCGCGAAGCGCTGGAAGGCTTGCTGGCGAGGAACCCCTGGCGGGAGGATCTGCCGCGCGCCGCGCTCGGCCAGCCGCTTGGTGACCCGCTCGAAGGCACGGCGGCCGTGCTCGCTAAAGCGCATCGTGACGATCGGCTCGCCGCTGCGCTGATCGAACTCTTGACGAGGATCGCGGATATCGCTGCCCGAGAGCTCGACGTCGTCCTCGATCACGTAGTAGCGCTTGATCTGGGCTGGCTGCCCAGGCGCCCGCTCGGCCTCGACGACGAGGATGCCCTGCGGCACCCGCACGACGATGCTGCCGTCGGGCGGGCCGCCCCGCCCCAGCGCCCGCAGCTCCCGCGCGCAGGCCGTACCGCGGGCGTAGCGGCGCGGGGGCCCAGGCAGCCGCTGGTAGTCGGAGAGCAGCTCCGCGCAGCTCGTATCCGGTCCACGTAGCAGCCGCCGATCAGGTCCGAACAGGTAGTAGCGAGCCTTGGCGCTGTCGTTGCGACGGTCGTAGTACTCGAGGATCTTGCGGCGGTCGCCGCCGAAGCGACGACGTACAGCCGGCGAGACACCCTCCGGCGGGACGTCGGTCGGCTCCGCTCGCGGCTTCTGTCGCGATGCGACCCGCACCGCCTCCCAGAGCGCACGACTACCGGAGTAGGGCTGGTCAGGACCACGCCCGCCGAGGACGTTCGCCTCCCAGTCGTAGAACTGCAGCTGGGCTGTCGTGCCAACCTGCTGAATCGCCCGCTTCGCGTTTTTGACGTCGGGCAGACCGACCACGATCTGGTCGGCGCCGGAACGTTGGATCTCGGGCTCCGCAACACCGAGCGCGTCGGTGCGCTTGCGGATCGTCTCGATCGCATCGTCGATCGCTTGGGGCGTGACCTTCGGCACCTGCGGGGTCGGCTGACCCTGGTAGATCAGCTCGACGCCTCCCCGCAGGTCGAGGCCCAGCCGGGTCGGCTTGTGCAGAGGTGAACCAGGCACGATCACCAGCGCCGACGCCACAAGCAGCGCCCCGACGAGCGCCAGAATGACGAGGTTACGTCGCCGCGAGGTCACCGTTCGAGGCGCGGGGTGAGCACCAGCAAGGCGCCACCGTCGTCGTCGTAAGCCGGGAAGACGTCGGCCGTCGCGGGCTCTTCTTGATCACCCTCGGCGTGAACCACCACCCGCCGACCGAGCACGCGCACCCCCCACTCGAGGGCGGTAGCGATCGGATCTTGACCATCTTCGTATTGCAAGCGCAGGACCTCGTTGACCGGGCGGCCGATTACCTCGAGATCGCCCAGGCCGGTCAGCTCGCGCGCCCCGCGACCGGTACCGAGCAGCCGACCCTCCTTGTCGAGGATGAAGAAGGCGGCGTTCGGCGCGGGGTAGTAGTCATCGAGCAGTTCAAACACGAACGCCGAGCCGCAATGAGCGCAGCCACGAGGACGCTCGCTGAAGCCGGCGGTACGCTCGGCCGCGGCAGAGCGGCGGCCGCAGCTGGGGCAGATAAAGATCGGCACGGCCCACAGGGTAGGGAGTGCAAGCCCCACTCCGGCCGACGAAAGCCCCACTCCGGCTGTCGAAAACCCGACCGTTCGGCATCGATGGGGCGAAGCCAGCGACACGTTCAAAACAGAGGCTGCCCGCTACCCGCGGGCGGCGCAATTCCCAAATGCTTGAACGCCCGCTCGGTGGCCACTCGACCGCGCGGCGTACGGACGATCAGTCCTCTTTGCATTAGATACGGCTCGTAGACGTCTTGGATCGTGTCGGGCTCCTCGCCGACGGCTGTCGCGAGCGTCGAGAGACCTACCGGGCCGCCGCCGAAGTCGCGACAAAGCGTCCGCAGGATCGCGCGGTCGGTGCGATCGAGACCCTCCTGGTCGATCTCGAGGAGCTCGAGCGCCGAGCGCGCCAGCGCCAGGTCGATGCGCTCGCCACCGGCCACCTCGAGGTAGTCGCGCACGCGGCGCAACAAGCGATTGGCGACACGCGGCGTACCGCGCGAGCGGCGCGCGATCTCGATAGCTGCGGCGTCGTCGATCGCGACCTGGAGGATCGTCGCCGAGCGGCGCACGATCGCCGCGAGCTCCTCCGGCGGGTACAGCTCGAGCCGGATCGTGACGCCGAAGCGGTCGCGCAACGGCGTCGTCAACAGGCCGGTGCGAGTCGTCGCCCCGACCAACGTGAACGGGGGCAGCTCGAGCGTGATGACGCGTGCGCCAGCTCCTTGGCCGACGGTGATCGGCAGGCGGCGATCCTCCATCGCCGGGTAGAAGGTCTCCTCGACGGCACGCGGCAAGCGGTGGATTTCGTCGACAAAAAACACCGAGCGCGGATCGAGCGCCGTGAGGTAGGCGGCGACGTCACCCTTGCGCTCGAGCGCCGGGCCGGCGGTCTGCACGAAGGGCACGCCAAGCTCGCGCGCGACGATCTCCGCGAGCGAGGTCTTGCCGAGGCCGGGTGGCCCCGCCAGCAGCAGATGGTCGAGCGGTTCGCCACGCGCCCGCGCGGCCTCCACGAAGACCGCTAGTTGCCGTTTGACGCGCTCCTGTCCGACGAACTCGGAAAGAGCGCGCGGCCGCAAGCTCTGTTCGACCTCTTCCTCGTGCGGTTGCCGCACCGACTCGTGCAGGCGTTCCACGCCTGGCGTGCGGATCGCGCCCTCGACTTGTCGCAGCGACCCGCTCACGCAGCCGTCCTGACGGTACGTAGGGCCACCGACAACAGCTGCTCTGGCGGGGCATCGGTGCCGCACTCGCGGAGCGCACTGTTCAACATCCGATCCAGCTCGAGCCCGTCGAAACCAAGCTCCAGGAGCCCGGCTCGAGCGAGCGCCAGCGACCCTTCAAAGCTGTCGACGGTGGTCGCACAGGCTTCGCCCCCGGGGTCTGCGCTCGCCACTCTTTCACGCAGCTCCACGATTATCCGCTCGGCGGTTCGCCGGCCGACACCAGGGACTGCTAGGAAGCGCTCGCGAGCACCACTCGCGATCGCTGAGCGGAGCTCGGCCGGTGGACCAGCCGAGAGGACGGCCAGCGCGAGCCGAGGGCCGACACCCTGGACTCCCTGTAGAAGCAGGAACAGCTCGCGTTCGTCGGCGCTTGCGAAGCCGTAGAGCTGTGCCTGCTCGTCACGGAGTAGGAGGTGACAGGCGAGACGCACCTCCTCGCCGAGCGCGGGCAGCTGACTGAGCGTCCAACTTGAGATGCTTAGCCCGAGTCCGAGCGCCCCGCCGCACTCCACCACGCAGAAGCCCGGCCGCTTAGCGATCAGTCGGCCGCGAACGTGCTCGATCACGCCAGCGCCTCCCGTAGCGGCGCGTGCTGGGCATGGCAGATGGCAACCGCCAGCGCGTCGGCAGCGTGATCCGGCCGTGGCTCGCTAGCGAGCGCCAACAGCGCCTTGACCATCCGCTGGACCTGCTGTTTTGGCGCACTACCGCTCCCGCATACCGCGAGCTTGACCTGCTGGGGCGTGTAGGAGAAGCACGGCACGCCGCGCGCGCCGGCAGCAGCGAGCACCGCTCCGCGCGCCTGGCCGACGGCCATCGCGCTGCGCGCGTTGCGGCCGAAATAAAGGTCTTCGACGGCTACAGCGTCGGGCCGGTGGCGATCGATCAGGTCGAGGAGAGCGGTGTGCAGAGCGGCCAGACGCCGCTCCAGCGGAGCCGCGTCAGGCACCGCCAGCAACCCGCCCTCGAGCGCAGCGATCTGCGAGCCTCGGGAGAGCACGACCCCGTAGCCGCAGTGCCGAGAACCGGGATCGATGCCGATCACGATCACCATCTCTCGGATTCTGCGATCACCAGCGGACGCCTTCCCTCGTGCCGCTCGCTCGGTTAGCGTTTCGCCCGCGATGGAGGTCCTCCCCACCCGCTTGCCCGGCCTCAAGCTGATCCAGCCGCAGGTATTCGGCGATGAACGCGGCTTCTTCCACGAGACCTTCCGCAAGGACGCTTACGCGGCGGTCGGGATCGACTGCGAGTTCGTTCAGGACAACCACTCACGCTCGCGGCGCGGTGTCGTGCGCGGCATGCATTTCGCCGTCGGTCCCGGACAAGCGAAGCTCGTGCGTTGTGCGCGTGGTCGGATCGTCGACGTCGTCGTCGACATCCGCCGGGGCTCACCGACCTACGGTCAGTGGGAGGCCTTCGAGCTCGACGATCACAACCTCCGCCAGCTTTTCGTGCCGGTCGGCTTCGCCCACGGCTTCTGCGTGTTGAGCGACGTCGCCGATGTCGTTTACAAGTGCTCGCACTACTACGACCCGGAGCTGGAGCGCGGAATCCACTACCTCGATCCGGACATCGCGATCGAGTGGCCGCTCGACCCCCGCGAGATGGTGCCGTCGGAGCGCGATCGCCAGGCGCCACGGCTGGCCGAGATCGCCGACGAACTCCCCTTCCAGTTCGACGCGCGCCAATAAGCGCCCCTACAGCGCCGTCGCTAAACAAACCGTTGTTTAGCGAGCGAGCGGCGGCTCGCGGCTTACACGCCGGCTGCCTGCTCGAGGAGCTCGGCGTCCATGTCGAAGTTCGCGTGCACCGCCTCGACGTCGTCGTGGTCCTCGAGCGCCTCCAGCAGCCTCAATAGGCGGCCGGCTTCCTCGCGGGCGACCGGCGTGCGTGTGGTCGGTCGCATCACAAGCTCCGCCGACTCGAGCTCCACGCCGCTCTCCAGCAGGGCGTCGCGGACCGCCGCAAAGTCGGCGGGGTCGGTGACGATCTCCCAAAGGTCGCCGTCGCGCGAGATGTCTTCCGCCCCCGCGTCGATCGCGGCGAACAGCGCATCCTCGTCGTAGCGACGCGCATCGACGACGATCTCGCCCTTCTTCTCGAACACCCACGCCACCGATCCGGGCTCGCCGATGCTGCCACCGTGCCGGCTGAAGAGGTGACGGATCTCGCTGCCGGTGCGGTTGCGGTTGTCGGTCAACGCTTCGACGAGGATCGCGACACCGCCCGGTCCGTAACCCTCGTAGACGACCTTCTCGATCGCCTCGCCGCCCGCCTCGGCGCCGACACCGCGCGCGATCGCGCGCTCGATGTTCTCCTTCGGCATGCGCGCCTCTTTCGCCTTCTGGATGGCGTGGGCGAGCGCCGGGTTGCCTTCCGGGTCACCGCCCCCCTCGCGCGCAGCCACTTGGATCGCTCGCGACAGCTTGGTGAAGAGCTGCCCGCGCTTGGCGTCAACCGCCTTCTTCTTGTGCTTGATCTGCGCCCACTTAGAGTGGCCGGCCATCGCCAAGCAGGCTAGACGACGAAACGGCCGTCGCGCTGGAAGGTCTGGCCGTCGACGGTGATCGAACCACCCTCGCGCAGGTCGAGGACCATGTCCCAATGGATTGCGGATTCGTTGCGCCCGCCGGTCTCCGGATAGCTGGCGCCGAGGGCGAGGTGGACGGTACCCCCGATCTTCTCGTCGAGCAGGATCTCCTTGGTGGCGAGGGTTATCCCGTAGTTGGTGCCGATCCCGAGTTCGCCGAGGCGTCTCGCACCCGCGTCGGTGTCGAGCATCTGGAGTAGGTAATCACGGCCGCGTTCGGCGTCGGCATCGACGACCTTGCCGCCCTCGAAGCGCAGGCGCACGCCCGCCACCTCGCGACCCCCGTAGACGGCCGGGAAGGTGAAGCGCACCTCGCCCTCGACCGAATCCTCGACGGGAGCGCTGAAGAACTCGCCATCCGGCATGTTGCGCTCACCGACACACGGGATCCACCGCCGCCCCTCGACGCCCAGGCGGAGGTCGGTTCCCGGCGCGATGATGTGCACCTCGCGCCGACCCTCCATCCACTCGGCGAGACGCCGCGTCTCGTCGGCGCCGCGGCGCCAGGCCGCGATCGGGTCGTCTTGATCGACCAAACAGGCGCGGTAGTAGAAGTCCTCGTACTGCCCGAGCGACATGCCCGCTTCGGCCGCGTAGGCGTGGGTCGGAAACAGCGTCAGCACCCAGCGCAGCTCCCCGGCCGCCGATCGGCGCATTTGCGTGTCGAGGAGCTCGCGGCGAGCTTTCTGGGCGCGCGCCTGACGGGCGGGGTCGACCTGCGTCAGAGCACGCGTGTTGTTCTCCGCCAGGATCGCGAAGCGCACGTCCGCCTGCTCGGCAGCCCAGCGCGCTGGTGGCGAGACGAAGTCGAGTTGCTCGTCGTTCGCCAGTTCGAAGAACGCAGCCTGCGCCTCTTCCGGCGTCATCTGCACGACGGGGTGGCCGCCCGCTCGCAAAACCTCCTCGTAGACGGCGAGCACCAGCGGTTCGGCAGCGGTGGACCCCTGGATCACGCAGACATCGCCAGGTTGCACGGCGGTCGAGTAGCGAACGAGCACGCGGGCCAGGGCGTCGGCGCGTTGATCTCTCACTGCGTGTTCACCTCCTGTCGGGGACCGACCTGCGGCGATCGGCGACTGGCTTGCGCGACGAGCTGCTCGTGAAAACGGAGATCGTCGGTCAGCTCGGGATGGAAGGCGAGCGCGGTGACCGCACCCTCACGTACCGCCACCGGATGGCCGTTCACCTCCGCCAGGATCTCGACGCTCGGCCCCGCTTCCTCCACCCAGGGCGCGCGGATGAACACCGCGCGCACCGGTCCGCCGGGCAAGCCGCTGAGCTCGAGGTCGCACTCGAACGAAGCGATTTGACGACCGAAGGCGTTGCGCCGGCAGCGCAGATCGAGCACACCAAGGTGCGCCCGATCGAGCACGATCATCCCGGCGCAAGTCGCAAGCGTCGGCAGACCGCCAGCGATCAGTTGCCGCAGCGGCTCGGCGAGTCCCTCACGCGCAATGCCCCTCATGATCGTGGTCGATTCGCCACCGGGGAAAACCAGCGCCGCTACACCCTCCAAGTGACGACGTGTGCGCACCAGCGTGGGCAGCGCTCCAGCTCGTTCGAGCGCCCGCGCGTGCGCCTCGAAATCGCCCTGAATCGCGAGCACGCCGACTCGCGGGCGATCCGACGCTGCTGCGCTAGCCACTACCAGCCGCGCTGCTGGATCAGGCCGCCGGAGGCGGCGAGCTCTGCAATCTCGACGCCCGGCATTGCCTCGCCGAGCCCGCGCGAGGCAGCCGCTATCCGCTCCGGATCGTCGTAGTGAGTGGTCGCCTCGACGATCGCGCGGGCGCGTCGCTCGGGATCCTCCGACTTGAAGATTCCCGAGCCGACGAACACACCCTCGGCGCCGAGCTGCATCATCAAAGCGGCGTCGGCGGGCGTCGCGATGCCGCCGGCGCTGAACAGCACGACCGGCAGGCGCCCATGCTCGGCGACCCAGCGCACCAAATCCAGCGGGGCGCCGAGCTCCTTGGCGGCGGCCGGCAACTCGGCCTCCTCAAGCACCGTCAGCCGTTTGATCTCCCCAGTGATCAAACGCATGTGGCGAACCGCCTCGACCACGTTCCCGGTACCGGCCTCGCCCTTCGAGCGGATCATCGCCGCGCCTTCGGCTATCCGTCTGAGCGCCTCCCCGAGGTTGGTCGCTCCACAGACGAACGGCACTTTGAACTTCCACTTGTCGATGTGGTGGTGCTCGTCGGCTGGCGTCAGCACCTCGGACTCGTCGATGTAGTCGACCTCGAACGCCTCAAGGACCTGGGCCTCGACGAAGTGCCCGATCCGCACCTTCGCCATCACCGGGATCGTGACGGCCTGCTTGATCTCCTCGATCTTGGTCGGATCGGCCATGCGGGCGACCCCACCCGCGGCGCGAATATCAGCTGGGACACGCTCGAGCGCCATCACCGCACAGGCACCGGCGGCCTCGGCGATGCGCGCCTGCTCGGCGTTCACGACGTCCATGATCACGCCGCCCTTGAGCATCTCGGCGAGCCCGGTCTTGACGCGCAGCGTGCCGGTTTCCATCAACAGGCAGGATATCCCGGCAGCGCCGTGGCCCTGCTCGATCGCGCTATTTGAGCTTGAAGGCCTTGATGCGATCGGCGTAGGCCGACTCGTCGAGCGCGTACACGCCGTAGGCCAACGCCTGGATCAGCGCCAGCAGCGCCACGTGGGAACGCACATAGGCGGGGCTGTCGGAGGAGTAGAAGAGCGCCTCGTCGGCGACCCGCGCGACCTCCGAGAGGGTCGAGTCGCAGATCGCGATCGTGCCGGCGCCGCGGTGGCGGGCGAGTCTCAGCGCCCGCACCACCAGGGCGTGCGGGCGGCCGGCGCTGAAGCCGACGAGCAAGCTACGGCGGTCGAGACGCGCGAGCCGCGCGAGACCCTCCTGGCTCGGGCTCGCCACCACCTCGGCGCGCAGGTCGAGAAGCATCAGAAGGTGGCGGAGGTAGCTCGCGAAGAAAGCCATCTGATCGGTGCCGCAGAGCACTATCCGCTCCGCCCGCGACAGCATGTCGACGCACCGCTTGATCGTCTCGCGGTCGATGCGCCGCGCGGTCGCTTCGAGGTTTCGGTGATCGGCCTGCAGCGCTGCCTCGACTTCGGTCTGGTCGATCGGGAACAGCGGTTGTGCAGCGAGCGGGGCAGCCTCTTCGCGCTCGCGCCGACGGCGATACTCCTCGCGCGCCGCGTGTTGCAGCTCCGGGAAGCCCTCGAACCCGAGCGCCTGGGCGAAGCGGACGACGGTGGAGCTCGAGGTGTTCGCGCGGCGGGCGAGCTGCTCGGCGGTGTGGAAGGCGGCCTCCTCGAGGTGGTCGATGATGTACCGGCCGACGTCTTTCTGCGAGGGCGACAGTTCGTCGAAGCGCTGTCGTATCTCTTCGGAGAGCGTAAGAGCAGCCGTGCGAGTCACGGCGCTCTGTTTCGCGCGCTGCCCTTCAGTTCCTGCCGGTAGCAGTGCAGTTGCGAGCCCAGGGGGCTGCGCCCGAACCCCAGAGCTCCTCGAGCGCCAGTCGATCCTTGTAGGTGTCGAGACACGCCCAGAAACCCTCGTGGGGGTAAGCGTGGAGCACGCCAGCGCTTGCTAAGGCGGGTAGCGTCTGGCGTTCGAGCACGTGCTCGGCCCCGAAGTAGTCGAGCGCCGCGCGCTCGAAGACCATGAAGCCACCGTTGACTGGGCGCGGCGATCGCGGCTTCTCCTCGAAGCCGAGCACGCGCCCGCGTTGGTCGACGTCGAGGAAACCGAACTGCAGTTGCGGCCAGACGACCGTGACGGTGGCGAGCGCTCCGCTGCGGCGATGGGCGTCCAAAAGGTCGCGTAGGTCGATGTCAGCAAGGCCGTCGGCGTAGGTCAGGCAGAAGCCGCGGTCGCCGATCTCGCTGCGCGCGGCCCACACCCGACCGCCGGTCGGCGTGTCGAGTCCCCCGTCGTGACAGCGCACGGACACCCCGTCGGGCCAAGGCTCGGCGCGCACGAAGCGCTCAACGAGCTCGCCGCGGAAACCCGTCAAGAGCACGAACTCGCAGAAACCCTGGCGCGCGTAGAGCTGAACTACATGCCAAACAATCGGCTTTCCGCCGATCTCGACAAGCGGCTTTGGGGTACCGGCAGCGGCACCGTTTAGGCGAGTGCCGCGCCCTCCACAGAGGATGAGGACGGGGCGCTCGTCGTGCCGCTCGTCTGCTCTCGCCACGGGCGCGCATTATCGACGGCGTCTGCCGGCCGCGCCGACCCGCCCACCTCGGCACCGTCGCGCTCACAAGCGGCCGTGCCTGCTGCAGCTAGCGCCAGCACCTCGGCGCGCAGGCGCTCGCGGAAGCGCAGACGATCCCATTGCAAGGCGTGCCGGCGGATCTCCGTCGAGTCGAAGGCGCTGGGATCGAAGGCGCGAACCGCGGCCGCCAATGCCTCGGGCGTCGGCTCCTCGAAGAACACACCGGTTTTACCGGGCACCACCGTCCGCCGCGCACCGCCTGCCCCGTAGGCGATCACCGGACGCCCACAAGCCATCGCCTCGATCGGCACCAGACCGAAGTCGTGCAGCGTGGGCGAAATCAGCGCCTTGCAGTGCTGCATCAGCTCCACCAGCTGGTCGTCGTCGACCCGGCCGAGGAACGACACGTTGTCGGGCGCCCGGCTGCGCAGGATGCCGGCAGCCGGACCGTCGCCGACCACCAGTAGTCGCTCGCCGGGCAGCATCCGGAAGGCGTCGAGCGCGACCGTCGCCCGCAGGTAAGGCTCAACCAGTCGTCCGACGAGCAAGAAGTAGTCGCCCGCCGGACGACCCGATGGGTGGAACCGCTCGCAGTCCACCGGAGCACCGATCACGCGCGCTTCACGGCCGTAGAACTGCTGGATCTGCGTGGCGACGAAGTCGCTCTGCGTCAGGAAGAGATCGACGTTGCGCGACGCTCGCCGATCCAGTCGCCGCATCGCAGCTGCGAAGAGGTCGAAGCCGGCGGCGGTCAGCGCCCCCCGCGACCAGTGCCGTCGGTACTCGCGCGTCATCGTCCATGCGAAGCGCAACGGCGAGTGGCAGTAGCAGGCATGCGGAGCACGGTTGCGGGTGCGCAAGCCGAGCGCGAAGGCGTAGCTCGAGGTGATCAACACGTCCGCTTCGGGCAGACGCACCCTTTCAACCAGCCCCGGCAGAATCGGCGCCAGCAGCCGATACGAGCGCAACAAACGACGCCGGGGCGGCAGCAGGCTGTGAAAGCGGTCGGCGATGCCCAGCGCCTCGGCAACGCTCGGCCGACCCAGCAGCGCGTAAACCGGCGCTTGGGGAAAGGTCGCGGCGATCTCGCCGAGCACCCGCTCGGCACCGCCCAGCACCTCGGTGAAGTCGTGGGCAACGACCACGCGCGGCTCGCTGCGCATGCGCTGACCTCCCTCCAACATCGCTTCGGCGAGAGTACAAGGACGCCGCCGTCAGGGCTCGCCCCGCGACCTAGACTGCTGCGCCGGGGCCGGTAGCTCAGCGGTCAGAGCGGCGGGCTCATAACCCGACGGTCGCAGGTTCGAATCCTGCCCGGCCCATGCGCACAGCGGCCCCGAACCCAGCGTGTCGGCGCCGACGGCTGCTCAGGGCGCCCCGCGCACGGCCGCGGCAAGCGCACGCTCGAGCTCACGGTAGCTCGCCGCCCCTTCGATGCGAGCGGCGATGCGGCCCCGCCGGTCGATCGCGAAAACCCACGGCTCGCTAGGCAGCCGCCAGGCCCGCACCTGGGGACGCAGGCCCTTGCTGGGGTCGTTGTCGCGGTAGATCTCCATGTGGATGAAGGCCGCCTCGCTCCCCCGACGCGCCCGCAGCTGTTCGGCGAGATCGACGACGGGACCGCACACCCGGGACTGACAGAGCGCGGGCGTCGCGAACACGAGCAGCACCGGGCGCCGACCGATGACGTCGTAGAGGTCGTCCTTGTGCATGCCGTCCGGGGGCGTACGGGTTTCGATCGCCCGCACGTTGCCGCGCACGTCGGCGAGCGTCGGTGTGTGCACACGAATCGCCCGCTCACCGACTTCGGGGACGGGGCTCTTAGCCAGTACCCGCAGTTCGGTGGGTCGCGTCGCCACCAGGCGACCGTTGACCTCGGCGAGCGCTAGGGCCCGGTAGCGACCGGGGCTCGGAAAGCGCGGGTAAGCGACCTGCACCGATCGCGCCACATCGCGGTCGCGCGCCGTCTCTTCGCTGCGAAAGGCCGGATCTACGGCGAGCGACTCTTCGCGCGCTGGGAAAGGTCCAAGCGCGCGGCCTCCCGGAGCCGCTAAGTAGATAGCCGCCGGAACACCGAAGCGCGGACCCCGTTGGGGGTCGATCAAAGCGAAGCCGAAGCGCTGCCGTCCGCGCTCCAGCACGACCCCCGCGGGAGCGAGCTCGAGGCGCGAAGGACGAGCCAGCCGCGCAACCTCGTCGAGGGTGCGGCTGGCGGCGGCCGGGAAAGCCACTCGTGGCGGCCCGCTGGTCGACCGGTCGCTGCCGCCTCCGCAGCCGGCGAGTACCGCTACCAGGAACAAGGGCGCCGCCCAGCGCACGTGCCTGGGTGCCCGCGGGTCGTTCGTCTGGCGTGCCTCGCGGGGGCGGCGACGAACAAGCAGGCGCGCTCGGGGCATCGCGCCGAAGCTTAGGGGGTTAGCCTTCGCGCGCTGCCCTCGCCCGCTCGGGCATGTCGAAGCCGTGGCCGAAGCGGGCGCGGGTTCGTCGTGAGCGAGCCAGGAGGAGCGATGCCAGAACGCGCAGCACTGGTCACCGGAGGGTCCAGCGGGATCGGTTTCGATATCGCGCGCGCACTTGGGGAAGACGGCTACGCGCTGACGATCTCGGCGCGCAAGCCGGACAAGCTGGAAGAGGCGGCGCGCACGCTGCGTGACGCCGGGCTCGAGGTGCACGCGGTGGCCGCGAACATGGCGGAGGAAGAGGACATCAAGCGTGTGGCACGCGAGCACCGCGAGCGCTACGGACGTCTGGACGTGCTCGTAAACAACGCTGGCGTTGGGATCGCGGGCCCGATCGAGCAAACCGATACCAAGCGGCTCGACATTCAGCTCGACGTGAACCTGCGCGCGGTCTACTTGATGACGCGCGAGTGCATACCCCTGCTCAAGCAGGCGGGCGCCGAGCACCGGCGCGCGCACATCATCAACACGGCGTCGATCGCCGGCAAGATTCCGCAGCCGGGTCTCGCCGCCTACTCGGCTGCCAAGGCCGGCGTCGTCGCGCTGACTCAGGCGACGATTCGTGAGCTGTCCAACGAGGGTGTGCGCGCAACGGCGCTCTGTCCCGGCTTCGTCGCAACGCCGATGACGGAGTGGATCAAGGAGCATGTGCCGGAGTCGGAGATGATCCAAACGTCCGACATCGTCGCCGCGGTGCGGTTCCTGCTCTCCTGCTCGCCGAACTGCATCGTTCCGGAGATCCAATTTGTGCGACCGGGCGACATGCCGTGATCGGCGACCGAAAGGGGGCAGTGTGAAGCTCGGTATTCACATCGGCTATTGGGGGCTCGGCCTCAGCCGCGAGGACCAGTTGGCGCTGGTGCGCGAGGCCGAGCGGGTCGGTTTCGACTCGGTCTGGTCGGCCGAGGCTTACGGCTCGGACGCAGCGACTGTGCTCGCTTGGGTCGCGGCGCAGACCGAGCGAATTCGCATCGGGTCGGCGATCTTCCAGATTCCGGGGCGCTCGCCGGCAATGTGCGCGATGACCGCGGCGACGCTGGACCACCTGTCGGACGGCCGGATGATCCTCGGTATCGGCGCTTCAGGGCCACAGGTCGCCGAGGGGTGGCACGGGCAGCGCTTTGGGCGCCAGTTGCAGCGCACCCGCGAGTACATCGAGATCGTGCGCAAGGCGCTGGCGCGCGAGCGGTTGGTGTACGACGGCGAGATCTACAAGCTGCCACTGCCGGATGGCCCCGGCAAGCCGCTGAAGCTGATGATCGGGACCGTTCAGGAGCGCATCCCGATCTATCTGGCTGCGCTCGGTCCCAAGAACACCCAGCTGGCGGGAGAGATCGCCGACGGCTGGATCCCGACTCTGTTCTCGCCGGAGCACGTCGCGGAGTCACGGCGCCTGCTGGAGGAGGGCGCGCAACGCGCCGGGCGTTCGCTTGAGGGGTTCGACATCGCGCCGATGGTGAACGTTGCCATCGACGAAGACATCGACCGCGCGCGCGACGTGATGCGCCCCTATTTGGCGCTCTACATCGGCGGGATGGGTTCGCGCGAACGCAACTTCTACAACCAGTTAGTGCAGAGCTACGGCTTCGAGGAGGCAGCGCGCGAAGTTCAGGACCTGTACCTATCGGGCAAGAAGGAGGAGGCCGCCGCCGCTTTGCCGCGGGAGCTGATCGACACGGTCACGCTGTGCGGGCCCCGCGATCGGGTGCGCGAGCGGCTAGCGGTGTACAAGGAGGCGGGCGTCGGCACGCTGATGGTCACGCCGATGTCGTTCGATCCACAGGAGCGGCTGCGTATGGTGCGCGAGCTGGCTGAGCTCGCGGCGCAGATCTGAGCGTCCGGCAGACGCAGCGGTCGGGCCCTCAGAGCGACGGTCCCGTCAACCGGCCCCTGAGCGGACGTCAGCGGCTGCGGGTCCTGCTCGCCGCCTTCGGCGATCCCGGCCACGCTTTTCCGCAGATCGCTCTGGGGCGCGAGTTGGTGCGGCGCGGGCACCGTGTCTGCCTGCAGACGTGGCGCGCTTGGCGCAAACACGTCGAGCGGGAAGGCATGGTCTTCGCAGCGGCGCCCGAGTATCAGGTCTTCCCAACGCGGGAGCGGCCACTCTCCCCCTACCAGGCCGCGGTGCGCGCGGCGCGTGAGACGCGTCCGTTGGTGCGCGCGTTCGATCCGGACGTCGTTGTCGTCGACATCCTGACGATCG
The DNA here is from genome assembly GCF_900108055.1 of Thermoleophilum album. GTDB lineage: Bacteria > Actinomycetota > Thermoleophilia > Solirubrobacterales > Thermoleophilaceae > Thermoleophilum > Thermoleophilum album. The sequence continues at coordinate 339,062 of NZ_FNWJ01000002.1, read as the reverse complement.
CCGCGGCCCTCGCCGCCGAGCTCGAACAACGACCCTGGGTGACGCTCGTGCCCCACCTACTGCCGACGCCCGACCCGGCACTCGCACCGTACGCGATCGGCGCGCTGCCGCCCCGGACGCCCGTCGGTCGACTGTTGTGGCGGAGTTTGCGGCCGCTTGTGCGGCGCGGCGAGGAGCGCGGTCGGCGCGAGCTCAACGAGGCGCGGCGGCGACTCGGTCTGCCACCGCTTCCCTACCCCCATGGCGGCATCTCGCGCCGGCTGGCGCTGGTCGCGACCTTCCCGCAATTGGAGGCGGTGCGCAGACGGATGCCGCCGTTCGCGGCCGTCTCCGGGCCGCTTCAGTGGGAGCAGCCGTACGGCGAGGTGCCGTTTCCGCCGGGCGACGACCCGCTGGTGCTGATCGCGCCGAGCACCTCGCAGGATCCTCAGCACGAACTTTTGCGCTCGGCACTGGCGGGGTTAGCCAACGCACCTGTGCGGGTTTTGGCGACAACCAACCGCAAACCCCTCAAGCGGCCGATCGCGGTGCCGCCAAACGCAGTGCTCGTCGATTGGTTGTCGTACGGGCGGACGATGCCGCGATCGAGCCTGGTGGTTTGTCACGGCGGGCACGGGACGGTAGTCCGCGCTCTCGCGCACGGTGTGCCGGTGTTGTGCGTCCCAGCGGCCGACGACATGGCGGAGAACGCGACGCGCGTCGCTCACTTCGGGGCCGGGCTGTTGCTGCCGCGACGCTTATTGACCCCCGTGAATCTGCGGAGAGCGGTGCTGCGCGCGCTCGCGAGCGATCTCCTCGCTCGCCGGGCAGCGGAACTTGCACGCTGGGCCGAACACAACGACGGCGCCCAGCGTGCCGCGGAACTGCTAGAGCTCCGGGGGTGGGACTCGAACCCACAACCTACTGGTTAACAGCCAGCCGCTCTGCCAATTGAGCTACCCCGGACCGCTTCGCCGCGAGAGTCGGTCGCTACGACCCGCGGCGGCGACTCGGCGAATGCTAGCCGCGATGCAAGCGGCTAACGCACCTCCTCGGTGGTTCCGACGAGTCGCCGAGCCTCCTCGAGGTTCTTGAGCAGGATCAATGTCTTCGCCTCGATCTGGCGGACCCGCTCACGCGTCACCCCCACGTGCTTGCCGATCTCCTCGAGTGTCATCGGACCCTCCGGCGCAAGTCCGTAGCGAAGCTCGACAACCCGTCGCTCGCGCCACGGTAGGAGCTTCAGAACCCGGCGGAGGTCTTCGTCGCGGATGCGGTTGGCCACGCGCTCAAGCGGCGGCTCGGAGTCGTCCTCGATGAAGTCGCCGAGCTCGGCGGCATCACCCTCGTCCGATCCGACAGGCGTCTCGAGCGAGACCGGCTCCTGCCCAAGCTTGATGATCTCCTCGACCTTTTCGGGTGGCATCCCGACGGCCTGGGCCAACTCCTCGGTGGTCGGGTCGCGGTTGAGCTTCTGGGCGAGATCGCGACGCGCGCGCATCACCTTGTTCATGCGCTCGACCACGTGCACGGGTATGCGGATGGTCCGCGATTGATCGGCGAGCGCACGTGTGATCGCCTGGCGGATCCACCAGGTTGCGTAGGTCGAGAACTTGTAGCCGCGCCGCCAATCGAACTTCTCGACCGCGCGGATCAAGCCGACGTTGCCCTCTTGGATCAGGTCGAGCAGCGTCAACCCGCGACCTGTGTAGCGCTTCGCGATCGAGACCACGAGCCGCAGGTTGGCCTCGATCAGCGCGTTCTTGGCCGCCATGTCGTTGCGCTCGATGCGCTTGGCGAGCCGGATCTCGTCTTCCTTGGTCAGTAGCGGCACCCGGCCAATCGCGCGCAGGTACAGGCGCACTGCGTCTTCGGTGCCCTCCTCGGGAAGCGGCGGCTCGAGTCCCGAGCTGACGACCCCGCCTTCGTCGAACAGGTCGGGTATTTCACCGTGCCCCTCAGACGCCAACTCTTCGGGTTCTTCGTCCCACAGCGAGTCGATCGCCTCGCGCTCGAGGCTGTCGTCATCGAAGGGCGGATCGACGCCCGCCCGTCGCGCACCATGCGTGGTCTCGGCGGCCTCGTCGGAACTCCGTGACATCAGGTCACTGGCCGCTGCGCGCTTGCTTTTTGGGGCGACGGTCGGGCTGCCACCGCTGCGGCCGTTACGCCGCGAAGCACCGTTCTTGCCGTTGTTCGTTGCTTTCGCGTCGCTGTTCCGTTGCGTGCTCGGCGCGCTGACTCTCTTGCCGGCTTTCATGGCTCGCTGCTCCCGAGCGTCTGGTCGATCTGGCGCAGAAGCTCCTGACGGCGGCGCACCAGCTCGGCGTGCTCCTGGAGCCTGCGCTCGCGCAGCGCGCGCGGCAGTTGCCGCTCCACGTGGCGCAGCTCGAGCTGCATCAGTTGTGCCTCGAGCTCGCCACTGTCCGCACCACCGCGCTCGTGAGCTTTTGAGATCAGCTCGGAGACGGCACGCGCCGTCGCCTCGCCGTCACGCTCGGCTGCCGGTAGTGGATCTTGCGGATCGCTCGCCAGCACCCGTCGAACACGACGCCAGAGCGGTGATGCGAAGAGCTCCTCGCGCGCCCGCCGCAGCGCCGATACACCTGCCTCGCCGGCCGCGAGCGCAGCGACGAGGAACTCTCGTTCCGGCGCGTACGGGTCGCTGATAATGAGCGCCGGGTCCGGCGTTGCGTGGTCTCCCGCGCCGGCTCGACGACGCCTGCGATCCCCGCCGACGTGCTCCCGCAGGCGGGCCGAAAGCCACTCGACAGGAACGTCGAGTTCGTCGGCTACCCGGCGGACGAGCTGCTGCTGTCGATGGATACCTGCGTCCGTGCCTGCGATCAAGCGAAGCGTCTCCTCGAGCGCGGTGTCGCGCGCATGCGGGTCCTCCAAGTCCGCATCGGCAAGGACGCGCGACACTTGATACTCGAGCAGCGGTGTCGCCGACGAAATCGCCTGTTCGACGGCCTCCCCGCCGAGCTCCTGAACGACGTCGGCTGGGTCCTTGCCCGCAGGCAGTTGCGCGACGCGCAACTCCAACCCCAGCCGCTCCGCGAGCTCGCCGGCACGCTCCATCGCAGCCAAACCGGCACGGTCGGGGTCGAGCGCCAGAACGATCCGCGGGGCGAGACGCTCGAGCTCGCGGAACTGCTCTTCGCCGAGCGCGGTGCCCATCACCGCCACGGTCTCCTGTAGGCCGACCTGGTGCAGAGCAAGCACGTCGGTGTAGCCCTCCACCACGATCACGCGCCCGCGCTTGGCGGCGGCAGCCCGCGCGCGGTCGGCGCCGAACAGGACTCGGCCCTTTCGGAACAGCTCGCTTTCGGGGCTGTTCAGATACTTAGGTCCCTCGCCCGTCCCCATGCGCCGCGCGCCGAAGCCAAGAACTCGTCCCCGGCGATCGCAGATCGGGAAGGTGATACGGCCCCGGAAGCGGTCATAGAGGCCACGCTGCGAGCGCGTGCAAAGGCCGGCAGCGATCAGCTCGTCGGCGCTGAAGCCCTGGGCGGCCGCCGCGCGCGCCAACCGATCCCAGGCGGGCGGCGCGAAACCGACCCGGAAGGAACGTAGAACTTCTTCTCGGAGTCCTCGCGCAGCCAGGTAGCGACGCGCTTCCGTTGCGTCCTCGCTCTCCCAGAGGACGCGCGCGTAAAAGGCCGCTGCTCGTGCGAGCAGCTCGAACAGCCGCTGCCGGCGTCGAGTTTGCGCGTCCTCCCCCGCCCCGACCGCCTCGCGCTCAAGCTGGACGCCGAAGCGCTCCGCCAGTGCCTCCACCGCGGCGACGAAATCGAGCCCCTCGATCTCCTCGACGAACCGAATCGCATCGCCGCTCGCGCCACAACCAAAACAGTGGTAGAGCTTGTCCTCGGCGTTCACGGAAAAGGACGGAGTGCGCTCGTCGTGGAACGGGCACAGCCCCATCCAGCGGCTGCCGACGCGGCGCAGCTCGGTGCGCTCGCTTACCAGCGCGACCATGTCGATGGCCTCGCGCAGGCGCTCCAGCGAAGCTCTCGTGAACTGCGGCATCGCCGCCGGTGCCCCTAGAAGCCTTTGGGAACGGCGAGCTCTTGGAAGGCGCGGATGGCGAAGCGGTCGGTCATGCCCGCCAGCCAGTCGATCACGCGATCCGCCAGCGAAGCTTGGGCTGCGAGCGCCGGCGGCGGGTGCTCAACGTAGTGAGCGAACAGTGCTCGCAGCATGCGCTCGATGCGCGGCTGCTCGCGCTGCGCCTCGGGACCGAGGTAAACACGGTCGAACATGAACGAGCGCAGCCGCGCCATCGCCGCGCCAACCTCCTCTCCTTGCACGATGTCGCCGGCGGCCGCCGAGTGGTCGATTAGATCCCGAACGAGCGTCTCGATCCGCTCCGATCCAGTCTCGCCGAGCAGCTCGATCTCCGCCCGCGGCAACTCTGAGCGGTCGAGAACGCCGGCGCGCAGCGCGTCGTCGATGTCGTGGTTGATGTAGGCAATGCGATCGACCAGGCGCACGATCCGGCCCTCCAGCGTCGCCGGCTGCTCGGGACCGGTGTGACGCAGGATGCCGTCCCGCACCTGCTCGGTGAGATTGAGGCCCTGGCCGTCTCGCTCCAGGACGTCGACGACCCGCAGCGAGTGCTCGTTGTGACGAAAGCCGCGACCGAAATACTCCCGCGCGCACTCGTCGAGAACCTGCTCACCGATGTGACCAAAGGGCGCGTGCCCGAGATCGTGACCGAGGCAAATCGCCTCCGTCAGGTCCTCGTTGAGACCCAGCGCTCGTGCCACGTTGCGAGCGATGCCACAGGTCTCGAGCGTGTGCGTGAGACGCGTGCGGTAGTGGTCACCGCCGGGCGCGATGAAGACCTGGGTTTTGTGCTTCAGCCTGCGGAACGCCTTGGAGTGGACGATGCGGTCGCGATCGCGTTGGAAGGGGGTGCGATGGGTCGAGTCGGGCTCCGGTCGACGTCGGCGAGCCGGGTAGGAGCGCTGCGCCAACGGCGAGAGCATGATCTCCTCGAGGCGCTCGATGCGGGCCCTGAAAGCCTCGCCGCGCAACTGCTCCGGCTCCATCGCGACGCCGATCATGCCACCCGCCTGAGCTTGACGTGCGCGTGTCGCTCGAGCATCGCGGCCAGTGCTCGGTCGATGCGCGCGAGCGCCTGATCGCTGGCCGTTGGAGTCTCAGCGAGTCGGTGCGTCAGCGCCGCCACCGCGAACTCGTGCTCTTCCCGGCCGAACGGCAACGAGCCGCTCGCGCAGCGCTCGCAGACGATGCCGCCGGAAGCCGGCGAGAAGCCCGCGACAGCGGCCTCCTCACCGCACTCGGCGCAGCGCGCAAGCTCTGGACAGAAGCCGGCGGCGAGCATCAGTTTGAGGCGAAAAGCGAGCGAAAAAGCCTGCCCGGCGCGCTCGGGGGCGCGGTCGAGCAGGTCGAGCGCATTGCCCAGCAGGTTGTACGCAGCGACGTTCGGTTCGGCCGCGTCGAGCAGCCGCGCGACGGTCTCGCCAAGCTCGAGCCCACAAAGAAGCGCCGCCCGCGACTCGCGCAACCGTGCGTGCGCGCGAACGGTGTCGACCTGACCGACGGTGAAAAGCTCGCCGCTACCGCGCCGCAACGTCATGCGCGCGCGCACGAGCAACTCGAGGCGCCCGGCGCGCCGCGACCGGCCGCGCCTGACACCCTTCGCGATCGCAGCGACCCGGCCGAGCTCGCGCGCATAAAGGTGCAGCACGCGGTCCGCTTCGCCGTAACGGATCGACCTGACGACGATCGCCTCGCACTCGTAGGGACGTTTTTTCACCGTCTTACACTGTGGCTTCGATGACGGACGAAACGGTCACCGAGACCGCTCACGAGGGCGTCGCGCAGGTCGTCATCTACACGACCGAACCTTGTCCCTACTGCACCCACGCGAAGCGGCTGCTGGAGGCCCGTGGCATCCGCTACCGCGAGGTCAACCTCGCGCGCGACCCCGCCGGACGTGCCGAGCTGGTGGCGCTGACCGGCCGCTACACGTTCCCGCAGATCGTCGTCGGCGACCGCCCGATCGGCGGCTTCAGCGAGCTCTTGGCGGCCGACCGCGCGGGGCGTCTGCCGGAGCTGCTCGCCGCCTAGCGCGCGGCGGCGGCTGGCAGCGGCGGCAGTAGTAGGTGCCACGCCCGGCGATCCGTTCCTTGCGGATCTTTTCGCCGCAGCGTGGGCAGGGCTGACCGAGGCGGCGGTGTACGAGAAACTCGTCCTGGAAGCGTCCGCGCCGACCGTCGCTGTGGCGGAAGTCGTCGATCGACGCGCCCTGGTGTTCGATCCCGGCTTCCAGCGCAGCCTTGATCGCGGACACCAGTGCCTCGAGCTCCGCGCGCCGCAGTTTGCAAGCGGGGCGTGCGGGATGGATGCCCGCCCGAAAGAGCGCTTCGTCGGCATAGATGTTGCCGACACCGGCGAGCACCCGCTGATCCAACAGCAGCGCCTTTATAGGTGCTCTGCGGCCAGCGATCGCGGCGCCCAGGATGTCCGCGTCGAAGCGGTCCGACAAAGGCTCCGGACCGAGCCGCGCCTCCAGCCAGGCGAGCAGACGCGAGCGATCGGGGAAGACCTGCGCGGTCCCGAAACGCCGAGGATCACAGAAGGCGAGAGCACACTCGTCCCGCTCAGCGCGGCGCTCAAAGGTGAAGCGGGCGCGCTCGTAGCGAAGTCGCGGCGAGCGCTGCTCGACGACCAAGAGGTTGCCTGTCATTCGCAGATGCAGCACCAGCCAACTGCCGTCCCCGAGCTCGAACAACAGGTGCTTACCGCGCCGCGCGATTTGCAACACGACGCGACCGAGAAGCGCGGCTTCGAGCTCTCCAACGGGAAGCGGCTCACAGAGCCGTGCGTCGTGGACCACGACGTCTAGCACTCGCGTGCCCGTAAGCACAGGCGAGAGCTGCCGACGAAGCGTTTCGACCTCCGGAAGCTCAGGCATCAAACTTGCGGTCGGGGAGCTCCTGCACGGCTTTGTGCAGCGCGCGGGGATGAGCCCGGTAGTAATCGTCGCGCAGACGATCGGCCGCGAGTTGCGTGTAGATCTGCGTAGTCGTGACGTCGGCGTGGCCGAGCAGCTCCTGGACGGTGCGCAGGTCGCAGCCGCCGGCCAGCAGGTGAGTTGCGAAGGTGTGACGCAGCGTGTGCGGACTGAGCTTTCGCGCCAGACCGGCGGTGCGTGCGTGTCGGCGCACGATCGTGTAGACGCCCTGTCGAGTGAGGCGCCCACCTCGGGCGTTGACGAACAGCGCGCGCTCGTTTGTGGCGCCGACGAGCCGTGGACGTCCCCGCGAGAGCCACAGGTCGAGCGCCGACAGAGCAACCCTCCCGACTGGCACTAGGCGCTCCTTCTCCCCCTTGCCACGCACGCGCACAAGCGCCTCCTGGGGATCGATGTCACCAAGGTCGAGAGCGGCCGCCTCCGAGGCCCGCAAGCCGCAGGCGTAGAGCAGCTCAAGCAGCGCCCGGTCGCGCAGCGTGAGCGGGTCGCTGCCGCGCGGCGCAGCCAGAAGTCGCTCGACCTCGTCGCGGCGCAGCACGGCCGGTGCCCGGCGCGGCCGCCGCGGCGCGCGAAGAGCCGTGGTGGGATCGTCAGACCGCAGACCCTCGGAGCGCAGAAAGCGGTAAAAGGCCCTCAGCGCGGCCGCCTTGCGGCGGACGGTAGTGGGGCGCGCGCGCGGTTCGCCTGCAGCCCGTGGCTGTCGCTGCGGCGCTGGACGCCTCGACTCGCGTCCCGCTGCCAACGCGGCCAGGAAGTCCTGCACGTCGGACGGTCGCGCGGTGAGCGCGTGGCGTCGTCGCTCGCGCAGGAATTCCCCCCACTGCAGCAGGTCGCTGCGGTAGGCAGCGAGCGTGTTACGGGAGAGTCCCCGATCGAACTCCAGGTGCGCGAGGAAGTCGAGTACCAGGCGCTCGTGCCGCGGACGCTCCGCGGACTTCGTGGTGCTCACGGGAAGCGACCAGTGAGCTGCTCGCGCCGCAGCCAGAGGAGTCCTACGAGGCTCTTCGCATCGGCGCATTCGGCGATCGCATCGTCGAGGCGTTCGAGCGGCCAGCGCACCACCTCGATCCGCTCATCGTCCGCGCTCTCGGCGCTTTCGTCGTGTAGGTCAGTGGCAAGAAAAAGGTGAACCTGCTCATCGGCGAAGCCGGGCGAGGTGTAGAACTTCATCAGCCAGCGCCACCGCGCAGCTCCCTTGCCGACCTCTTCGGCGAGTTCACGACGCGCCGTAGCTAAGGGGTCGCGGTCCGCGCCGTCGAGCTTGCCTGCAGGCAACTCCAGCAGAGCCTCCTCCCCAACCGCCTCCCGCGGCTGGCGAACCATGTACAGGAACTCGTGATCGTGGGCGAGCACAGCGACCGCGCCCGGGTGCTCGACGATCTCGCGGGTCGCGATCTCCGGCGAGTCGTCGTGGCGAAAGCGATCGACACGCACCGTCGCGATCCGGCCCCGCCAGACGACCTCCGAGGAAACGCGCTCGAAGGCCAACGCCGCTCAGCTCCCGCGGGCCGTGACCGAACGTGCCTCGGAGCCTGCCGTTTCGCTCGCAGCACCGCGCCGGCGCGCCTGTTCCAGCGCAGCGCCGACGAACTCTCGGAACAGGGGGTGCGGGCGGGTCGGACGCGACTTGAACTCCGGGTGGAACTGGGATGCGACGAAGAACGGGTGGTCGCGCAGCTCGACGATCTCCACCAGCCGCTCGTCCGGGGACGTACCGGAGCACACCAGACCAGCTCGCTCGAGCCGCTTACGGAGGTGATTGTTGACTTCGTAGCGGTGGCGGTGCCGCTCGTAGACCACCGCTTCGCCGTAGATCTCCCGCGCCCGCGTGCCTGCGTGCAGCTTGACCGGATCGGCGCCTAGCCGCATCGTGCCCCCGAGATCGCGAACTTCCTTCTGCTCGGGCAAGAGATCGATCACCGGGTACGGCGTTTCGGGATCGAACTCGGTCGAGTTGGCGCCCTCCATGCCCGCCACGTGGCGTGCGAACTCGCAGACCGCGATCTGCATCCCCAGGCAGATCCCGAGGAACGGTACGCCGCGCTCGCGCGCAAAACGTGCGGCCTCGATCTTGCCCTCCACGCCGCGCTGCCCGAAGCCGCCCGGAATCAGTACGCCGTCGCATTCGCGCAACGACCGCTCGGTCTCCTCTTCACCGAGGCGCTCAGCGTCGACGAAACGCACCTCGACTCGCGCCAAGTGGTGGGCCCCGGCATGACCTAAGGCTTCGGTGACCGAGAGGTATGCATCGGCGAGCTTCGTGTACTTGCCGACAAGCCCGATGCGGACGGTCTCGACTGCCGAGTCATAGCGTGCGACGAGCTGCTCCCACTCGCGCAGATCGGGCTCAGGTGCGGAGATCCCGAAGTGCTCGAGAATTCGCTCGTCGACGCCTTCCCGTCGGAACTCGAGCGGAACCTTGTAGATCAAGTCGACATCGGGAGCCGACACCACGAAGCGCTCCGGCAGGTTCGCGAACAGCGCAATCTTGTCGCGAATTTCGCGCCCCAGGCGCTCCTCGCTGCGGCACATGACCATGTCCGGCTGAATGCCGATGCGCCGCAGCTCCTGAACGGAGTGCTGGGTGGGTTTCGTCTTGAGCTCACCGGCGTGCCCGAGGAACGGCACGAGCGTGACGTGCACGAACATGCAGCGCTCGCGACCGAGGTCGACTTGGAACTGCCGCAAGGCCTCAAGGAACGGCAGCGACTCGATGTCACCGACCGTGCCGCCGACCTCGCAGATCACGACGTCGGCGGCCTGCGCCTCGGCGACGAGACGAATGCGGCTTTTGATCTCGTCGGTGATGTGGGGAATTACCTGTACGGTGCCGCCGAGGTAGTCGCCGCGACGCTCGCGGCGGATCACGGCGTCGTAGATCGCGCCGGCGGTCGCGTTGGATGCGCGCGTCGTGTTGACGTCCGTGAAGCGCTCGTAGTGGCCGAGGTCGAGGTCGGTTTCGGCGCCGTCCTCCGTGACGAACACCTCACCGTGTTGGAACGGGCTCATCGTGCCCGGGTCAACGTTGATGTAGGGATCGAACTTGAGCAGGGCGACGCTCAGGCCGCGGGCGACCAACAGGCGACCGATCGAGGCGGCAGCGATGCCCTTTCCAAGCGCCGAGACGACACCGCCAGTCACGAACAGGAAACGCGTGCTCGGGGCGTCGGCGGTGTTCACGGAGATCGAGTCTAGACCCGGACTCGGCGGTCCCACGAGCCGGCGCTCTCCGCCCACGCCCTCAAGCGGCTCGCCGCAGCGTCTCGACATGGCGCCGCGCTCCGGCATCGCTTTCGTCGGCTCCCAGCATGCGGCAAAGCTCGGCCACGACGGCGTCGTTGGCGAGACGCTCGACCCTAGTCGTGGCGCTGCCCGCGGCGAGCTCTTTGACGACCCTGAAGTGGGCGTCGGCGCGGGCCGCGACCTGCGGGAGGTGGGTTACGCAGAGGACCTGCGTGCTTTCAGCGACCGACGCCAGGCGCTCGCCGACAACGTGTGCCGTTCGACCCCCGACGCCTGCGTCGATCTCGTCGAACACGATCGTCGGCAGCTCGCCGGCACCCGCCACCGCGGTCAGGGCCAACAGCACGCGTGAAAGCTCGCCGCCGGATGCGGCCTCGCGGATCGGCGCTGGGTCGACACCCGGGTTGGCGGCGAGCGCGAAGGCGACCGCGTCGCGCCCGAGCGGGCCGGCGACCGCCGCCTGCTCGACCCGCACCTCGAAGCGGGCGTGCGGGAAGGCGAGCGCCCGCAGCTCGCGCTCGACCGCGCGCGCCAGTCGCGGCGCCGCGCTGACGCGGCTCTCGTGAAGCGCCGTGGCGAGCTCGTCGTAGCCGTGGGCAAGCGCTTCGACGCGCTCGCGCGCTTCGGCGATCGCGTCCTCGACAGCCTCCAGCTGCGCCAAGCGCTCGCGGCAGGCAGCCGCGTGCTCGAGCACCGCGCCGACCGTGCCTCCGTGCTTGCGCAGCAGGCGGTCGTAACGCTCGAGCCGCTCCTCGACCGCCGCCAGGCGCTCCGGGTCGCTCTCACTGCGCTCGCCGTAGGAGCGCAGCTCCGCAGCTAGGTCCTGCGCTTCCAGGCGGAGCGATTCCAGCCGTGCGAGCAAGCGGTCGAAATCGGGATCGGCGCAGCGGACCGCCGCCGCCTCGCGCTCGGCGACCGCCAGCACGTCGCCAAACGCCGATACCTCGGTTCCCTCACCAGCTAGCGCTTCCGCACAGAGAAAGGCAGCGCGGGCAAGCTCCTCAGCGCGCCGCAGGCGTTCCCGTTCGCTGCGCAGCTCGAGTTCCTCGGCGACGCTCGGCGCCAGCGCATCGATCTCCGCGAGCTCAAAGCGCAGGAGATCGATTTCGCGCTCGCGCCCCGCGGCCGCTTGTTCGAGCTGGTCGAGGCGCCGGCGGGCCGCTACTAGCTCCTGGTGCGCGGCGGCCGCACAGTCCCTGAGCTCCTGCTGGCGATCGCCCGCGAAGCGATCCAGCAGATCGAGCTGGAAACCGGGGCTCAGCAGCCGGCGGTGCTCGTGCTGCCCGACGAACCCGAGCAGACGCTCGGTCACCGCGCGAAGATCGGCAAGCGAAACCGCTCGCCCCCCGACGTAGGCCCGTGAGCGTCCATCAGCGCCTACCCGGCGCGCGACGATCAGCTCCTCGTCGGCCGCTGCCAACGCCCGCGCCCGCTCGAGGCCGAGGCCCTCCCCGGCAAAGAGGTCCGGTGACGTCTCGAAGACCGCCTCCACCCAAGCCTCCTCGGACCCCGGTCGCACGCAGCCCTTGCGTGGACGCGCTCCGAGCAGTAGCTCGAGCGCGTGCACGAGCAGCGTCTTGCCAGCGCCGGTCTCACCGGTGATCACGTTCAGGCCGGGCGCCAGCCGGAGCTCGGCACGGTCGATCAAAAGCAGCTTGTCGATACGCAGTTCAGTAAGCACAGCGCTTGCTCTCTAGTAGCAGCGGCGCCCGACGGATCGCCCCCGTCAAGGCGCCGCGAAGCAGCGTCAACTCGCCAGCAAGCCGAACTTGCTGCGCAAACGCGCGTAGAAGGACGCGCCCGGCAGCTGGGCAAGCAGGGCACGCCTCGGCACGAACCTGAGGGGCAGCCGCTCGTGCGGTTCGAGCTCCGAAACCGTGCGGCCGTCGCAGACCACGTCGACCGCCTCTTCGGCCGAGCGGTTCATCAGCTCGAGGTCATCCGCCGGCGCCACCACCAGCGCCCGGGCGGTGAGGGTGTGCGGGGCGATGAAGGACACGACGTAGCCTTCCACCCCCCACGCCAACACCGGGCCTCCGTTGGCGAGGTTGTAGCCGGTAGAGCCGGCCGGCGTGGCAACCACCAGGCCGTCGCACCGCACCTCGCCGAGCTCTTCGCCGCTGACGAAGTAGGCGAGCTCCGCCACGCGCCCCCCGTGGCGACGGTGAACGGCGACGTCGTTGAACGCGATGTGGCGCTCGCCCTGCCGTTCGAGCTCTAGTGCGGGTAGTGCGAGGACCTCGAAGTTTCCGCTGAACAGTCGCGCCAAACCTTCTTCGAGGCGATCGCCCTCAATGGTCGCGAGAAAGCCGATCGCACCGAAGTTGATCGCGAACACCGGCGTGCCAGTTCCCGCGTAGGTGCGCAGCGCATGAAGGATCGTGCCGTCGCCGCCGAGCGCGACTGCGACATCGCAAGGGCTGCCGGCAGCCGTTTCGACGACGCCGTCCCGATCCGGCCGCAGACCGTGCTTGGCGACCTCTTCCTGTGGTACTTGCACCCGTACGCCACTCGCCCGCGCCAACTCGATGAGCCGCCGCAACGCCGCCGAAGTGCGGGCAGGGTTGCGGCGCGTGAAGACCGTCACCGTCGCCGGCGCGGACCGTCTGGATAGCCCGCCGCGATCGATCGTCTGTGGCGTAGCTGCCTCGCTCACGTATCAGCCTGCCCGCCGGGCGCCCTCGTCGCGCCGCGTCGCCACCGGCGGCGGCGCCGACCGGTCGCTGTCGCGAGCGCCTTCGCCGCGCAGCTCTTGCCACCGCTTTTCTGCACGCTCGGCTGCCGCCACCAGTTCCCCCTCGTTGGTCAAGCCCCCTCGGTCCCGCTCGGCCAGATGGACAAACGTCTCCAAGTTTCCCGCCGGTCCGGGGACCCCGCTGGGAGCGAAGCCGAGCACTGAAACGTCCAGCTGCGAAAGCGCGAAACGACCGACTTCGACCAGTGCCCGCGTACGCGCAGCACCGTCGGCGACGACGCCCCCCGGCGCCTCGCGCGGTCCGAGTTCGAACTGCGGTTTCACCAGCGCCAGGCAGTCAAAGCGAGCGGCCGCACAACGCAGGACCGGCGCCAGGACTTTGCGCAGCGAGATGAACGAGACGTCGATCACGATCAGCGACGGGGCGAACGGCAGCGCGCCGGGCTCCAGGTGTCGTGCGTTGAGACGCTCCAGCACTACGACCCGAGGGTCCTCGCGCAGGCGCGGTTCGAGCAGTCCGCGACCGACGTCGAGCGCTACCACCCGCCGCGCGCCGTGGGCGAGCAGACAATCCGTGAAGCCGCCGGTCGCAGCGCCGACGTCGAGACACAGGCGACCAGCCACTTCGACGCCGGTCTCGCGCAACGCCCACTCCAGCTTGTCACCGCCGCGCGAGGCGTACCGTGGGCGCTCGACCAGCGCCAGGGCTACATCGCGTGACACCTGTTGCCCCGGCTTGGACGCCCGCTCGCGCCGCTCGCCGACCAGCACCTCCCCCGCCATCACAGCAGCAGCCGCGCGCGAACGCGTGGCGAAAAAACCGCGCTCGCATAGCAACAGGTCGAGCCGAACCTTTCCCTTCGCACGAGCCACAGACGCAGCGTAACCGCGGACCGCTGGCTCGCTCCAAGCCCCCGCTCACGGAGTGTGAGCGACCTCACACAGTTCGATGACCGTCGACCATACCTTTCGGAGCCGATGGCAGGACGCTCCAACACGATGCTCGGGCTGCGTGCGGCGGCACTATTCGTCGCCGGCTCGGCGCTTGTCGTGCTGCCGGTGGCCCTCGGTCTGGGCGCGGCGGCTACCGTGACCGGCGCGCTCGCTGGCGGCCTTGCGATCGCACTCGCCGGTGCCGGCGCCGACGCTGGCAGGGGTGGCCTGCCTTTGCGCGCGCAGGCAGCGTACGACCGCGGGCTCGCAATCGGACTTTTGCTGGCATCGCTGGGGTTCGCGGTGGGCAACTCACCGCAGGCAGCGCTGCTTTTCGCCACCATCGGCGCGGCAGCTCTCGCGATCAACCTCGCCACCCGCTACACAGCTTCGCCGGGCGTCTAACGCGACCAGACGAAAAGACTTCCTCCAACCACACGAACAACCGCATCACTCCTCCCTCAGGCCACGGCCCCGCTAACGCGGGGTCGTCGCCGTTAGAGGGAGCGACGCGATCCCTCGGCGGGTCGCAAACGCGGCGAACAGACCGGGGCCCAGAAGCTCGCCGGCTAGCCCGACGCTCAGGCCACAAACTCGCTACGTGCTAGCACCAACTCGGCTACGCGGGCAGCCACGTGCTCGCCGGTCAGACCGACTTCCCGCCGCAGGAGCGCCGGCGCACCGTGCGTGACGAAGCGATCGGGCAGGCCGAAACGGACGACGCGCGTGGTTCCCGCAAGCCCCTTGTCGGACAAGAGCTCGACGACCGCCGAACCGAAGCCCCCGGCCAACTGGTTTTCCTCGATCGTCACCAGCAACTCGTGTTCGGCCGCTAGCCGGAGCAAGAGCTCTTCGTCGAGAGGCTTGCAAAAGCGAGCGTCGACCACCGTCGGCTCGATGCCGTGGACCTCGCCGAGCAGGTCGGCTGCCTCCAAAGCCACCCGCACGCCGAACCCGTAACCGACCAGGGCTACCCGCTCGCCTGCCGCCAACACCTCCGCACGGCCGATCTCGATCGGTTCTGGATCCTCGGGGATCGGCACCCCCACCGCCTCGCCGCGCGGGTAGCGGAGCGCGATCGGCCCGTCGTCGTAGAGCAACGCGGTGCGCAACATGCGTACCAACATCGCCTCGTCGCGCGGAGCCATCAGCACGATGTGAGGTAGACACCTGAGGTACGAAATGTCGAATGCGCCGTGGTGCGTCGGACCGTCGTCCCCGACCAAGCCAGCACGGTCCATTGCGAAGACCACGTTGAGTCGCTGCAGACAGACGTCGTGCACGATCTGGTCGTAGGCGCGCTGTAGGAAGGTCGAGTAGATCGCAGCCACCGGCTTGGCGCCGGCCAACGCGAGACCAGCCGCAAACAAAACTGCGTGCTGTTCGGCGATCCCTACGTCGTAGTAGCGGTCGGGCAGTTCGCGCTGCAGGATGTTGAGGCCGGTTCCCGAGTTCATCGCCGCGGTGATCCCGACCACGCGCGGGTCACGCCGACACTCCGCGACCAGGGCACGACCGAAGACCTCCGTGTAGGTCGGCTTCGGCGAGGGCTTGGGCGGCTTCTTGGGGGCCGGCGCGCGGTTGAGGATCGAACCGGCTTTGGCGGCGTGCCACTTCTCCATGCCCTCGAGCCCGCCTTCCTCGGCCGGCGCGAAGCCCTTCCCCTTGATCGTCTTGCAGTGCACCACCACCGGTCGCTCGGCGTGCAGCGCTTCGCGCACCGCTTCCCGCACGGCGCGCACGTCGTGACCGTCGATCACTCCCACGTAGGCGAGGTTCAGCTCCTCGAAGAAGAGGCCCGGCGCCCAGTAGGCCTTGAGCGACTCCTTGAGGATCGGACCGAGGCGCTCGATGCGCTCGCCGATACCGAGCGGCAACTTGGTGAGCGCGTCCTCGATGTCCTCGCGCGCGTGGTGCAGTTTGGGGTTCAGGCGCAGCCGATTGAAGAGGCGCGCGAGCGCACCGACGTTGGGCGCGATCGACATGCCGTTGTCGTTCAAAAGGATCACGATCGGCAGTTCCATGCCGCCCGCGTTGTGCAGCGCCTCGAACGCGACCCCGCCCGTCAGCGCGCCGTCGCCGACCACCGCGACCACGTGACCGTCTTCGCAGTAGCCCTTGCGCATCGCCTCCTTGAGGGCCACCGCGTAGGAGATGGCGGTGGAGGCGTGGCCGGCACCCATGATGTCGTGCTCCGACTCGAAGATCGAGCAGAAAGGCGCGAGCCCGCCGTACTTGCGGATCGTGTGGAGGTGGTCGCGGCGCCCGGTCAAGACCTTGTGGGGGTAGGCCTGGTGACCGACGTCCCACAGGATCTTGTCGCGTGGCGAATCGAGCAGGCTGTGCAACGCCACAGCGATCTCGCAGGTCCCGAGGTTGGCGCCGAAGTGGCCGCCGATTTCGCCGATCGTGTCGATGATTAGTTCGCGGACTTCTTGGGCGACCTGCGCGAGCTCTTCGTCGCTGAGCCCCTTGAGATCAGCAGGACCGTCGATGCGATCGAGCAGCCGCCGCCGCTCGGCTGCACCGCCGGTCCCACCCGAGGTGCTGTCGACGCGACCGCTCACCGTTGACGCGCGAGCACGTAGTCGGCGATCCGGCGCAGCTCAGCGGTCTCGCCGGGCGCCCGTGCGAGCTGCGCGAGCGCCCGCTCGTGCGTTTCTGCGGCCAGCCGGCGTGCGCCTTCGAGACCGTGAGCGGTCACGTAGGTGATCTTGCGCAGACGCTGATCGGAGCCGCGGCGCTTCCCGAGCTGCTGTTCGTTGCCGCTGACGTCGAGGATGTCGTCCACGATTTGAAACAGGAGTCCGAGCTCGGCTGCGAAGGCCCGATAAGGCATTGTGGCAGGTCCATCCTGGCCGACCAACGTCAATACGGAACCAACCGAAGCGGCGATCAGCGCACCGGTCTTGAGGCTGTGCATGCGCGCGAGGCGCTCGATCTCCCCGGACTCGGCGGCGCCGCTGACATCGAGGAACTGGCCGCCGACCATGCCCGCGAGCCCGGTCGCCTCGATCAGCTCGCGCAGCGCCGCGAGCACGCGCTGCGGTGGGCCGATCTGCTCGCGCAGTACGAGTGCCACGGCCTCCGCGAAGAGACAGTCGCCGGCGAGGATCGCGACGTCCTCTCCGTAGGCGACGTGGCAGGTTGGCTGCCCACGGCGCAGATCATCGTCATCCATCGCCGGCAGGTCATCGTGGATCAGCGAGTAGGTGTGGATCATCTCGATCGCCGCGGCGAGGGGCAGCACCTCATCCGGGTCGTGCCCCAGGGCTCCCGCGGTGGCGAGCGCCAACACCGGCCGCACGCGCTTGGCCGGTGCAAGCAACGAGTAGCGCATCGCCTCCACCAAGCGTTCGGTTCCGGCGACCGCGGCGAACGGCAGCTCTTCACTCAAGTAACGCTCGACCCGCCGCTGCAGCGCGACCGGGTAGAGGGTCTCGGGATCCGCCGCTAGGCGCACGAGCCGAGAGTAATGGTGTCGGCGGGCCAGTGGGCCACGCGGCGCGCGGCGGATCGGTCCCAATCAGAGGAGACTCTGTTGACGATCCGAACGGTCGCGAGCGAGCGCCTCGACGCTCGCCGAGAGCTCGTCGGCAAGCATCCGGGCCTCGTTGGCGAGCGCCTCGGCAGCCGCCGGGTCGACGCCGTCGGCGGCGATCCGACGCGCCAGCTCCTCGACGCGCTCGGCCAGCACCTCCACGCTCGGCTCTGCAGCCTTCTCGTGCGGCCCGCGGCCGCCCAGACCATCGCGATCGTCCACGGCGGCGACGATAACCGAGCGTTCGGCGCGAGCGACCCAGCGCCGGTCGCTCCCTACTGCTCGCGACTCAAGCAATGGGCCGCTTACCGGGAGGGCGTCATCAGGGAGCGTGGCTCACACGGAGCGTGGCTCACGGGGCGCGTGGGCGGCTTATCCGGAGTCCCGGACCAAGCCCTTGGCACGCGCGACGGCGGCCAGCACGCCGTTGACGAAGCGCGGCGCGTCGGCCGCGCAGAACTGCTTCGCTTGCTCTACCGCCTCGTCGATCGCGACCTCCAGGGGCACGTCCGGGCGGTGCAGGATCTCGTGCAAAGCGACTCGCATGATGTTGCGTTCGAGCGGGGCGATGCGCTCCAGCGACCAGCCCTCCGCGTACTGCTCGATCAACGAATCGATCTCTTGGCGATGTCGCTCGACACCCTCGACGAGTTCCTTGGTGAACGGCGGAGCGTCGCTACCGAGCAGCTCGCTTAGCGGGCGACCGGTGACGTCGTGCTGGTACAGAGCGACGACCGCGGCGCGCCGCTGCTCGGAGCGGCGCATTCGCTACGCGCGCGAGATATAGGTGCCGCTGCGCGGATCGACCCGCACGCGGTCGCCGACGTTGACGAACAGGGGCACGCGGATCGTCGCTCCTGACTCGAGCGTGGCGGGCTTCTCGCCCCCACCGGAGACGGTGTCGCCGCGCACGCCCGGCTCGGCCTCGGTGACGGTCAGTTCGACCGCGCTCGGAAGCACCACCTCCGTCGGCTTGCCGTCGACCGAGAGCACGTCGACCTCCTGATTGGGCGCGATCCAGCGCAAGGCCTCCGCTACCTGCTCCTCGGGAATCGCGATCTGATCGAAGGTCTCGGTGTCCATGAAGTGCGCTTCGCTGCCGTCGCTGTAGAGGAACTGCATGCGGCGCGTCTCGGTGTGCACCTGGCGGAAGCGTTCGCCGGCGCGAAACGTCCGCTCGAGCACTGCTCCGTCGTCCAGCCGTCGCAGCTTGGTGCGCACGAAGGCACCGCCCTTACCGGGCTTTACGTGCTGGAACTCGAGGAGGCGGTAGACGGTCCCCTCGACTTCGATGTGGATGCCGTTTCGAAAGTTGTTGGTGCTGACCTGCATAGCGCTGGGCGAGGCGCTTCGGTTCGTCAACCGAACGGTCGCCTCGGGCGCAGGAAGGCTAGCCCGATCGGCTGTCTGACGGTCACCCCGGCTCGCGACTCAATAGTCGGCCGGATCGACGTCGGCCGGCAGGCGCCCCTCTTCGGCGAGCTTCCAGAGGTGAGCGCGGAGGTTCAACTCCGCTACCGGCCGCAGCTGGGGTGGTACGTCGAACCAAGCGCGGTCAAGCAACGCTGGCTTTTCCCGCAGCCCCTCGGCCAGCGCCGCGAGCAGCATCTCTTCGCGCTTCAGACGGTGCGCAATGTATTCGTCGAGCTTGCGCGACGGGTTCCAAATCGGCGGTCCGTGACCGGGGCAGAGAACACGTGGCTCGAGCGACCGCACCCGCTCTAGTGAGCGTAGGTAGGCGATCAGGGCGCCCCGCTCAGGGGGGATGAGCACCGAACCACGGCCGGCTACGAGGTCGCCGCAGAAGCAGACGTCCTGCCAGAACAGGCAAACATGGTCGAGGGCGTGCCCCGGTGTTGCCACGGCGACGAACGGTCCTACCTGCTCGCCCTCCCTCGGAGCGACAACCGGGACCCCGCCGAGCGCTGCCGCCAGCGGTTCGGCGGCGTCGGCGTGATCGGGGTGCGAGTGTGTCAACACGATGCCGCGGGCACGAGAGCCCGCGCGCGCGACCACACGCGCGAGGTGCTGATCGTCGTTAGGACCGGGATCGACCACCCATCCCTCGACCAGGTACGTGTTCGTGCCCTCGAGCGTGAGCGGCGAGGGGTTCGGCGCGAGCACGCGCGCGACCCCCGGCGGCCAGCGCTCGTCAGCGGTGACCGCTGGCGAGCCCGCCGGGGCGCGCCCTGCGCGATCGACTCCCCCGGTCTCCGACACGCTCCAATGATCGCGCCTCGCTCGCGCTACCGGCGCACGAGTGAAGGACTTCGTGCAAGATGTTGCAGTCCCCACCCGTTACGGGTACAGATTATGTAGCTGTAGCGCCAAGATGCCCCGGAGCCCCACCCCCTTGACGTGGTTCCCCGGGGTCGGTCATCAGAGAGCACGAGGGAGAGCGAACCGACCGATGGGCAGACGAGCAACGGCCTCGGCGTTAGGGTCGCGCCGCCTGGAAGAAACCCCGACCCGTGCGGTTCCGGCAGCCAACGCCCCCCGACGTAAGCGCCACGTAGAAGATGTCCTTTCGATCCAGCTGCCCGGCGGTCCCAAGGCAGCCTCGCAGGCAAGACGGGCCCTCTGGCAGCTGCGCGGTGATCTCGATCAACCACTTTTGGAGACCGCTCGCCTGCTCGTTACCGAGCTGATCTCGAACAGCGTCAAGCATGCACGGTCGGCGACGATCGGGATGAAGGCGGCGGTCGGCAGGAGCAAGGTGCTGATCGAGATCGCCGACGAGGGCCCCGGCTTCGAGCACGTACCGCGCGGCGCCGATGACGACCAGGCTTCGGGGTGGGGCCTGTTCCTGGTTGATCGCTTGGCCGACCGTTGGGGCGTCACGCGCGAGGACGGCCGCACGCGCGTGTGGTTCGAGCTGCGCAGGGCCTGAAGCCGCGCGAGTCGCGGCGCGCCGCTGCGCAGAGCCCCCGCGTGTTACGCGATGTCGGAAGGTGCGGGCCCGATTTTCGTCCCGTCGCACAGACGGAAGCACAAGGTCGCGGCCGATCATCATCGACATGCAGCGTCCGATCAGTGAAACCACGTCAATCGTCCTTAGCGAAACGCCGCTCGCGACCCTCGCCTCCTCGCCCGAGGGGCGACGTCCACGCGCCCGGCGCGTCCGTTTGCTGCCGGCCGGAACGGCGACGGCAGGGACCCGCCGCTTCCGCTTCGCGCGCGTCTGAACCGGGCTGTCGAGGGGCCCCTTGGGAGGCGCTTAGGCACCGCCGCCTGGGCCCTCCGCCGAAGGCAGCTGCGGTTGTCGTGGCGCGGCGGGCTGCTGGCCGAGCAGCGCCAACAAGCGCGTGGCGGCGGTCGGCGCATCGTCGCCGCGATTGTTGTTGAACATCACGTGCACTTCGTCGGCGCGCGTAGCCAAGCGTCTGGCGCGCTCAGCGATCTCCGCCAGCTCCTCGTCGGAGTAGCGCCAGCCGAAGCGCTCCGCGACGGTGCGGCCGGTCAAGTAGCCGTGGGTGTTGCGGCCGTGCGCGCGCAGGTAGGCGAGGCGGCCGCTGGTGACCACGTCGAGCGGCGGCATGATCGTGAGGTGGTCGCCCGGAGGGGCGTCCACGCAGACGAACGTGACGTCTCGCTCCCGGAACCACGCAAGCGTCTCCGCCAAGCGGTCGTCGGTCACCCACTTGCGGTTTCGTAACTCGATCGCAACCCGCTGCGGCTGCAGCGCATAGACCAGGCGATCGAGCTCTTCGAGAGCGAAGCGATCCGGATCGAAGGCAGGCGTCAGCTGCACCAGCAAGGCGCCCAGCTTCGCGGCCTCGGCAAGCGGGCGAACGACGTCGACGAGGCGCGAGGCGAGCGCTGCCTCGAGCTCCGGTGTGAGCAGGACCCGACCGCGCTCGTTGGTCCTCGCCAGGGGCCGCAGATCGCGCGGCAGCGAGGCGAGCGGTGCAGCGTGACGGGAGAGCACGCGGTGCGCCTTGACGTCGAAGATGAAGCTGTGCGGCGTCTCCTCTGCCCATCGGCGCACCACCGCGCGAGTGGGAAGGGCATAGAAGGTCGAGTTGACCTCCACCGCCGGAAAGCGCTCGGCGTACCAGCGCAAGCGATCACGAGCCGGCAGACCCGGCGGGTACCACTCGGCGACGAAGCCCGGGTCCGCCCAGCTGGAGGTGCCTACAAGGATCCGGCCGCTCATCGTTCGGGAAGCTACCGGCGCGGGGAGCGGTGCCGACGACGCGAGGCGAGTGGGTGCTCAACGCCAGCTAGCGCGGGCCGCGTGACGGGAAGCAGCGGCCGGCAGGTCGCTGTCGCGCGGCGGTGCCCCGGACCATGCGCGCGCCGGTTCGAGCAGGCGAGCGCGGCGCGGTGTCGGCGGTTCCAGCACCAGCCGTTCGACGTCGTCGCAGACCACGTGGGTCGTGCCGGTGCGGTGTTCGACCCGCCCGATGGCCAGCAAGAGCGGTTCGCAGCGCACGATCAGTCGCCTTCGTTGGTAGAGCGGGGGCGGCACGACCAGATTGATCGTGCCGTGTTCGTCCTCGAGCAGCACGAAGGTGACGCCGCGAGCCGTGGCTGGCCTCTGACGTATCACTACGAGCCCGGCACAGCGCACTACCGCTCCTTCTGGTTGCTCTTCGAGCTCTTGGCTCGAGAGCACCCCTGCGGGCAGCCCCTCGCGCATCAACGCGAGCGGGTGGGCGGCCAAAGAAAGGCCGAGAGTTCGGTAGTCGGCGAGCATCTCCTGCCATCGCTCGAGATCCGGAAGCCGAGGCGCCGCAAGCCCCTCCAGCGGCAGCGCCGGCTGCCTGCCAATCGTCGATTGACGTCGTGAAATGCGTGTCCCGTGGCCGCGCGACGCGTGGCCACGGGACACGCCCGAGTCAGCCGCAACCCCCAGCTCCCAAAGCGCGCGGCGACGGCGCTCAGCGGGAGCAACATCCGGGAGCAGCGCATCGCAGGCGCCGGCGAGCGCGAGAAGCTCAAGCGTCTGCCGCGAACACCTGCAACGGGCAGCGAGATCAGCAAGTGAGCGGTAAGGACCGCCGGCCTCGCGCTCCGCCACCAGTGCCTCGAGCTCGGCCAGCGGGACACCAGCGATATAACCGAGCCCGATCCTCACCGCCAGCCTCTCGGAAGCGGCAGCCGAATCGCTGGTAGCTGCTGGCTCGACCTTGCAACGAAGGTCGCTGCGTAGCACGCACGGTCCCCTTACCACGACCCCCCGCCGGCGCGCCTCGCGCACCAGCGAGTCGGGCGGATAGAAACCCATCGGTTGTTCGTTGAGGAGGGCACAGAGGAACTCGGGCGCATAGTGGACACGCAACCACGCCGACTGGTAGGCGAGCAAAGCGAAGGCCGCGGCATGGGCCTTCGGGAACCCGTAGCCGGAGAAGCCGACGATCTGTCGCCACACCCGCTCCGCGAGCTCGCGAGAGACACCACGGGCAAGCGCCGCATCGACGAAGCGGCGGCGATAAAGGTCGAGCGCCGCACGCGATCGACGACGGCTCATCGAGCGCCGCAAACCTTCGGCCTCGGAGTGCGTAAAACCAGCGAGCAGACGCGCGACCTCGAGCACCTGGTCTTGAAAGACGATTGCGCCAAGCGTGTCGCCGAGTGCTTGCTCGAGCGCCGGATGTTCGTAACGCGGTCGATACCGAGGGTCGGTGCGCAGACGCTCGCGGCGTTGGAGGTAGGGGTGGACGGCACCACCCTGGATCGGGCCGGGACGAACCAGTGCCACCTGAACGGTCAGGTCGGCCAGCGACTGCGGCCGTGTGCGGCGCAGCATCTGCATCTGCGCGCGACTCTCGATCTGGAACACACCGACCGTCTCGGCGCGCTGGATCGAGCGCCAAGTGGGAGCATCGTCGTAAGGGATGCGAGAGAGGTCGATCCGCTCTCCGCGCACCCGTTCGATCTCGGCGACACAGCGCTCGACCGCCGAGAGCATGCCGAGACCGAGCAGGTCGATCTTCAAAAAACCAGCGTCGGCGCAAGAGTCCTTATCCCACTGGACCATCCAGCGCCCCTGCATCGCCGCCGGTTGGAGAGCGCACAGATCGGTCAAGGGGCGCGTCGCGATCACCATGCCGCCTGGGTGCTGGGCGACGTGTCGGGGAAGCCCGTGAGCCTCCTCTACCAGCTCGACCAACGCTCGCCAGCGCGGCTGACGCGCCCGCTCGCCGAGCAACTCCTCGACGTCGGCGGCGATGCGGTTGCGCTCACGCCACGGCTCGAGCGCCCGTGCGAGGCGCTCGAGATCAGCTCGCGGTAGACCCAAGGCAAGGCCGAGGTCGCGCACCGCTGAGCGCACTTGGTAGGTCGGAAACGAGCAGACCAGCGCCGCTCGCTCGGAGCCGTAGCGACGGTGTACGCGCTCGATCAGAAGATCGCGGAGATCGCGCGGAAAGTCGAGGTCGATGTCTGGCAGACGCGTCAGTTGCTCGTTCAGGAAGCGTCCCAGCACCAAACCGTTGGCGACCGGATCGATGTGCGATAAGCCGGTCAGGTAGCAGACGATCGAGGACACGCTCGAGCCGCGGCCGCGACCGGGCGCAAGCAGCGACCTAGCACCCTCGCGACCGCGTAGCTCTAGCGCTACCTCGCGGGCCAGCTCGAGTATCTCGTTGTGCAACAGGAAGAACCCGCAGAGACCGAGCCGAGCGATTACGCGCAGCTCCTCTGCGAGCCGCTGCTGTGCTTCCCGGCGGTGGCGATGACCGGGCGGATAGCGACGCTCGAAGCGCGACCAGCAGAGCTCGGCGAGACGAGTGCAGGCATCGGGATCGTCGCTGCCCGGATAGGAGTAGCCGAGATCACGGGTCGGGTCGAAAGCGATCCGTTCGGCCAACTCGACGCTCTCCGCCAGCGCCCGCGAGTGATCTTTGAAACGACGTGCGAGCTCGCTCGGGGGAACCACCACGTGGGCGTGGTTTCCACGTCGCTCGGGCTCGCACTCGTCGAGCGCGCGCCGCAACCGCACCGCCACCAGTGCGTCCTGGAGACGCGCACGACGCGACGAGTGGGCGTGCACATTGCCGGTCGCAACCGTGCGCACGCGCAGCTGCCCGGCGAGTTCCGCGAGCAGCCGATTGCGGCGGCGATCGTGCCGCCAAAGCGGCCGTTGCAGCTCGATCCAAAAGCCCTCGCGCCCGAACGCCGCCAGTAGCCGTTCGGCGACCGCACGGGCGGTCGCCAGATCACCGCGTTCGATGCGCCCGGCGACCGCGCCGGAGCGGGCGCAGCCGCTCAAACAGATGAGCCCCTCGGCGTGACGCTCGACCTCCTCGAGCGTTACCGCCGGCTCGCCGTCCGCCGGATCGAGCGGTGGACGGGACCGGCCGAGACGCGCGCGCCACGGTCTCTCGCCGCAGCGCGACCAACGCCTGGTGCGCTCGTGGGCAAGGGTCACGAGCCGACAGAGGTTCGACCAGCCGCGTCGATCTCGGCACAGCAGCGTCACGTGATGGCCGTCGGTGAGTGTCAACTCGGCGCCAGCGATCGGCTTGATGCCGACGCCGCGGAGCGCGAAAGCCGCTTCGAGAACGCCATAGATGCCGTCGTGGTCGCAGACCGCCAGCGCTTCGTAGCCGTGCTCGGCAGCAGCCGCTGCCAGCTCGCTCGGCAGCGAGGCGCCATCGCGAAACGAGTACGCGCTATGGCAATGCAGCTCGGCGTAGCGGACGACTTGCTTGGGCGACGGCAGCCACCCTCGAGACACCGACTCCGCTCGGCTGTGAGCGCCGCCGCTCATGCCCGCTGTGCGAACCAGCGACCGTGCTCCTCGAAGCAAACGAGGTTGCGGCCATCTCTCAACACCAACTCGAAGTAGCGGCGACGAAGCGGCTTGCCCGTCCACCAGCGATCTTCGACGAGCCACTCCTCGAGCACCGACTGAACTGCTTCGCCGGCAACCATCCGCGGGCGACCATCGACTCCTAGCCGCACCCCCGGCAGCGGTTTCGGTTCCGCCAAACGCCGTACCCGACTTTTCGGCTTTTCTCTCATCGCTCGGGATAAGGGACGAGCAGCGCTCGCCGTTCCGGCACACGCGCATCGGGATCGGCTTCGAATACCCGCAGCAAAGCTTCCGGACCGAGCGCTTGCCGGACTTGCCGAACCGCCTCCGCCAAGCGTCTACGGCGGTCTTCCTGGTGGTTGTGCAAGCCGCTGATCGCCGGCTGCTCGGGGTTCGATGGCCCGAACTCCTCGACCGCGAGAGTCAGACGCTCGGCCGGCGACGGCAGCGATTCCAAGCTTTGAGCGAGCAGTGTGCACAAGAGCTCGCTGTCGGCAGTCGGGCGGCGTGGCACGATCCGCACACGCCAACTTCCGCCCGAAGTAAGCAGCGCTGAGAGCACCAGCACGCGCAGGCTCCGACCCCGCCGCTCACCGCGCGCCAGGATGCGTTCGACGAGCATCGTCAGCGCTCGCTCCAGCTGAAAACGACAGCCCGGCTCCGGCAGCTCGAGCGACTCGGCGATCCGCTCGGGGGGTCGGCGAGGCAGGAGCGCCGTGTCGCGCCCCCGAGCGAGCTCGTAGGCGAGCAGCCCTTCCGGCCCAAACCGCTCGGCGAGCGCGGCGCGAGGCAGGGCAGCGAGGTCCCCGAGCGTCGCGATACCGAGCTGTTCAAGGAGCGCAGCCGTCGTCTGCAACTCGGGGCGCAGCGCGAGCAGGCTGACCGGCTGTGAAGCCAAGAAGCGGGCGCACGATGCGGGTGGCACGACCAACGTCGCCGGGAGTGGCGACGCACCGACCGCGCCAGCCGCCGCCGTTCCCAAAAGCTTGCCGGCGATCAGCTCGCGGCGCTCACGGTCGCGACGCGCCGGCGCAAGCATCGCCGCGGTCCAGGCAACGAAGCGCGCCGGTGCAACTCCGAAACGCACCGTACCGACGTCGCCGACCGTGCCTCTCAGCTCCTTGCGCACGGTCGCGAGTAGCCGCTCCAAGCGACCGTCGTGGAGGCAAAGCAGCCCGTCAGCCGCGAAGAAAGCGAGCCCTGGGAGGTCCGACTCGACTTGCGCACCGAGTCGCTCGAGCGTGTCGAGCGACGCTCCCCAGAGGGCCCCCACCCGCTCCGGGTCGGGCGGCACGAGGCGCAATTCCGGACACCGCGCAAGCGCCTCGACAAGCTTCGTTCCCGGCTTGACGCCACGAGCACGAGCGGGTGGCGAGACCGCACCCACACCCTGACGCGAGGGATCGGAGGGCGCGACTGCGAGCGGCCCTTCGAGCAACCGTTCGCGCCCACCCACCAAGGCCGCTAGCTCGAAATCGGGAACCAGCACGCAGACGATTAGTCGCCGCTGCTCGAAACCGTCCATGGCGAACATATGTTCGCCTGCGCTCCGGACGGAACTCGGCGCGCCGCGGGAACTTGGCGCGCCGCAATTACTCGATCGTCTGCAGCTCCTTGTCGATACCGCTGAGCACGCGAGGCCCCTGCTCGCCGATCACGACCAGGTCCTCGATGCGCACACCGAAGCGCCCGGGCAGGTACACACCCGGCTCGATCGTCACGACCTCTCCCGCCGTCAGCTTGCCCTCCCCGGAGCGCGCGACCCGCGGCTCCTCGTGCACCTCGAGACCAACTCCGTGACCGAGACCGTGCCCGAAGCGCTCGCCGTGTCCCGCCTCCTCGATCACCGCCCGCGCCACACCGTCGAGCTCGGCACAGCCAGTTCCCGCTCGCGCCTGCTCGAGCGCCGCCCGTTGCGCGCGCAACACGAGCTCGTAGATCTCGACCTCCTCCTCCCCCACCGCGCCGACCGCGAAAGTGCGCGTGCAGTCCGAGCAATAGCCGTCGACTCGAGCGCCCCAATCGAAGAGCAGCAGGCTGCCCCGTTCGACCGGCACCTCGCGGGGACGCGCGTGCGGCAGCGCCGAGTGCGGACCGGACGCGACGATCGGTGGAAAAGCCACACCCTCCGCCCCCAGCTCCCGCATCTCGCGCTCGAGCGCCCACGCCAACTCCCGCTCGCTACGCCCGACGACCGGCTGCTGTAATAGGCGTCGCAGGGCCTCGTCGGCGAGCTCTGCAGCCGCCGCAATCGCTGCCACCTCGGCCTCGTCCTTCACCCTCCGCAAGGCCGCGACCACGCCGCTCACGGGCACCAGCTCGATCTGCTCGCCGACCGCCTCGGCGAGCCGGCGGTGCGCACGCACAGTGAGGTGCGCCTCGTCGAAACCTGCGCGCCCCCGCAGATGCCTGGCGATCGCCCGCATCATGTCGGTCGACTCCTCGACGATTTCGAAGCCGCCCCGCAGCTCCGCGCGCGCCTGTTCCGTGTACCGGAAGTCGGTGATGAACACCCGCTCCTCGGCTCCCAGCACGAGCGCGCCGTTGGTGCCGCTGAAGTTCGATAGGTAGCGCACGTCGACGAGGTTCGTGACCAGCAACGTGTCGAGCTGGCGCTCGGCGATCGCCGCCAGCGCCCCTTCGACGCGCTGCGCGAACCGCTGCTCGGCGCTCTGCTTGCCAGTCGTCGCGCTCAACGCTCGAACCCGAGCGCGCGGGCGATGATCTCGAGCGCCTCGCGGTAGCCCTCGACGCCTTTGCCCTGCACGGTCGCGATGCAGAGGTCACGGATCACCGAGCGGCGCCGCCACTCCTCGCGTTCGTCGACGGCCGACAGGTGCACCTCCACCGCCGGCACCCCTGCCACCTCGAGGGCGTCGCGGATCGCGTACGAGTAGTGCGTCCAGGCACCAGGGTTGAGGATCAGCGCGTCGGCGTTGTCGGCGACGCGGTGGAGCTGCTCGCAGAATTCCCCCTCGTGGTTCGTCTGCGAGAAGATCGTCTCGAAGCCGAGCTCACGCCCGAACAGCTTGATCCGCACCTCGAGGTCGGTCAGCGTGATGCCGCCATAGTGCTCCGGCGAGCGGCGCTCGAGGACGTCGAAGTTGACGCCGTGCATCACCGCTACTCGCGCACGTGCCGGACTCACGGCGCGTAGACCTCCTTGACCGCCGCCAACACTTCGGAGCGCGGTAGCTCGTGACCGGGCGTCACGCGCCCCGGCTCCTCGAGCAGCACGAACGGCACGCGTCCACCCGTCCGTTTCTTGTCGCGCTCGACCAGCTCGACGACGCGCTCCGGGTCGGCGCCGCTGTACGTGATGGGTAAGCCGCGCGCACGCAAAAGCTCGGCAACCTCCTGACGCAGGTTCTCCCGGCCGGACAGTCGAAGAGCGCAAAGCAAACCCACGGCGACCGCCTCGCCGTGACGGTAGCGGCGGTAGTCGGTAGCGGCCTCGATCGCGTGCCCGATCGTGTGGCCGAGATTGAGGACCTGCCGGCGCCCAGCGTCGCGCTCGTC